>JAFOYQ010000105.1 GCA_017424575.1 Muribaculaceae bacterium
GGATAAATTTTCGTTTGTTTCGTCGTTAATACTAAACAAGAATCAAACATCAACGCATTTAGGAGTTCGCAAAGATGAGCCTACTTTCGCAAAAACAATGAAATTGGTAGATGAATTGTGTGGTATGAAATAATTTTGCATAATAAACACCAAGAACCAGGAAAGTTGCTTTCCGATAAATAGAAATAACCATAACCACATAATTAGTGGTTATGGTTATTTCTATTGGATATGTTTGAGTCAACTAGAGGCTCTCATGATTTTTCAGTATCTCGATGAAGTCGAGGGCGTTGTCGGGGAGGGTGTAATCCAACTTGCCTGTGTCGCGGAGTTCCATGAGGAATTGTCCAAGAAGGTTGGGGCCTACAAAGAGGCCGTTGCGAAGTTTTACGCCCCAAGCATCGGGTTGCTTTTTGCTGAATTTTGATTGGTCTTCAACAATATATTTCCCAGCACTTTCTTGCAACTTCTTCCTAAATTCTTCGCTCTGCTCATATTTCTTTACGAGGCAAAATTTCATTGCGTCGAGCACCATCTTGCCCCAATCGCTTCGGCGATGTGTCTTTTCCCATTTCTTGGTTGTCATTTTGGGATTGTTAGCCGAATAGACGTCGATGATGGCTTCGGCATCTTGAAATTTCATGAGTTGAAATAGTTGCTCGGAGTTGCGAAACTTAATGCCGTCAATGACGATGGGGGTAGGCGCAAAGTTGCAGAATATGCCCCATTCATCTTTTACTTTATGAATGGTGACACATTCTTTAACTCGATACTCTTTTATGCCAAGGTATTTTGGATAATACTCCTTTATAAAACCCACAATGCTATAAAAACTCATATTTTTAAGCGTCCTTTCTGCTTACGAGAACCCACTTTTTGCATTTGTTCTCAATTTCGATATATTCACGACCTACGATGGTAACATTCTTTGCGTCAAACACTACAATGTTTTTAGGTCCTTCTGGTTTGGTTTGAGCAGTAGGCCATACCGAGAATAACACACCAATAGAGTTGAGAAACTCGGCAGCGGCTTTTTCTTCTTGCAATCCTGCCTTTTTAGTTCCCATGAGGTGCATGCCTATCCATTTACGGAAGTCTTTACCTGCAGCGGTTACTTTTTCAGGCACTTTGGTGTTGAGGGCCGCCTCGGTGCGAGCAATGATTGATGGTTCAACTGGTTTTGCCGAAATCAAGTGATTGTCGGGGGTAAGGTCGGGAATCTCAATTGTATAGAGATAATGCTCGGGCATGAGGTCAATATTGCGTGGTTGCGAATAGTGAACAGCCGATGCCTCAACCTCGGTCAAATACACACCATAACCAAATTTAATGCCAGTAGCGTCGCCGGCTTTGTCGAGATTAAATGAATCAAACAAGAATGGTGATCCGTGAAATGCTTTATGCATAATTAGTATAAATTATTTAGTCCCAATATTCAATAGTTTTTTCGGTTACGACGGGGGTGTCGCCGTCGCAATCGTTAATTTCATAATATTTCAAAACGCGATTGGTTGCTGAGTCGGAGATAATAATCTCTTTAGAGCATATTGTGTTGTTTACAATGCAATAACCTACATCAAAAATCTTATCACCTTTTGTCTTTTGTTCGCGACGAATTTCTTTAGTTTCAAACAATTGTTTTTTGAAATCGTCGGTTTCCAAGAAAGTCTTAACATCTTTGGCTTTGCAGTGATAGCGGCGCTCGGTGAGTTTTTCGTCGTTGGCAAATTCGGTTATTTCAAAATATGAGTCATGTGCCATCTTCTCTGCGATTTTTACACCTTCGTCGTTGTAATATAGTTTTATAACTTCTTTACCTTCGTTGCTTTTAGTGATGCGCTCTATTAAATTTCCTTTTTCGTCGTAGATGTATCTAATAGTTATTTTTTCATCCTCTCCCGAAAAAAGATCTTCATAACAATGAACCTCCTTTATCACATTGCCATTTGCATCGTATGTCAAATTTTGTGATTGTTCACCAGCATCACTTTCCATGATTGACTCAATGAGATTGCCTTTCTCGTCATACTTGTTTATTGTAGTATGATAACCGGAATACTCTTTAACCAACAATCCATTTTCATAGTAAAAATCGGTTGTTATATTGCCATCATTTTGACGAGAGTATCCGCTGACGGGTTTGCCATCTTCGTCGTAAGAAGTAAACGACGAACTGAATTCATCAATTACATCAAATTGGTATTCACCAACCACTTCGGCAGCGTATGTTGTGACGCGTAAATTTTTCCATTTTTCCATAATCGGAGGAGTGTTTTTGGGTGGGTATAAATTGTTGTTAGCAAAGTTATATTTTTTGAAAAAGAAAAGCAAATTTATCGTGTGCTATCAATCATACCTTTGCTACACATGTATGAGATGGAGCGTGATGCTGTTTCGGATGCTTTCTCTGCGCAAGCGCGCACATTTTCAATGGTCATATCTTTAACCGATTGAATGCCACTTTCACATAAGCAAGCGATGAACTGACTTGAAAACCAGTCGCCTGCACCTTCCCAGTCAACAACATTGTCGTTGGGCACAGCGTCGATTTTAATCCATCCTTCGCCACGAAGGTTAAATTCTACCCCTTGGCTACCAAGCGTGCGTATGAAAAGTTTGTCATTGTATTGGTCAATGAAAGACGCGTCGGTCACCTTTTCGTGGCTAAACTTAACGATGTCGCTTACCTCAACGCCTTTGATGAATTTCTTTACATCAGCGGCACTCTCGGGCTCAAAATACACCAATGTGCCACGCTTGCGGAGTTCTTCGGCAAGATAGCGAAGGCCGGCTTCGGCGGCATCGTAGAAGTATAGGAATGGAGTGAAATCGAGACTTTCAATAAACGCAGGAGCCTCATCGCGCACACGTAGGTATTTGCGTTTTGGGAAACGGCTACCAGGAGATGTGGCTCTGAATGTGGTGGCGTGTTCACCCGTATTTTTGTCGCGTTTGTGGGTGCAAAGGAGCAATGTTGTGCCACCGCTTTCGCTATTTTGCACAAAACGCACATCGGCACCATATCGATGAAGGTCGTCTTTCATTTGCAATCCTTGTTGTGATAGGTCGAAATGTGCTATAGGGTAAGATTCAACACCAAGATATGGCAACATGCAGCTCACATTGCCACAGGTATTGCCTACGCATTCGCCAACAATGGTCTCGGTAAACCGATTGTTCTTTCCAAGGATAAATCCCTCGGGATATTCGCGAGTGACGATAGTGTCGAAGGCAAAGTTGCCACTTAGTAAAACTTTTTTATTATCAATTTGTGCCATGGGGTGTAGTTTTTAGCGTTTATCATAAACAAATATACTGAAAATAACCTTACTGAGCAAATTATATTTTACAGCTTTTGACCAAAATAGTGTTTTCTATAATCAATAATGTTTATGACATTAATCCACCTTATCTATAATTTTCTTAAGGCGGGGAACATCTGTTAATAATTTAGTTAGCAATTCATTACATTCTAAACTATTGAAATATTCGTCGATAGCTTCATCAATATGACGATTAATGAGACCTTGTGCTCTATCTCTATTGTAGAAAAATATTATATCGTTTTGTGATCTATCTAATTCATCTTCGTGAAAATTCCAAGATACATTTGCCGATGTAATAATGTTTTCTTCATTTGTTTCAAATTTCAAGGTGAGGATAATATTAGGAAATGCCTTTCCATTTAATTTTTTGAATAATAAATCTCTAAAACCTAATTCTGAAAAAATATTTAAATACTTTAGAGTTATTTTTTCTTCATAAATAAACGCAGTGTACTTATAATTCTGTGTTGTTAATTTGTATGCCATAATATTAGTTTGATTTTAGGTGGATTAGAGTTTAAAACCGTATTTTTCAAATAGTTTGTTCATCCTTTTCACAGCTTCGTCAAAGGGAATGCAATTATAATAAGCACGCAACTCTTCAATGGAGTTGAAATGGGGTGTTTCTTGGTCTTTTTCTTCTTTCCATTTCTTGCGCACATATTCATTACTCTCTTCTAAAAGTGCACAAAATTCTTCGTGAGTCATGTTTTTGAGTTCTTCAACGGTATACTTGAAAAAGGGGTCGTCGTTGTAAGCCATAATTAAAGGTTTATTGGTGTAGGGGTAATAGCCACAAAGGAGAGGCGCCTTTGAAGGGTGTGTTTAGAATGTAGCCAGGTTTAGTCCCCAAATGGGGCTAAACCTGTTATTGTTATCCTATTTCACCTCTTTGTCGAGGAGGTAGATGGGGTATTTGAAGTTGTAAGAGATTGTGCCAGTGTCGCGGAGTTCCATGAGGATTTTGCCAAGTTCATTGTGTCCAACCAACACATCAAAGGGGTCATTGACCAATTTTTTTATCTCCTCTTCGGGGGCTTTTGCTTTTTTGAGTTGGGTTAAAACTTCCTTTTTCTTTGTATCTACTGCCCCCCAAATCTGCACATTGTTCTTTGCGCTGCTTTGGTAGGTGGTGTCTTCGATGATGATTTTCCCCTTGGTGCTTTCCAACAACTTACGGAAGCCTTCGTTTTGATCGTATTTGAGTTTTACGATAAACTTCATTACATCGACACACACCTCGTCCCAATGTTCAAAGTGGTAGGGTTTATAAGCCTTGCCGTCTCTAAACTTTCTTTTTAAGTAGGTGATACCTGGTCGATAGTTGATTACCTCTTGTTGATACTCGGGGTAAGTATTAAATCGAAGTGCAAAGAATAGGTGTTCGGTAGTTTTGAAATGAATACCGTTGTAGTCAACGGGATAATCGTAAGACATGTTTGAAAATTCCCAGTAGGGAAGGAGTTTGTTACCAAAACGGACTGTGTTTTCGTAGGAGTACTTTTCCATGTGCTGTGTTTTTTTGTGTGTGTTAAAGAATTATATTACAAATATAGTAAAAATATCCTTTCGAGACAAATTTTTAGGCATCTAATTTTCAGAAGGATTGCCCTAAATAGAGCTTGTCAAGTTGTCTTCATCATATTCTCTTACTTTTTCTATTATTTTTAAAACACCTTGCCACATATCGTCCCATGTGCCGATATCTTTTCCGTTATACTCCATAAAACGAGTCTTCACAACATCATTTTCAATATAGATGTTCTCATCTATTTCAAGATACTCAATCATTGGTTTCTTCTTGCTCATGGTTTGGGAAATTGGATAATTACAGTTTCCTAAATTTTTATCTATCAATCAACCATAAAAGAACTTTTTCCCATAATTTAGGAATGCGTTTTTTATTATCTATGCACTCTAAATTGGGATGAATCTCAATATTTAAACCAAATTTTTTGTTCAATCTTTTTTGGTGTTTTCTAAAATGACATCCGTGACCTAACAAACCATCAAATCTTACATTTTCAATAGTTCTAACATACATATGTATCATTTCATGAACTATAATGGATTCAAGATTCTCTTCGGTAACAACCAAATTTTGATTAATATAAATTTTACTTAATATTGAACCATCTTTTTGTGTAATATCAGTATACTTTCCAAATGTATATATGTTTTTAGGGAATAAGAAAAATTTGCATTTGCCTAATTTCCCTTCAAAGTATTTTTGATTATAGATATCAAATCGTTCCTTTATGTCACTTTTGGTTAGTTTTTTACCCATTGGTTTGCCGTTTAATTCAATAAATTATACAATGTGTTATCAATATCAACAATCTTTATAAATTGCTTTTCGATAAAGATGAGAAGAGAGTCCGGTGCGGTTCATTGCAAAGTCGAGTAGATTCTCTTCGTTGATGATTGTCACGCCACGCGCATTTTCTTGCTCTACAATCTCCCTTATGTTTTCACCGATTTTATCGTTAAATGTTTTAAGCACACTGCATGGTATTGAGTATTTGATAGGTTCGTCGGTGATGGCGAAATCGTCATTGGCATCATATTGAGTGCCCCACTCTTGTTTTGAGATGAATCCATTATCCTTCTTGTGATAAGGGGCTGATGTGTCGTTTAGTTCCCAATATCTGCTATAAATAGAGCCATCACTATTCAATCTGTTCCACACAAGAGATGTTAGTTGACAATGCCTACATAAATATAGGGCTGAATTTAACGACAAATTAAAAACTGCATAAAGATTGGCTTTGTTGCCATTGTATTCGCCTGTAACGGGAACAAACGCATACCCCGCATTTTTTAAGAGATTCATTAATGAATCAGACTCTTCGGCTGAAAAAATGACAATGCTTTTGATGTATTTGAAGTCGTTTTGGGTAGTTTTGATAAGGTTTGTGTTATTCTCTTTTATAAATGCAACTTTGTCCATGAAATTATTAGTGGTTTAAGTATTTAGAATAATGTTCCATAAGTTTTTTACGGAGAGAGGAGGAAATGGGTTTGATTGGGGTAAAAACAAACTGACTCTCAATGTGTGCGTGTGAAAATTCTCCATCGCTATACTTGAAAAAAGGGTCATCATTATATTCCATATAAAACTATATTATTTATAAATATCTTATTATTATGAAAATTGTCTAATCTCATTCTTAGCTTGTTGTCATAGCTGCAATATAGTTCACAAATATTTTATCTATCAATCAACCAAAAAAGAATCTTTTCCCATAATTGGGGTTTTTTGAATGTTTTATCTTTAAGTTTAAAGTTTTTACCATGCTTTGTGATGATTAACCCATAATCTCGTTTTAGACGCTTGCAATGTGATCTAAATCGTCGGCCATGACCAAGCACCCCATCAAATCTAACCCCCTCGATAGTTCTTGTATACATATGAATCATTTCGTGAACCAACAATTCTCTTAAGGTATCTTCTGTCCAATATACATTTCTTCCCACACCAATATTGCTAATAACCCCTCTTTTATTTTGCCATAGAGCATATTTCCCAAAAGTGCCACCGTAGGGTGACATCCAAAAGAATTGGCATTTACCCAATTTGCCATCAAAATACATCGCATTGTATTTGTCAAATCGTTCTTTTAAATCCTTTTTTGTGAGTTCTTTACCATCCACATTTAATGTTAATTTTTTACCCATCAGTTTGCTGTTTAATTTAATAATTTATAAAACATCATTTCTCAAATGTATTACATTGAAAAACCAGTGATGCGCATGCGGTTGTTTTTGCTCTCAAAGAGTTCGGCTTCGCAATATTTTTCCAACTCATCGATAGTGGCAGTTTTGCCAGTCAAGATGTAATCGATAGTGCGTTTGCGAGAGATGTTCTCGATTTGACCACCCGAAAAGTTGTATTTCGATGCCAATCGGTGTGCATCGTCGGCCGAGAGGTTGTCAATCATCGACATCCATATTTTGGCCTTAATCTCTGCACTGGGCTTGTGAAACTCCACTTTGAAGAGGAAGCGACGCTCAAAAGCACTGTCGAGATTGGTTGTAAGGTTGGTTGTGGCGATGAGAATGCCGTCGAGGTCTTCAATCTCTTGGAGAATGATATTTTGCATCGCATTGTTCATCTTGTCGACCGACGACTCGGCATTTTCGTTGCGTCGACCAAAGATTGCATCGGCTTCGTTGAAGAAAAGGATAGGCATCACATTTAAGTTTTTGCATGCGTTACGATAACGAGCAAAGACGGCTTTGATGTTTTTCTCGCTTTCTCCCACCCATTTGTCGCGAAGGCCTGCAATGTCGATTTGCATAATGTCGCGACCTGTTTGACGCGCAATTTGTAGCACCGACTCGGTTTTACCAGTACCAGGAGCACCATAGAACAAACATGCAAAACCTTTGCGAAGTCCCTGCTCTTCAAGGCGTTGTTGCACCGATGGGAGGTTGTCTTTGGTCAATAGATTGCAGAGACGATCGAGTTGCTCTTGCTCGGAGTCGTTGAAAAACAACGATTTTTCCTTAATAGACTTATGTTTCTTCAACCCGAAATCTTCGCGGTGGTTATGTCGTGTAGAAGCAAGAGAATATTCCGATAGCAAGTTTTCTTTTGTGTGTGATGTGAATACATATACCTCGGTGTCGGCCATACCATTGTCGCACTTGTGTTCAAGAAGGTTGCGTTGAATCAATTCATGCGACCCCTCGCGAAGTTGATCACGAAGGTGGTTGCACTCCCATTCTTCGGGGTATCGTGAGTCAATGTCAAACGCAATGGTAATGCCTTCGTTTTCGGAGTTGGCATATTTCGCATAGTCAGAAAGAGCTACACACATCAACGATTTGGAGTGAATATCATCGAGTTTTGCAATTTCTTGGCAAAGGGGTAGGTGTTGATTGGCATCAATGATTTGCACAAGCCAGTTTTCATCGTGAATAAAACTACTTATGTCTCCGCGACAACCTTGACGAATATAACTACTGACGCGGTCGACAAAATTTTGGATGGTGAGATTGTCGATTTTTTCTGGAACAAAAGGTTTGTTTTTGCGCAAAGCGGTTACCACTCCTCTCACGAGTTTAAAGCCTTCATACATGCCGTTCATCTCTTCGGCCGCTGAGTGGTTAATCCAGCGTTTGTTGACCAACTCTTCAACCTCCTCAGAGTAAACCATCATACTCAAACGGCTAATATCTAAGAAGTTGCCAAAACCTCTCCAAGATATGGCTTGACCAGATTCGATGAGAATAGCGATAACGATAATTTGAATATCGCTCAATTCCAATTCTTGGCGCAAATATGCGAGTGGGTTCTTGCATTTTTCAAAAAACTCGTCGGATAGTTTTGAACCTTTCGCGAGATGTAATACGCGATCGAGGGCTGTAATGATAGTCCATGACTCAGGTTCTACGTATGTTGTGTCTTGATCGTTTGCGTCAAAATCTTCAATGTTAGAAAAAGGGTCGTTAGTACGTAATGGTTTTAGTCGTTGTGCGCACATAATATTTTGTTTTTTAAAGGTTGATAAATTGTTGTGAAAAGGGTTGATTAGGATTTTAATTGGGATCGTTTCTCTTCTTCTTCAATTTCTTTTATTAATTCAAAAACAGGTGCAAAACATTCTTCTTCTGAAATAGTGTTTTGCATAAGATACTCCATCCTTTGCTGTGGTGTCCAGCATTCCATGTGTTTCACTTGTTCAGCTTCGCTCAAGCGATTAAACTTCTCAAAGTTTATTGTTCCGTCTCTATTGTATATCATCTTGGTATCTTCCTTCTGTTAGTTTTATTTTGATAAGGTGGTCAAAAAAAAGTTTAATAATTTATCACCCACACAGGAATTCCTTTTTCGCGAGCGAGGTCAATCATCTTTTTGGTGCCATGCGAGTCGCCGTCCCAGAATGCTACCAAGTGTGTGCCTACCGATAGCATATCCTCGTTGCGAAACAATCCTGCTAAGTGTTTGTGAAACTTCCAGTTGACTGGAAATAGAATCTTGGTGAGTCCGTTTTCATTGGCATAGTCAATGGCAAGAGTGTCGGCTCCACGAGCCATTCCTGATACTATTTTTATTACCTTTCCCTCAAATGCATCAGAGTCCCAGAAAAGTTCGTCGAGGGTGTCGCGCATTAAATCGTAGTCGTCAAAGTCTCGTCCACCGGCTACGATTACATTGCTCGAATTAAGGTAGTCTTGACGCAAATGTTCCACCTCTTGTGGGTCAAAACGATGTTGTTCCTTTGGTGTGCTCATTGTGCTATCTATTAATCGTTAGAAGAAAAGAGTGTTTTGAAAAAGTGGTAGCAAAAGCCTGCTACATAAACGATTGGTGTAATAAAGAAAAGAATTGTTTTTGAAATGATATTGCAAACAGTATCCATGTTGTAATGCTTTTTATGTGTTTATAAATGTGGTTTATTGGAAAGGGGGAGAGTTGGCTCCCCCTGAAAAAGTGGTTAGGGGATTAATCGTTTTGAGTGTTGTAAAGAAACTCTTTGATCTCTTCAATATGAATCCATTCATTGGGGAATAGTGTGCCCAATTCTTCATGTCTTATTTTGTTGAGTTCATCTTCTGTGTCTGAAATCTCCTTTTCGATTGAGTCGAGAACTTTGTTAGCATCTTTTTGGCTTATTGCTCCCTTTTTGACGTCTTTCTTCACGGTGGCACTCATGTCATATTTTTCATCTCTTAGTTCGAAAAGTTTCACGTTGAGAGAATGGTATTTGTTATACAACTCTTCAAGTTCGGTGCGTTTTTCACTCATCAAAAGGTGGTGGTATTTCTTTTTGTAGTGAGCGCTCATGCGATGCTTTTCGTAAATTTCTCGCTCGAGTTGAGCAATGTATTGTTTTTGGAAAAAGTAGTCCACAACATCTATGTCGCAATTGGTAGTTGGTAGGTTGTTGAGAATCTCAATTACCTCTTCAAAGGTGTAAGGGGTGATGCCAGTTTCGTTCTCTGAAAGTGTGTGATTTTCAATGCAATTTTTCATTCTATTCCATTGATTTTTGGCAGAGAGAATAGGTTGGCAGTCGTTGTTTCCTGAATCGGATATATATTCCATCCAACTATCCACCCAAGAGTTCTTTACTGTCAATTTGTGGCAAATGGTGTGCCCTTGGTAGGTGTTGAGATTGATGGTGTTATAGCCTTCTGTCCACCATTCAATGTATGCTCCAACGGTGGGGTTTGAAATGTTTTCAACTCCATTTTTTGCTTCGCCACAAGTGTATTTAATAGTGGCATATCGCATGCGTGGATCGTTGAGAATACGACGATAGTTGCGTAAAAGTGTGAATGCGTTTTGGGTAAGTAGATCTTCGTGTTGTCTTTCTATTTTCTTCATATTCATTAAATTATAAAGTTGACTGAATTAAAATTAAAAAAGAGGAGAGAGGGTGAGGCTTGTGACCTATTTGGGAGGTTGGTAATAGGTGAGGATTTCAGAGAAAGTTACCCCTTCCAATCCATCAACGCAGCTCATAATTCGGCTACGGAATAGCTTCAATCGCTCTTGCAACATGTCTCTGCGGAGGCAGAGATACATGTGCAAGCGTTGGTAGCGATGTCGATCAATTTGTCCAGCCTTGAGCTTGATTTTCAAGTTGATCTTGAGTGTGTTGATTTTCTTAGTATAGTAAGATGTCATCTCTCGGAGTTGTGTGTATTCTTCCATGTGAGGTTGTAAAAGTGTGTTTTTCGCTTCCACTTTGAGTTGTGAGATTTTGTCATAGTATCGCTTTTTGGTTTCGTTAAGTGATTTAATTTCACTCTTTTGACGATAATAGGCTCTTTCTAAAAAGAAGATGTGTGTGTCTTTCTCGTCGTAGGATGTGTTTTGACGAAGTAGTTCAATCACCTCTTGGAGTGTGTAGGCTTCTTGTTGTAAAGAGGTGTCATTAAACATTTTGTTGTTTTCCATGAGTGTTTTCCATAGGATTCTGAAATGGGGGTGCTCAATAAATTTCACCTTCCCATCATTGCTCACTGCCAAACAGTTGTTGCACCCCGAGAGTGGACTGCCTGCAATTCGAGCGATGACCCACTTTGAGTTGTCATTGTCGATGTCGCTTGCTTGCAAGCAGTTGCTCCACCAGTTGAGATAGCACCCGAGTGTTGTGTTTTTCAATCCACTATTGCCTGAATAAGCAAGGCCATTATTGGCATCGATAACTGTGTAATACATTTTAGGATTGCACATAATGTGCTTTCTGTTAGCGATTAAGAAAAATGCGTTTTCCAAAAATAGATTAAAATTTGAATCTTTTTGAGTTGACGATGGCTTGCCATCATTTTGTGAAATGATAGAATTTTTCATTAAAATGTAGGTGTTAAAGTTACAAACTACGCAAACAAATTTGCTAAACTAATAAAATTTTGAGGGTAATGATTGGATAGTGGTTAGATAAAAGGAAATCCAATTAGAAGTGTGCTTTTCGAACAAGTCCCACCTCGTTTACCTGTAATTCTGTTCATCTCGTGGAAGTCGTTGAGGAATGTGCGGTAGGCTGTTTTTCTTTGCATCTTAGTGTGTTTTAAAGTTAAATCTTGTTCCATTTTTTTAATTTTTTAAGATATTAAACAATTCGTTAATTCTCTCATCTATGGTCCACCGTTGCCCAAAAAAATGAGTATAAAGGGCTGGTTGGCACGGATCTTAATCCGACTCTGGATGATTGTGGGCTATTATTCCTAATTTCCCGAAAACGTTGCAAAATTATATAAAAAATCTGACATACGCAAATATTTTAGCAAAAAAAATCGATTTTTTGTGCTTTATAGGGCTTTTGTGCGTTGTGGCTATTGAGATTATTGAGTATATTTGTGGGTAAATTATATAATATATATAGGTATGAGCAAGAAACTTTTGGTTGTGGGGGCCGGTGGGTTTATCGGTGGTTTTATTGCAGAGGAGGGTTTGCGCCGTGGTTTTGAAACTTATGTTGCGGTGCGTGAATCTACCTCTCGTCGTTATCTCACCGATTCGCGTTTGCACTTTGTGGTGCTTGACTATGATAATGAGGAGGCGATGACTCAGTCGCTCAAGGAGGCTTTGCCCGAAGGGGAGAAGTGGGATTTCATTATCTATAATCTTGGGGCTACTAAATGTGCAAATTTCTTTTTCTTCAATCTCATCAACTATACCTATCTGCGAAATTTTGTGGAGGCGTTGCATGCTATAGATAAGGTGCCAAATCGTTTCTTATATATGAGTAGCCTTAGTGCGTTGGGTATGGGTGACGAGAAAAACTATACTCCTATTTCTTCAAAGACTATTCCTAACCCCAACACTCGATATGGTTTGTCGAAGATTAAGGCTGAGACCTATCTTGAAACAGTTGAGAATTTCCCTTATATAATTTTCCGCCCTACTGGTGTGTATGGTCCTCACGAGCAAGACTACTTGATGATGATAAAGAGCATCGACTCGCACTTTGACTTTGGTGTAGGATATCGTAAGCAGTTGCTCACATTTATATATGTAGAAGATTTGGTTAACGCCATGTTTGATGCCTATGAGGCTGGTGTGGTGAAGAAAAAATATATCATCTCTGAGGATAGAAGTTATACTCAAAAGGAGTTTCGTAGCATTGTAGCGCGAGAATTGGGAGTGAAATGGGTTGTGCCCATGAAACTACCATTATGGATAGTGTATATTGCATCGTTTGTGGCTGAGAAATGGGCTGCAGCACAGATGAGGGCAAGCACTCTTAATCGTGATAAATTCAAAATCATGAAGCAACGCAACTGGTCGTGCGACGTGAGTGAGGCTAAGCGTGATTTTAATTTTAATCCTCAATTTTCACTCGAAAAAGGGATTAAAGCAACCGTAGAGGCTTATCTTGAGGAGAAAAAGAGAGCAAAAGAGAATAAGAAGAAAAAATGAGCGAAAACGCTGATAAAAGAAAATTCCCGTTGTGGGTAAAGATTGTGATTATTTTATCCACATTCCCTATTGTGATGTTGCCTGTGGTTATCACAAATTGCAGCGTAGCTCAATATGAGAATGTGAAGATGTTTTTATTCTTCTACCCATTCTATGTAGTGGCATCGGCGATTATGGCATGGATAAGTTATCGCCAACGCCCCGATGTTACAGCAATACTTATCATATTGCAACTCCTCTCGCATGTGGCAATATGGATGCTTCCCACGGCAATATAGTAGTGAGGAGCTATCTTAATTGTAATATCTTTAATTATAGTTTATGAATTAGTGTCAATCCGTCGCGGAGTGGGAGTATCACTTTTTCTACGCGAGGGTCATGGGCTATCATGTCGTTAAATTCGAGAATACCGAGTGTTTGTGGGTCACGAGGGTTTTCTTCAATCACTTTGCCGTCCCAAAGGGTATTATCGGCAAGGATAAATCCACCTTTGCGCACTCGTGGCAATATCATATTGTAGTAATCAACATAATTGCGTTTGTTGGCGTCGATAAACACGAGATCAAATTCTCCCTCGATAGTAGGTACAATCTCCATTGCATCGCCAATGTGTAGGTGCATGCGGTTGGCATAGGGTGATGCGTTGAATCGTTCAAGGATGAAATCTTCTATTTCATCGTCAATCTCCACAGTGTGAAGTTCGGCATCTTCGGGCATACCTTCGGCAAAGCAGAGTGCTGAATAGCCAGTGAACGCACCAAGTTCGAGAATGCGTTGAGGGCGAATCATGCGAGTAAACATCTTGAGCATGCGTCCTTGAAGATGACCCGAACACATGCGTGAATAGAGATGATATACATGTGTGTCGCGATTGAGTTGACGCATCATCTCGGGTTCGGGATCAATATGGTTGAGGATATATTCTTCTAATTTTTCTTGCATAAGTTGAAGGCTATAATGATAAAAGGGCTTCGATGCCGAGTCGGTAACTATTCATGCCAAATCCAGCAATTACACCACGACACACTCTCGAAATCATAGAATGGTGGCGCACCTCTTCGCGAGCATGAACATTTGAGATGTGTACTTCAACCACAGGGACGTTAATGGCAGCTATGGCATCGGCTATGGCAAGTGATGTGTGGGTGTAGGCTCCGGCATTGAGGACTATACCTTCCATGTCGTTATCAAATCCCACTTCATGCAACTTGTCGATGATTTCACCCTCATGATTGCTTTGGAAATACTCAATGCTATGATTGGGATATCTTGAACGAAGAGTTTCGAGATAAGACTCCATCGAACAATTTCCATAAATTCCAGGCTCTCTCCTGCCAAGAAGATTGAGGTTAGGACCATTTATAATTAAAATGCGATTCATCTTTCCACGATTTTTTTGATTATTGGTTGCAAAGATACAATAAAGAATTGTAAAAAAAGAATATTAGAGATAAAACGAAAAATGGTTGCCTCTTGGCAACCATTTTTCGTTTTATTATAGCTTAATTTTAGATATCCCAATCTGATTCATAGGCCGTTGAATCAGCATAGACCGCTGGATCAACTACATCACTGTTTCTATAACCAGGGTCATTTGATAAACGAACAGTGATTACGTCGCAATAAAAATCACTACCTGCGTTAATAGAAAGACTTTTGCCATTTGAGGTAAGAGTGCCGTTGTCATTTTTCCACCCTTTTTTCTCTAATATGCTAATTAGTTTTTCCTTAACTTGTTCTCCATATTTATCAACCTTAGCACTTAAAGAAATACTTTCAATTTTAGCGTTTGGATTTTTGCTATATGAATAGCTATTACTCCAACCATCCCAATTTGAATTCACGAGAGCTTCATCACTAACAAAACTGAAATCAACGTGATATTTATAACCTTTTTTGTAGAGTTCAGTGTCGCTAAAGCTAAAAGACCATTTGTAGTCCTCAATATTTCCTTTAAGATATTTTGAGGTAGTTTCTCCTAAAGTGTATTTATCAATACCCTTATCAGAAATACAATCAGCAATTACTTGCGCAACGCCATCAACATCGAAATAATAAGAGTCGATAGTGAAAAATTTTGATATAGAATTTTCAATCTTGAAATATTCGTTTTTGTTGACAGGTTTGTTTTCTTTGTCATAAATCATATATATACTACCCTCTTTTACTATGAAATTAGACCCAAATGAAGAAACATCGTCATAGTCATCACCAAAGTCGAGTATTTTATCACCCTCTTTGTTCATGATAAAGAAATCTTTATCATCTTGAACAAGAAACTCTTCAGATGAAAGAATTTGAATATAACTATATTTAGGTCGAATGTATTCAGTGTGGTTTTCATCCAATCCCATTACACCCCATTTGCCATTTTCGTCTATATAAGTAAAGAC
The DNA here is from genome assembly GCA_017424575.1 of Muribaculaceae bacterium. Taxonomy (GTDB): domain Bacteria; phylum Bacteroidota; class Bacteroidia; order Bacteroidales; family Muribaculaceae; genus RGIG4079. The sequence goes on from JAFOYQ010000105.1 coordinate 15,597, forward strand.
TTTGCTGTCATAATCTTTGATACTTTTAACCTTTTTAGGGACTTTAATAAACTCTCCGTCAAGA
>JAFOYQ010000106.1 GCA_017424575.1 Muribaculaceae bacterium
AATCCCACTATTTGCTAATGATTCTATAGTATCTATTGCCGATTCATTATATTTACAAAAAGAGTATTACTCTGCAATTAAATTATATGAAGAAGCGATAGGAAAAAGTGGAGCGAGTAGTGATATTTATTATAATCTTGGAAATGCATATTATCGCTCAGATAATTTGGGCAAAGCTATTTTAAACTATGAAAGAGCGTTGCGATTAAATCCTGGAAATGATGATGCAAAATTCAATCTAGATTTTGTGAAGACAAAATGCATTGATAAAATTCCTGATAATCGCAATTTTATAACAAGGCTTGTCGATTCTATTATAAATCTATTTTCACCCAATACATGGGCTTATTTATCAATAATTATATTGGCATTGGTAATTACATCTATTGCATTATATATGTATGCAAAAAATATAAAAGTGAGAAAAATTGGTTTTTTTGGTGGAATTGTACTTGCCTTGATGTGGTTTATAATGATTGGAGCTTCAATCGTTAGTGCAATTAATGCATCAGACAAATCAAATGCCATTATAATGGATGAATCTACAATGTTAAGTGTAGGGCCACACTCTCCACAAAATCACGCCGAAGAGGCAATCTTGTTACATGAGGGAACAAAGGTTGAGATCTTGGACTCAGTTCAATCACAAAATGAAACAGAGAGTACTCTATGGTATGAAGTAGAAATTAATGGAAGTCGCGCATGGATTAATTCTTTGTCGGTAGAGCGAATTTAAGTTATAAATCTTTGACTTTCTGATATATTTATGATATAATGGCAATCAAAATGTCATTATATGTTGTAAAACACATTTCATTTTTATTGAAAATATTTGGAGAATTAAAAATATTGCGCTAAATTTATCTCGACATAAAAAAACATTTGAATTACTAACATTAAAATTTAATATCATTATGACTAAAACAATCACATTTAACGATCTTCGTCGTATCAAAGACAGTTTACCTGAGGGTTCAATTCACCAAATTGCAGATAAACTAAATCTTACTGTACAAACAGTTCGTAATTATTTTGGTGGTACAAACTACGAATTTGGTAAAAATTGTGGTGTACATATTGAACCCGGTCCTGATGGAGGTATCGTTGTTCTCGATGATACAACAATATATGACATGGCTGTTGAAATTTTACAAGAACAAGACAAAGAATAATAGATATTTGGCATAAATGAATTCTGACCGCTTAATAACTGTTGCTATTCACACCTATGAAAAAGCTCTTGCTCTTAAAGGTACACTTGAAAGAGAGGGTATTATTGCGGTTTTGAATAATGTTAATCTTACACAACCTACAATATCATCAGGTGTTCGAGTGAGAATTGCTGAAAAAGATTTGCCTTTGGCTTTACGAATAATTGAGAATCCCGACATTTTTAATCGGGATTCTCATTCGTTTGAATCTCAACCGACAATTATAGTCCCAACTGATTTTTCTGATTATTCTTATCGAGCTTGCTTAATGGCTTTTGATATTGCTCGATTATATAAAGCCAATATTATTATTTTGCACTCCTATTTGCGTGCAGATGCTATTGAAAAACTCAATAGTTATGACACTGATAGCGAATCGTTCTACAGTGAATTTGATGACGAATTAGAGGTAGCAAATAAAATGAGCGAGTTTTCGCATAAAATTGTAGAACAAATTAAATTTGGACTCATACCTCCTATTAAGTTCTCTACTAAAATTGTTGAAGGTGTTCCAGAAGATGCTATAGAAGAATTTGCAAAATCTATACAACCACAAATTATTGTAATGGGGACACGTGGGGCAGGAAAGAAAGAGAAGGAGCTTATTGGTAGCGTTACGGGAGAGGTTCTTGATGCTTGTAGGTTCCCAGTATTTGCGGTGCCAGAATCGGCTAATATATTTGATATTAACACAATTAAGCATATTGCATTTTTCTGTAATAACGAGCATGAAGATATAGTTGCATTGGATACAATGTATCGATTGTTACCTAATATATCTGCGCAAATTACACTTATTAATATACCTCGAAAAGTTGCGAATGTTGTAGATTCATTTGTGTCATCCGACAAAGATTTAGTAGCATATTGTAGAGAAAATTATCCAAGATTTGAATTTTCACTGCAATCAATTAGTCCTAAATTAATGAGTGAAAAATTTAATGAAATCGAAAACAAAAATCACATTGACCTCATTGTAGTTCCTAATAAGAAAAAGAATGTATTTTCTCGTTTCTTTAACCCCACTTTGGCACATAAAATATTATTACATGCCGATATCCCAATGATGACTATTCCTATTTAGTTGGGCGTATGTAATACATCCGTTTATGTGGCGACAATTTGTATTGTTGCCTTTTTTATTTCTATAAATCACTTTTATCTTTAACCGATTGTGTATATCTTTGTAAAATAATTTAGTAATATGAAATTTGAGTTATCCTCTCAATATAAACCCACTGGCGATCAACCACAAGCCATAGATCAATTGGTAGAAGGCCTTAATTCCGGTACTCGAGCACAAACATTGCTTGGAGTAACTGGCTCAGGTAAGACATTTACTATGGCAAATGTCATTGAACGCGCCCAAAGACCTACTCTTATTCTTAGTCATAATAAGACCTTAGCAGCTCAATTATATAGTGAATTCAAATCGTTTTTCCCTAATAACTCGGTCCAATATTTTGTGTCCTATTACGACTATTATCAACCCGAAGCATATATACCATCGGTCGATAAGTATATAGAGAAAGATTTGATGATAAACGATGAAATTGACAAGCTTCGATTGGCCACGACATCGGCATTATTATCGGGACGAAAAGATGTAATTGTAGTTTCATCAGTGTCATGTATATATGGTATTGGAAATCCGTCTGATTTTCATAGCAATGTAATTGAAATCAACGTTGGTCAAAAAATTGCACGAAATATGTTTTTGCGCCAATTAGTAGATGCGTTGTATTGCCGAAATGAGTTGGATTTGTCAAGAGGCACATTTAGAGTAAAAGGTGATACTGTTGATATTCGTCTTGCATATGAAGAGATTGTGTTAAGAATATCATTTTGGGGCGATGAAATTGAATCAATATCTACAGTTCATCCAGCAGATGGTATTTCGTTAGGTTCGCATGACTGTTTTAAGATTTATCCAGCAAATATATTTGTTACATCAAAGGAGAGACAAGCGTCGGCTATTGCTCAAATTCAACTGGATTTGGGGCAGCAAGTTGATTTCTTCTACAAAGAAGCCCGTCCAGTAGAAGCGAAACGCTTGAATGAACGCGTTACATACGATGTAGAAATGATGAAAGAAGTTGGTCATTGCTCTGGAATTGAAAATTATAGTCGTTATTTTGATGGTAGAACTCCAGGTTCTCGTCCATTCTGTTTGCTAGATTATTTCCCCGATGATTTTATTACAATTATTGACGAAAGTCACGTAACAGTGCCCCAAATTCGAGCAATGTATGGAGGAGACTTATCTCGTAAGATGAATCTTGTTGAATATGGTTTCAGATTACCAGCTGCATTGGATAATCGTCCATTAAAATTTGAAGAATTTGAATCTCTTACTAAGCAAATTATATATGTGAGTGCAACTCCTGCCGACTATGAACTTGAACAATGTGAAGGAGTTGTAGTTGAACAAATCATTCGTCCTACTGGACTGTTAGATCCCATAATAGAAGTGCGTTCATCGATTAATCAGATTGATGACCTAATTGATGAAATACAAGATAGAGCATCGAAAGATGAGCGTATATTGGTAACAACACTTACCAAACGTATGGCTGAGGAGTTAAATGATTATTTGCTTAAGCTTAGAATACGTTGTGCATATATTCATAGCGATGTAGATACTCTTGATCGTATTCAAATTCTCGATGATCTTCGAGCAGGCATATATGATGTGCTTATTGGAGTAAACCTATTGCGCGAAGGCCTTGATTTGCCCGAGGTATCACTTGTTGCAATATTAGATGCTGATAAAGAGGGATTCTTGCGCTGCCATCGCTCGCTAACTCAAACAGTTGGTCGTGCAGCACGAAACCTTAACGGTATGGTTATAATGTATGCCGATAAAATTACTGAAAGTATGCAGTTGACTATTGATGAAACAAATCGTCGACGCGCCGTGCAATTAAAATACAACGAAGATAATGGTATAACACCGCAAGCAATTATAAAGGCACGTAATCGCATCATCGGACTTGATAAAGATAGTGACTTCGAACCAGTGCCACAAGGTCAAAAGCCAATTGCATTGATGTATGAAAAAGAGTATACACACGAGGTTGATATAGCTGCCGACCCAGTTGTTTCATATATGAATAGTGAGTCATTGCAGCACACCATAATACAACTTCGTACTCAAATGGTTGAAGCTGCTAAAAATATGGAATTTATTGAAGCAGCTCGACTTCGTGATGAAATTATTAAACTCGAAAACAGATTACAAGTGCTTGAAAATGAAAGCTAATAATACTTTTGATAATCAATATAAGATAACCGATTGGTTACCAACCTCGGTAAAAGAGATGAAAGCTCATGGTTGGGATAGTGTTGATGTAGTTTTATTTACAGGTGATGCTTATGTAGATCATCCTTCATTTGGTGCTGCTGTAATTGGTCGTTTATTACAATCACGAGGACTTAAAGTTGCAATTGTCCCCCAACCTAATTGGCAAGATGACTTGCGAGATTTTAGGAAATTTGGCGAACCTCGCTTATTCTTCGGTATGTCTGCTGGTGCAATGGACTCAATGGTCAATCATTATACGGCCAATCGTCGTCGTCGCAGTGATGATGCTTATACTCCAGATGGTCGTCACGGTATGCGCCCAGACTATCCAACAATCGTATATTCTAAAATCCTCAAAGAGTTATACCCTAATGTTCCAATTATTGCCGGAGGGATTGAAGCATCTATGCGTCGTCTTTCGCACTATGATTATTGGGAAGATAGATTAAGGCCATCAATAATGCAAGATGCTCCTATTGATATGCTTGTATATGGTATGGGAGAATTGCCTATTTTAGAAGTTGTAGATAGGCTTGAAAAAGGTGAATCTATATCGCAGATTATCAATGTAAAACAAACAGTAGTTTTAGCAGATAAATTGCCATCAGCCGATGATGATAATATTATCTTAAATAGCTTTGAAGATTGCCTTAAGAATAAAAAACTCCAAGCTCAAAACTTCAAGCATATAGAACAACAGTCTAATCGTTATGAAGGTGCTACATTGTGGCAACAATGTGGTAAAAATATTGTAAAGGTTAATCCAATGAATCCACCAATGATAACAAAACAGATTGATACTTCATTTGATTTACCTTATACTCGTCTACCGCATCCTCGCTATAAAAATAAAACTATTCCAGCATTTGAAATGATAAAATTCTCGGTGAATATGCATCGAGGCTGCTTTGGAGGCTGCTCATTTTGTACGATATCGGCACATCAGGGTAAATTTATTGCGTCTCGTAGCAAAGAGTCTATTATAAAAGAGGTTGAACAGATTACAAATATGCCTGGTTTTAAGGGATATTTGAGTGATTTAGGTGGACCTTCTGCAAATATGTATATGATGAGTGGTAAAGATTTGAACACTTGCAAAAAATGTATGAAGCCATCATGTTTGCATCCAAAACCATGTCCTAATCTCAATGCAAATCATGCACCATTACTTGATATATATAAAGCAGTAGATTCGTTACCTCAAATCAAGAAATCATTTATTGGCAGTGGTGTGCGTTACGACCTCTCCATGCATCATACAGGTGATGCTGATGTTGATCGCATTAATGCAAAATATAACGAAGAGTTGATTATAAAGCATGTGTCGGGGCGATTAAAAGTTGCGCCCGAGCACACATGTGACCATGTATTGAATTTAATGCGTAAACCATCATTCTCTTTATATTACGATTTCAAAAAGATATTTGACCGAGTTAATAGAGTAAACGGGCTTAATCAACAACTTATCCCCTACTTCATCTCAAGCCACCCTGGGTGTCGTGAGGTAGATATGGCTGAACTTGCTGTAGAAACTAAAGGATTAAATCTACATCTTGAGCAAGTGCAAGATTTTACCCCTACTCCCATGACTCTTTCAACCGAAATATATTATACAGGAATACATCCATATACTGGTGAAAAAGTGTTTACTGCTACTACCCGCGATGAGAAATTAGCTCAACGTAAATATTTCTTTTGGTATGATCGTGCATATAAATTTGAGATTACTCAATCATTAAAGAAACTTCATCGCAATGATTTACTTCGTAAGCTTTTTCCTGGCAAACAAATAAATTAAATCTGAATGTATTTATAGGCATAAGCGATTATATAAAGACATAAAATATGTGCGAAAAAATCCCTATCTTTGTGTCATAAACAATTAAAATAGTTTTTATGAATATATTAAAACCAATTATGATGTCAACTGCCGTGCTCTTGGCAACTTCATGCAATGTTGCATTAACTGATGAAAAGGTAATCGATAAACCTGAGTTTAAGAGCGAAAATGGAGTGTTTAGTATAGAAGCTATGCAAGCACTTGGAAGAGTGTCGTCCCCAACACTTTCACCAGATAAGAAAAAGGTGCTTTATGGTATTTCATACGAAAGTGTCGAAGAAAATCGCAGTAACAACGACTTGTATGTGATGAATATTGATGGCACCGAAAATACTCGCATCACAAAGACGGCTAAAAGTGAATCTAATGCTGTGTGGATTGAAAGTGGCAGTAAAATTGCGTTCTTGTATCCCAATGAAGATGGTGTGATGCAAATGTGGACAATGAATGCCGATGGAAGTGAACGCAAAATGGTTAGTAACGTAGAAAAGGGGCTAAATGGTTTCATTCTTTCACCCGATGAAAAGAAAGTTGTATTTATCTCTAATATAAAATCAGCAACAACCGCACAAGATATTTATTCTGATTTACCTAAAGCAACTGGTATTGTTGTAGATGACTTGATGTATAAACATTGGGACGAATGGGTTAAAGAAATCCCCCACCCCTTCTTGGCCGATTTTAATGGTTCGGAACTTACAAATATCATGGATATCATGGAGGGTGAACCTTATGAAGCTCCAATGAAACCTTTTGGAGGAATTGAATCTTTTGCATGGTCACCCGATGGCAAAGAGCTTATTTATGTATCACGTAAAAAAACTGGTAAGGAATATGCTGAATCAACAAATAGTGATTTATATCTCTATAACATCGAAGCAAAAACTACTATAAACCTCACAGAGGGAATGATGGGCTATGATACTAATCCTGCATATTCGCCCGATGGTAAATATGTCGCTTGGTTAAGCATGGAGAGAGATGGTTATGAGTCAGATAAAAATCGCATCTTCATTCTTAATAGAGAAACTGGAGAGAAATCTGATTTAACCAAAGATTGGGATTATACAGTAAATACTATAGCGTGGAGCCCAAATAGTAGTTCAATATTTTTTGTAGCGCATCATCAAGGAGTAACTCCAGTTTTTAACATTAACCTTATGACCAAAGAAGTTAAAGAGGTTGTTGGTGGAGTCGTTGACTATGCCGATATAATTCCCGTTGACGATAATACACTTATTGCAACAAATCACTCAATGCTTTATCCTAATGAGATTTTTGTTGTTAGTAGTGGTGCCGCGACCAAAATATCAACTGTTAATGATGAAATATTTGCTCAATTGACAATGCCTACTGTTGAAAAACGACTCATACCTACTACAGATGGCAAACAAATGACTACGTGGGTAATTTATCCTCAAAACTTTGATGAAAATAAAAAATATCCTGCAATTCTTTATTGTCAAGGTGGACCACAACAAGCAGTAAGCCAATTCTGGAGCTATAGATGGAATTTCGCACTAATGGCAGCAAATGGCTATGTGGTAATTGCTCCTAATCGCCGCGGTCTTCCTGGATTTGGAACTGAGTGGAATGAACAAATCTCGGGTGACTATGGTGGCCAAAATATGAAAGATTATCTTTCGGCTGTAGATGAAATGAAGAAAGAACCATTTATTGATGCTGATCATATTGGTGCTACCGGTGCAAGTTATGGTGGTTTTTCAGTTTATTGGCTTGCAGGAAATCATGAAAATAGATTCGCTGCACTATTTGCTCACGCTGGAATATTCAACACAGAAGCTCAATATCTTGAAACAGAAGAGATGTGGTTTGCAAATTGGGATTTAGGAGGTCCATTCTGGGATAAAAATAATGAGGTTGCTCAACGTACATTTAGTCAATCTCCACACAAATATATTGACAAATGGACAGCACCTATTATGATTTCGCACGGTGAATATGACTTCCGTATCCTTGCATCTCAAGGTATGCAAGCATTTAATGCCGCAAAATTGAGAGGAATACCTGCTGAAATGGTTATATATCCTGACGAGAATCACTGGATATTAAAGCCACAAAATGCAGTAATGTGGCAAAGATTATTTTTCCGTTGGTTTGACAAATGGCTAAAACCACAAGAAAACAAATAAATTCAATATAAGTAAAAAGTTTAGGAGTCGCAATAAATGCGACTCCTTTTTTACGTCATTTTTGCGTTAAATCACATTTAATTATGAGTTATATACATTAAAATGTGTAACTTTGTACTCATAATGAAGAAAATATTAATTGCAATAATATTATATTGTTCATTTTTTGCAATATTTGCTCAAAATGAACCAACTGAAGTGTCAACTACTTCTCCACAAGAGGAGGCTCAACAACCAGCTTCATACGCTTGGACTTTGTTAGAACCACTTGGGTTACGAGAGAAATCAACAATTGATACGCTCTTATATAATTATTACCTTAAGTCAGTACCATCGGGAATCTCACCTGCTTATGCTACAACTGGTAATCTTGGTGGTGAGGGGCGTAATTTGTTGTATTTCGAGCAAACACCAATGAGTGATTTCTTTTTTAGAGATGCACTATCGGCATGGCTTCCAAATTCATCCACATTGAAATTTTATAATACTCGTCTCCCTATGACATTATTGTCGTATAATACGAGTGTTGGTAGTCAGACGGCTCAAGATCATTTAAAAGCAGACTTCTCTGGTAATATAAATAAGAGAGCGCAAGTTGGTGCTATGGTTGATTTTATATATTCGAAAGGAAATTATAATTTTCAAGCAACTAAAGATTTGGTGTGGGGAGCGTCGGGTTCATATTTAGGTGATAGATATGAGATGCAAGCTTACTATTATCACTATGATATGCTTAATAAAGAAAGTGGTGGAATTGTTGATGATAGATATATTACCGACCCCGCTGAAGTGCAAGGTGGAACAACGAAAGTTGATACAAAAAGTATTCCTACATTTTTCACAGCTGCTCATAGTCGCGTTAAAGGCTCAAATCTCATGGTAAACAATCGATATAAGATTGGTTATTGGGAAAAAGAAATGGAGGGTGATAGTGTGATTAGTAAGACTTATGTCCCTGTGACAAGTTTAATATGGACTTTGAATTATAAGGATAATAGTCATTTATTCATTAGCACAGCTGGTGGCGAAAATAATAATTTTTTTGATAACACATATTTTAATAATGCAAAAACAATAGATAGAACATCTTATTGGTCGTTATCAAATACTCTTGGGGTATCATTACTTGAGGGCTTCCATAAATACGCAAAATTTGGGCTATCAGCTTTTGCTACTCATCAAATAAGAGATTATAAGTTGAGACATGATTCTGTTTTCTTATATCTTCCAAATGGAATGACTGAGTTGCCAACGGGAAAAACACAAAACTTATTATGGGTAGGAGGTCAATTAACCAAACAAAGAGGGGCTTTACTTAATTATGATGTAACTGCTAAGTTTGGACTCCTTGGACCTTCGCTTGGTGATGTTGATGTTTCAGGAAATATCTCTACACGTTTTAAGATGTTGGGTGATTCTGTTACTATTGCTGGTTATGGATGGTTTAAAAATGAGTCAGCCCCATTTTTGATGGAAAACTATGTGTCAAATCATTTTATATGGAAAAATAATTTCAGTAAAGTGAGGAACTATCGCATAGGTGGCACACTTAAAGTTCCACATATAGGAACGTTCTTAAATATTGGTGTTGAAAATGTTGAAAATCATATATATTTCAACGAGCAATGTTTGCCTCAGCAACATGATGGTCATGTGCAAGTATTTAGCGCATCGTTAGACCAACGTTTGCATATTGGTATTCTAAATTGGGATAATAAAATTACCTATCAAACCTCAAGTAATCAATCAATAATTCCGTTGCCTAATTTTGCCATCTATTCAAATTTATATCTATTATTTAAGATTGCTAAAGTGTTGGATGTGCAATTGGGTGTTGATTGTGACTACTATACTAAATTTAAGAGTGTGGCATATCAGCCTGCTACAATGAGTTTCCATAATCAAAATGAGGTTGAAATAGGTAACTATCCTTTTATGAATGTGTATGCTAATATGAAATTAGATAAAGCAAGATTTTATCTAATGGTTAGTCATATTAATCAAGGATGGTTCGGAAATAATTATTTTTCATTACCTCATTACCCATTAAATCCATTAAAATTTCAATTAGGAGTTTCTGTTGATTTCGCCAACTAATGCATCAAATAAAGATAAAAAAAGGTAATATTTTAACGTACATAATCATATTATTATGTGCTGTTGCAATCATGTTTACTCTAAAAAAGTGTAGCACAACATTACCTCAAAAACAAGAATTTTATAAACGTGCTGGTGGTGATACAATAAATGTCGCTATAGAGATATCTCCCCTATCTTTATCTCTGGCCGACGATACTTTAAGCGGATTTTATTACGAAATACTAAAATTAATTGAGGAAAAGAACAGTGTTGCATTTAAGCTACATCAATTTGTCCCATTAAGTTTTGCGTTAGATGGATTAGACTCTCGACTTTTTGATATTGTAGTAGCCGATATTCCAGCCACATCAAATTTGAAAGAAAAATATCTGCTAACACAATCGCTATATGTGGATCATCAGTTGCTTGTGCAACATATAAATGAGTCTACAGGAAAAGTTGATATTGAGGATTATAATCAATTGGCATCAGATACAGTTTGGGTTGTAAAGAATTCTCCATTTATTGATAGAATAACCAATCTAACAGAGGAATTAGGGTGTGATACCATTTATGTAATGGAATCAGAAGAATATTCATCGGAACAATTGGTTATATTAACAGCCTTAGGGGAAATTAAAAGAGCAGTTGTTAATGCAAATGTTGCTAAGAAAATGGCAAAGGATTACCCACAATTAGATATAAATACTAATATATCATTTAATCAATTTCAGGTTTGGGTGCTAAAGCAAGATAATCAATCACTTTGCAATCGCATTAATGAGTGGATAACAGAAATAAAAAGCAGTAAAGAGTATGAGTTAATACTGCAGAAATATATACAAAAATAGAGCATTTATTAAATGCTCTATTTTTGTAATAAATATGTGGGAAATATTACTTAATCAAGTATTGAGAAGAAATAGATTGATTTTCGTGTACACGACGAATAGTATCAGCAAAAAGACGAGCTACGCTAAGGATTGTTGCCTTTTTACAATCTTTTTTGAATGGAATACTATTTGTGAAAATCATTTCAGTCATTCCACAATTGTCAACACGTTCTGAAGCGGGATCACTCATAATAGCGTGTGAACAAAGTGCTCGAACTGATTTGGCTCCGTTAGCCATCATAAGGTCGGCTGCTTTTGTAATAGTACCTGCAGTATCAACCATATCATCAACTAGAATCACATTCTTATCCTTAACATCACCAATTACTGTCATATTAGCAACTACGTTTGCTTTAGCGCGTTGTTTGTGACAAAGAACGAGTGGTAAATCAAGATATTTTGCATAGCTGTTAGCTCGTTTGGCCCCACCAACGTCGGGAGTTGCAATTACCATATCTTCAAGGTTGAGAGATTGGATGTATGGAATGAATACTGATGATGCATACAAGTGGTCAACAGGAATATTGAAGAATCCTTGAATTTGATCAGCATGAAGGTCCATTGTGATTACACGATCAACACCAGCAGTGCTTAATAAGTCAGCAACTAATTTTGCTGCAATAGAAACTCTTGGTTTGTCTTTGCGGTCTTGACGAGCCCAACCAAAATAAGGCATTACTGCAATGATTGACTTTGCTGAAGCACGTTTTGCTGCATCAATCATAAGCAACAATTCCATGAGGTTGTCTGAATTTGGGAATGTTGATTGTACTAAATAGACTTCACAACCACGGATAGGTTCTTCAAAACAAACTTCAAACTCACCATCAGCGAATTGCTGAGTGTTCATTTTTCCAAGTTCTACACCTAATTCTTTGCAGATTTCTTCAGCCATATAGCTTGAATTTCTGCCTGAAAAGACCTTAAATGGAGGTAACATATATACTTTACTTTTTTATGTTATTGATATTTTTTACAAAATTACTATTTTTTACAATTATTATCATTCTGTTTTGCGATTTTTTTGGCGTTTCTTTTCGCTTTTTTGTGATTTATCTTCCAAATTGTGGCATTAAATGGAGAAACGAATGCTTCAAAAGGCTCTTCAGATGAAAGTAGTTTTGTAGATTTTTCCTCAGAGAGTAGTTCAATTGCATCGTATTTTCCTTCAGGAATGTTTAAAAAATTAAATGCATGACGTGGTATGTTAATTTTTAAGTCACATGAATTTTCTCTGAAATTAACTGCAATTATAAGGGTTTCGTCTTGATAATTCCTTATGAAAACATATTGATTATGGGGGTTCAATGTCGGATTTTCATAATTAACATACATCAAATCAAAGAATGCTCCTTGAGAAATTGCTTTTTCGATATTACACAATGATAAAATTTTAGCATAAATATTTCTCAACCACACTTCTCTGCTAGTTAAGAGTACGTTATTGCATTTGCCTTGGTTATACCATCGGCGCAAAGTGGGCACGCTCCAATAATCAAATATTGTAGTTCTGCCATCTAACCCACTATATCCTTCTGAATCATTTGCTTGTTCGCCTAATTCTTGACCCGCATAAATCATCATTGGACCAGTATTTATCATAGAACTCACTACCAATGACGGGATGACTTTAGCTGCGTCTGCGGCAAATTGTGTTGATGCAAAACGTTGTTCATCATGATTCTCAAGGAAGTTGAGCATGTTGTGATTAATGCCATCAACAGTTTGCCAGCAATTTGTTATTTGAGCGGCTGAATAATTAGAGCATTGTACATTGCGAAGGGTATCGTATAAAGTTACTTTATCGTAAAGGAAGTCAAATCCTCCTTTGTTTATGAAATCACGATACAAATGTGGTTCATATATTTCAGCTATGAATATTATATTAGGATATGTCTCTTTAATATTAGAGATAGCCCATTCCCAAAATTCAATTGGTACCATGTGCGCCATGTCACATCTGAATCCATCGATGCCTTTGGCTGCCCAATATCTTAAAATGTGTAGCATCTTGAACCATGTGTTTGGTATTGGATCAAAGTTGCGCGTGCCATTTCCATAATCCACACCATAGTTCAATTTTACGGTTTCATACCAATCGTATTCACCAGGAAAAGCACTAAAGCAATCGTTTCCGGTTGCTTTAGCAGGAAATTCATTATATTTTTCCTCTCCAGTGCCTAAATCAATATGCGGCGCAAATTGTTGTCGTGGTATATAATAAAAGTTATTACTATTTTTGAAGAAATATGTGTTGTCATCACATTGACCTAAATCCTCTATACCAATGGGCTTTGAATCAGAATGGTATTGACGCGCAACATGATTAGGAACAAAGTCTATGATAACCTTCATCCCATTCTTGTGAGTCCGTTCTACAAGAGCTTCAAACTCCTCCATTCTCTTCGGAATATTTACGGCTAAATCGGGGTCTATGTCATAATAATCCTTGATAGCGTATGGTGAACCTGCATTTCCTTTAACTATATTTGGATTATCTCTATCAATACCATATTTGGTATAATCAGTTTTTGTGGCATGTTCAATTACTCCAGTATACCACACATGTGTTACTCCAAGTGATTTAATGCTTTCAAGGACATGTGAATTTATATCATTTAATTTCCCAACACCATTTTCCTCAATTGAGCCATTTTTTACGCAATTTTCAGTAGTATTTGAAAATAAACGAGGTAGTAATTGATAAATTATTATCTTATCAGTCATTTTGTATAATCTTATTTATAAGTTCTCTATTATTTACTAATATGTTCATAGTGGAATCATATCCACATTTATATACACTCATTGAATCTTTTAGGTTGAATACCTTATGAGTCGCAATATTGGTCGTTTCTATAACAATGTCGCACAATGGCATATCTTTTGAGGCATTTCCACAAGCCATAAGTTCAAACGAGCGTTGTGCTGTTTCAATTAACGTATAATTGAAGTTTTCTTGCATCAAGGGGCTACAATTTATCCCTATTAAAAAATCGCATTTGTCTCGTAGAGCCCATGCAGGAAGGTTATTAGTCACACCTCCATCAACATAATATACACCATCTATTTTAACTGGATTGAATACAATGGGGATGCTACATGAAGCCACTACCCTTTCTGCTATATTTCCAACAGTAAATGCTATAGGTGTACTATAATCAAGATTGGTCGCACATATTATTGTAGGAATTTGCAAATCTTGGATATTATTTACTACAATGTGCTTGCTAAGAAATCTTTTAAGTTTATCGAGTTTAAAAAAACCATTTTTGGGGATGCATGGTTCACAAAGGTCGTTGAATTTAAGCCCCGAAAACAAGGGCGTTATTTTATCGGGAGACATACCAGATGCATATAATGACGCAACAATAGACCCAGCGCTAACCCCAGCAAGAATATCTGGGCGAATGCCAAATTCTTCTAATGCCTTAAGTGCGCCAGCGTGCGCAAATCCACGTGCGCCACCGCCACTAAGAGCAATACCTATTTTGTATTGTTTATTTGACTGGTTATGCATATTTTTATTTTATGTTACAAATTTAGTCTAATTTCTTGATTAAATCTAATAAAATGCATTTATACACTATTTTTGCCTTTAATAATTATGTTTTTATCTTAAAAACTCAAAGATAATTCGTAATTTTGCAATATAAATTGAAATATAATATTAAATTATGAATGAATTAGCCACAAAATACAACCCCTCTGAGGTTGAAGACAAATGGTATAGTTACTGGATGGAGAATGATTTGTTTAAGTCGACTCCTGATGAGCGTGAACCTTATACAATTGTAATTCCACCCCCCAATGTTACTGGTGTATTGCACATGGGTCACATGTTGAATAATACTATTCAAGACATTCTTATTCGTCGAGCAAGAATGGAAGGCAAAAATGCGTTATGGGTTCCAGGTACTGACCATGCATCCATAGCAACAGAAGCTAAGGTTGTTGCAAAGTTAGCTTCAGAAGGCATCAAGAAAACCGACCTTACTCGTGAAGAATTCTTAAAGCATGCGTGGGAATGGACTCACAAGCATGGTGGTATCATTCTAGAGCAACTTAAAAAACTCGGAGCGTCATGTGACTGGAGTCGTACTGCTTTTACTATGGATGAAATTCGTAGCGAGAGTGTTATAAAAGTATTCGTTGATTTATACAATAAAGGCTTAATTTATCGCGGTGTACGCATGGTCAATTGGGACCCTGCTGCACTCACTGCACTTTCTGATGAAGAAGTAATCTATAAAGAAGAGCATAGTAAGTTATATCATTTACGTTATTATGTTGAAGGAGAAGACAAATATATTGTTGTTGCAACAACTCGTCCTGAAACAATCTTAGGTGATACTGCGGTATGTGTTAATCCTAATGACGAACGCTATCAATGGCTTAAAGGTAAAAAAGTAATAGTTCCTCTTGTAAATCGTGCTGTTCCTATTATTATGGACGAATATGTTGAGATGGAATTTGGTACTGGCTGCCTTAAGGTAACTCCAGCTCATGATGTTAACGACTACATGTTGGGTGAAAAGTATAATTTGCCAACAATCGATATTTTCAATGATAATGGTACTATCAGCGAAGCTGGTGGAATGTATATTGGTAAAGATCGATTCGATGTTCGCAAAGAAATTGTTGTAGATCTTGACAAAGCTAATCTTGTTGAAAAGATAGAAGATTACGATAATAAGGTTGGTTATTCTGAAAGAACAAAAGTTGTAATTGAACCTAAACTTTCAATGCAATGGTTCTTAAAAATGGATAAAATCACTATCCCAGCACTTGATGCTGTTATGGAAGATGATATAAAATTCTATCCTCCTAAATTTAAGAATACTTATCGCCACTGGATGACTAATATCAAAGACTGGTGCATTAGTCGCCAACTTTGGTGGGGACACCGAATTCCAGCATATTTCTTGCCCGAAGGTGGGTATGTTGTAGCTGAAAATGATGAAAAAGCGCTTGAATTGGCAAAAGAAAAAACTGGCAATTCTAATTTAACTCTTGCAGATTTACGTCGTGATGAAGATTGCCTTGATACTTGGTTTAGCTCATGGCTATGGCCTATATCATTATTTAATGGTATTCTTGACCCAGGTAATAAAGAAATCAAATACTACTACCCTACTAGTGACCTTGTAACGGGTCCAGATATCATTTTCTTCTGGGTAGCACGTATGATTATTGCAGGATATGAATATCTTGAAGATAAACCATTCAAGTCAGTTTACTTCACTGGTATTGTACGAGATAAATTAGGTAGAAAGATGTCTAAATCACTTGGAAACTCTCCTGACCCACTTGATTTGATTTCTACATATGGAGCTGATGGCGTGCGAATGGGTATGATGTTGGCTGCTCCTGCTGGTAATGACATTTTATATGATGATAAACTCTGTGAACAAGGTCGCAATTTCTGTAACAAAATATGGAATGCTTTCCGTCTCGTAAAAGGTTGGGAAGTTGCTGACATTGAACAGCCAGAATATGCAAAACGAGCTACTTTGTGGTTTGAAGCAAAACTCAATGAAACTCTCATAGAGGTTAAAGACTTATTCTCAAAATTCCGTCTATCAGAAGCTTTGATGGAAGTCTATAAACTATTCTGGGATGAATTCTCTTCATGGTATCTTGAAATGGTAAAACCAGCATATGGCGCTCCGATTGATAAAGCTACTTATCTTACAACATTATCTTACTTTGATTCATTATTGCGCCTACTTCATCCATTTATGCCATTTATTACAGAAGAATTATGGCAACACCTTGAAGAACGTAAAAATGGTGAATCTATCATGACTGCATTGTTACCAGAGATTTCTGCTATTAATACAGAAATTTTAGATTCAATGAATGTTGCTAAGGAAATTATTGTAGGTGTACGCGGAGTTAGAGCAACTAAGAACATTCCTAATAAAGATATTCTTACATTAAATGTTCTCGGTACATATTCTGACGTAGAAAATAGTATTATTATTAAATTGGCAAACCTTGATGCAATTAATGCCGTTTCTGAAAAAGATGCTGCTGCAGCGTCATTTATGGTAGGCACTACAGAATTTAATGTTCCATTGGCTAATAACATTGACGTAGAAGCAGAGCTTGAAAAACTCAATAAAGACCTCGAATATCAGCTTGGTTTCTTAGCATCAGTTCAAAAGAAACTTAGTAATGAACGATTTGTCAACAACGCTCCTGCTGCAGTTGTTGAAGGAGAACGCAAGAAACTTGCTGATGCTGAATCTAAGATTGCATCATTGAAAGAAAGTATTGCTGCTTTGAGTTAATGTAATATCTAATTGTATACTAAAGAAAAAGGT
The DNA here is from genome assembly GCA_017424575.1 of Muribaculaceae bacterium. Taxonomy (GTDB): domain Bacteria; phylum Bacteroidota; class Bacteroidia; order Bacteroidales; family Muribaculaceae; genus RGIG4079. Next base: position 17,810 of record JAFOYQ010000106.1, read on the forward strand.
TGGCATTATGCCAACCTTTTTCTTATAATTAAAAGTCCATTGTTAATCTTATGTTGAATTGCCGACGAGTCAAATAGTTAGGTACAGCATATTGAAGATTATTTACGTCGGTTACCCAGTAATAACTGCTGACATTTGAAATATCTAATAAGTTAAATACATCAAGCCCAAGCCATATACTTTTAATAAATTTATATGTGCCATACGGTCTTTCTCCATCAGCTAAAGGAGACAATAATGCATATGATAATCCAACGTCTACACGTTTATAAGCAGGAGCTCTGAAATAACTCTGGTCGCGTGTGCTTCGTGGTGCTGTAGTTGGCAAACCATCAGAGAATATTCCTCGAAGACTAAATTTAAGTTTAGGGAATTTAGGAAAATAATCAGTAAAAAATAGCGCGAAACTATATCTCTGATCAGTAGGACGTGGAACATTTACACCATTTAATTCTTCTTGAGTTTTCATTAACGAAAAACTGACCCATGAATCAGTTCCAGGAACGAATTGACCAAAAAGTTTACAATCGATACCAGTTGTATAGCCTTTAGAGGCATTAATACCAGAATATGTTACTTTAAGATTGTCAACCTCGTATGGAATTAAATTTCCAAGAAGTTTATAATATGCTTCGGCAGAAAATTTGAAGGGACGATTAAATGCACGGAATGTATAGTCACTTCCTAATATAAACTGATAACTCCATTGAGATTTGATTTTGTCATTAAGCACAATAGTGTAATTGCCATTAACATCTTGTACTGGCATTCGATACTCTTTATAAAAAGGAGATTGATAGTACAAACCTGTTGCAAATCTAAATCCCCATCGTGGGTATTTATCAGGAACAAAACCTACATTTACACGTGGACTAACTAAAAATTCGTTATTAAAATCCCAATACGACATTCTAACTCCTCCGTTGAATGTAAAATAGCCAATTTTTGACATTAATTTATATGTATCTTGAGCATAAAATGCCAATCTATTCGTAGAGATATCATGATTAGATGTGAGATTATATATCATATTTACAGAATTTCCAGTATTAGGCAATGAGTATCCAGCCGAGTCGCGCAATTCCCATTCACGTGTTCTGTCCATGATATTCTCACGATTATATACCACTCCGTAACTGAGATTATGATTATTTAATCCGGTATTACCTTTTAATGTTAGAGTAAATACTGATGTTTTTAATCGGTTACGCGAGTGTTCATGATAACGTCCTACTCCCAACTCGCCACCAATGGCATTTCCTGAACCACCACCAGTTGTACCTGCTTGGTCTAACCAATACTCTCCTGAAATATCGTAAGATACCAGTTCATTTGTCAAATATCCCGAAGCAATAAAAGAAAAATTGGTAGATTTATTTAACGTGTAATTTAATGAAAGAGCCCCAAAATATGTCTCAAATTTATCTTTTTCTTGTCCATCAAAATATACTTTAAACTGCTTTGCATCGGTAGATGTCCCAAAATTAGTTGTGCGATTAACAGGCTTAAATTTATAGTTATTTATGGCAATATTTCCCAAGAATGATACCTTTAACTTTTTATTGAATCTATATGTCAAATTTGTTTGATAATCAAAGTAATTTGGGTCATATTCACCTTTGGTTTCCATCGAACTTAGTAAAGACGAATTCTTTTTGTATCTAAATCCATGAATATGAGAGAAACTTTTGATGTTTTGACCAAAAGAAACGCTTCCACCCATCAAACTTAGAGACAATGCACCTTCTAATGATTGTGGCTCTTTATATGTAATATCGAGTGCGGACGACATTTTATCACCGTATTCAGCAGAGAATCCACCCGTTGAGAAATTTACCTCACTTACTAAGTCAGGATTAATAATACTCAATCCTTCTTGTTGTCCTGAGCTAATTAATTGAGGTCGATATATTTCAATGCCGTTGATATATACACTATTTTCATCATACGTACCACCCCTTACTGAGTATTGTGATGACATTTCATTTGATGAGTTTACTCCAGCCATTGTTGTCAGCATGGCCTCTATACTACCACCTGATACATCAGGTGATAATTTAAACGCATCTGCATCAATTTTTTGCATTGCTCCTGTCTGTTTTCTGTATTCAGTCACATTGAGTTCTTGCAATGACAATGCATTGAGTTTCATCTTAATATTAATTGTAATATTCCCTTCTGGATTTATGAGTGTCTTACTCTCCTCTTTGAATCCGATACAACTATATATAACTTTTATAGTGTCTTGCGTTGATGATGAAATTGAATAATCACCATTTAGGTCTGAGGTAGTTCCAATTGTTGTGCCATCAATTCTAATTGTTACAAATTCTAATGGTTGATTTTCATTATCTAAAATTTTACCCTTTATTGTAACTTTAGCTGATGCTAATGTCGTTATAAATAGCATCAGAAATAGCGTAATATATTTATATTTGTGCATGTGTGATGTCGTCAATTTTTATTATATTTATTAATAACGTAAAAAACTATGATTTATGTATGAAATACATCCAAAAACATTGAAAAGAAATCTATTTAGTTTAATTTGTCAACAGTCATATATAAAATTTTACATTTTCTAATAATTATACAAAAATATTACTTATATTTGTAGTGAGTTTGTGTAGATATCAATATAAATGATACTAACTGCAACTTTTTTTTGCCACCCGGATGGGGGTATTTTATGTAATTCATTGAAAGCTACAAATATATTATTTGTGGTGACCCCAAGAATTGTCTGAAATGAAGCAATGGTTTGCTATTAGAGTTACCTACAATCGCGAAATGAAGGTAAAAAGAGAACTTGATAGACTACATATCGAAAACTTCTTACCGATGAAGCATCGCATGGTTACTCGTGGCGAACGAAAAGTTAAAGAATTAGTTCCTGCTATACATAACTTAATATTTGTTTACATCTGTAAGGATAATCTTAAAGAATATAAAGCCACTACTACCCTTCCTATTCGCTACATTATGAACCGCGAAACGCGTGAGCCTATTGTGATTCCGGAGTGTCAGATGAAGAACTTCATTGCCGTAGCAGGAAATCAATCAGAACATGTTGTATATCTTGAACCAAATATTGCAAACTTCAAGAAAGGTGATAAAGTGAAAATCACAGGAGGCGTGTTTGAAGGCACTGAAGGTTATTTTATGAGAATCAAAGGAGATCGTCGCGTGGTTGTGTGTATTAATGGCATTGCTGCAGTGGCAACTGCATTTGTTCATCCATCATTAGTTGAAATTATAAATGACTAAACAAAGATTACATCATTTTGACGTTATTAAAGGAATTGCAATTCTCCTAGTTGTGATGGGTCATGTAATGATTCTTGGCATTCACGACATAGATAAAGCTTTTATCTTTAAGTTATTAGATAAGATACATATGCCACTATTTTTCTTCATTAGTGGCTATTTTTCTTATAAATTTGCAGAAGGGAAAATGGTAGTTCCAAATATTATTGCTCGATTTAAGCAATTGATAATTCCGTTTTTCTGTGTGAGCACTTTGTGGTTGTACTATATCCCTCATAGTGGAATTGAAAGTCCTTTTAATGCAACATGGATTGGATTATATACACATCTCTATAAGTTTGGATATTGGTTTACTCTATGTTTATTTGAAATCTTACTTATTTATTGTGGTGTTACTTTTATTAATAACTTTATTAGAAAAACGTGGGTGCAAATTATTGTATTAATTTCCATATATATACTTTTTGCAATGATGTCAATATATGGGAATTATTATTTCATTAATATTTTTGGCTTAGAATTTATCCGTGAATTTCTACCTATATTTTTCATAGGAGTATTTGCAAGTAAATACAAAGATAAATTCAACTTTATCATACAAAATCAATATGCCACTACTACATCAATAATTATTGGTAGCTTATTGATATATTTTAATTGCTATTTTTGGGAATTTAATTTAGGACCACGATTAGAATGGCTAACATTAGTAATAAGTAAAATATTCTTACATATATCTGTTGTTATAATTTTCTTTGCTACTATTAAACCTTGGTGTGAAAGTGAATTTGCAAAGGAATCTCCAAGCAAAATAATTAAAATACTTCAATTCTTTGGAAAAGAAAGTTTGTCGATATATTTATTACATTATTTCTTTATATTCCCTATATCATCTCTCCGTCAGCCTATGATTGATATGGGATTGGGATTTGTCCCTCTAATGATTGTTTCTCTTACAATTTCATTAGTAATAATTGTGGTAGCGTTAGGAGCAAGTTCAATTATATCAAAAAGCAAACTCCTTTCAATGTTGCTATTAGGCAAGATTTGAAACAATGGTTTCTATAATAATAACTCTATATAATAAAGATAAATCGATACGTCGTGCGATTCTTTCAGCGATAAATCAAACTTATAGAGACATCGAAATAATTGTTATAGATGATTGTAGCACAGACGATTCAAAAAAAATATGCGAAGAATATAATGAATCTATTAAATTATATTCTACTGAAAAGAATAGTGGGCTCCCCAACTCTCGCAGACTGGGAATCGAAATGGCGAAAGGTGAATTTATAACGTTTATCGATGCTGATGACTATTTAAATCATGGTGCCATATCGGAATGTGTAAATGAGCATAAACGAACAAATGCAGATATTGTTCAAATGAAAATTACTCGTCGCATTTCAAAATTTAATATACCGATTAAATTTCGCTCAAAGTACAATAAGAATATGGGGTTAGATGCATGTCTGTATAACGTAGATCTATTCCCGGCTCAGTGCTGGGGGAAATTATATAAAACAGAACTTCTAAAAACGGCAAAATATATTGATTATGACGGATTTTGGGGTGAAGATCGCATTTTTAATATCCCCATTTTTGCCTCAAATCCAACATTTGCTATTGCAAAAAATGCGAAATACAACTATACTTGGGGAGGAACCACATCCTCAAACTTTGATATAGATACTTTGCAAGAATACAAAAAAGTATATCAACTAAAACGAGATTGGGCTATCTCCTATGGATATGAACGTTATATCCCATCAATGCAAAATGAACTTGTAGAATTGCTTAAATATCATGTTAGACAATTGATTAATTCTTGTTCAATGAGTGATACTGATGCAATAAATTGGCTAAAAAATGAATTATCTCTATCTTTTTGGTCTTCATTCAACACCAATTTAGATGCAAGAACAATATATAACAGCGAGAATAAATCAACTACTCGTATATTAAAAAAACAATTTTCTAAAATCCTAATCCAATTTTAATGGCGCAGGCTGACGAAATATTAGAAGATAAAAATAGATTGCAAGCTTCACAAGAAACTAACTGCGAAGAAGTTTCTTCCCGTAAACGCATCGCTAAAAATACAGTATTCTTGTATTTTCGTATGTTGATAACAATGGTAGTAGGACTATTTACGTCACGTGTAGTTCTTAACACTCTTGGAGTTGAAGATTACGGGATTAATAATGTTGTAGGTGGTGTAGTTGCAATGTTCTCACTTATTTCAGCATCTATATCTGCTTCAATCGGCCGTTTTATTACCTTTGAATTAGGAACTGGAAATATGGAGAAACTTAAAAAAGTTTTCTCAACCTCTGTTACTATACAAATAATTCTTGCAATAATAGTAGTTATAGTTGCCGAAATCGTTGGTATATGGTTTTTAAATAACGAATTACAAATCAATCCAGATCGAATGGTTGCCGCTCATTGGGTATTCCATTGTTCTTTAATTACATTTGCTTTAAACCTAATAAGTTTACCATATAATGCATGCATTGTTGCCCATGAGCACATGAATGTTTTTGCTTATATAAGTATTTTGGAAACTATACTTAAACTTGTAATTGTATATTTATTGCTAATTTCTCCATTTGACAAACTTGAGACATATGCTGTATTAGGTGTATGTGTAGCGATTTTAATTCGACTTATATATGGGTGGTATTGTAAACGAAAATTCGAAGAATGTACCTATCACATTGTGTTGGACAAAACTTTGTTTAAACAAATGTTTGGATTCGCAGGATGGGAACTTGTTGGAAGTTCTGCTGCTATTTTGCGCGGGCAAGGTAGCGATATTTTAATTAATATTTTCACAAAAACTACAGTTGTAAATGCTGCTGCAGGGATAGCAGCAACTCTTACTGGAGTAATCTCAGGGTTCGTAGGGAACTTTACGATGGCATTTACTCCCCAAATTACGAAATTGTATGCTGCACAAAAATTTAATGAACTACTAAAATTGCTTTATATGGGGTGTAAATTTGCTCCATACCTAATGTTATTTATCGCTCTTCCAATTTTTTTTAACGCGCGATTCATCTTAAATTTATGGTTAGGACAAGTTCCTGAACACACTGTAAATTTTGTAATAATTACAATTCTATTTATGTTTAATGAACTAATGGCTCGCCCATTAATTACAGCAAAATTAGCAAATGGAGTTATTCGCAATTATCAAATAATCGTAGGTGGTGTTTTGTTACTCACATTGCCTATTGCATATGTTGCGTTAAAGTTAGGAGCTCCTGTTGAAGCGGTTTTTGTTGCAAAGTTAGCGACATCAGTTATGGCTACATTTGTTAGGCTATATATGTTGAGAGGTGATTTACCAGGACTTTCTATTCGTGATTTCATAAAGAACGTCTACTTAAGAGTTATATTAGTTGGTTTAGTTGCTACAATATTGCCAGCTATTAGTTATAATTACATAAATGATGGAACAATTCAGTTTATTTCTACCACAATAATTGCAGTTATTAGTGTTGCGATAAGCGTTTATTATATAGGTTGTACTAAAGTTGAGCAGATGCAATTAAAATCACAAACACAAAAAATCTTATTAAAATTCAAACGATGATATCTATAAAATCAAAATATGATTGTTGTGGTTGTGAAGCATGTGCTCAAAGATGTGCTCATAATGCAATATCAATGAAGAGAGATAAAGAAGGCTTTCTTTATCCAATTATAGATCCAAACAAATGCACTAAATGTGATATCTGTGAAAAAGTTTGTCCCGTTATAAATCAAAAATTGCCATCAGAACCAATTAAAACTTACGCAGCAAAAAATAAAGATGAGATTGTTAGACTACAAAGTTCTTCTGGAGGCATATTCACGTTGTTAGCAACTAAAACTATCAACAACGGAGGAGTCGTTTTTGGCGCTAAATTTGATGAACAATGGAAAGTTGTTCATGATTATGTTGAAACAATTGAAGATTTAGCTAAATTTAGAGGAAGTAAATATGTTCAATCAAGAATAAACGATAACTATATTAAAGTTGAACAATTTCTAAAACAAGGTCGACAAGTCTTATTTAGTGGTACACCATGTCAAATTGCTGGACTAAAGAAATATCTAATTAAAGAATATAAAAACCTCATTTGTGTTGACATAATTTGCCATGGTGTTCCTAGTCCTATGATATGGCAAAAATATAAGGCACAATTTGAGCTAAGTTATACTTCTTCTATTTCATTTCGTGACAAGAGTAATAGTTGGAAGACATACGAGGTCGTTGTATCAAAAGACCAAAAAGAAGTTATTAGAGAAACAGTTGGACAAAATGTATATATGAAGATATTTTTATCTGACTTATGCTTGCGACCATCGTGTGCAATATGTCCAGCAAAAGATGGGAAGAGTAAGAGCGATATTACAATTGCTGATTTTTGGGGAATACAATACATTCATCCAGAATTTGATGATGATAAAGGATGTAATTTAGTTCTCATTAATAGCGAGAAAGGGCTAAATTTCTTCAATAAATTAGAATGTGATAAAATAGAATCTGATTTCAATACGGCAATAAAATACAACCCAAGTTATTATAAAAGCGTATCAGAACCAAAATATCGTCAATATTTCTTTGATAATTTTGACAAATACGGATTCTCAATATACAACAAAATCCAAAAGGAACAACAACCATCACTTATTAGACGCATAGCCAGTCGCATTAAAAGAATGATTTCTGAATAATATGAGGCAAGGAAATATCGAATTGCTTAGGATTACTTCTATTATATTAATAGTAATACTTCATGCTGATTTATTTTCACTTTCAGCGCCTGATTATAATAGATTAATGACATCTCCATTTGTGTCAATAACTCAATTAGCGGTTGAATCTATTGCAATTTGTTCAGTTAATATATTTATTTTTATATCGGGATGGTTTGGTGTTCGACCAACTGTAAAAAGTTTTAGCAATCTATGTTTTCAAATACTATACTTTACTATAGGAATATATCTTGCTACAATCTTATTAGGAGTAAATACAATTAATCTTTCCGGAATATTAAGCATTATATTTCTCACTAATAATGGCTGGTTTATTCGATCGTATGTACTATTATTAATATTAGTACCTATCTTAAATTCCTATATTATAAATGCCAATAGATTACATTTTAAATGGTTGCTAATTTTCTTTTTTTTATTTCAAACAATATATGGATGGTTATTTGATGTAGCTAAATTTTTCGACAACGGATATTCAACAATATCATTCATTGGGATATATCTATTAGCTCGTTATATAAAATTATATCAGCCAAATTTCAGTAAATTTAAAGGATATTACGACCTAACTATATTCATATTGCTATCGATTTTATTAACAATTCTTACTATTTATCCCGTATATTTAAGCAATGGTTATCGTATTTGGCAATTGTTTGCATATAATAATCCCATAGTGATATTAATGTCTGTATTCCTATTCCTGTTTTTTACAAAATTGAAATTTAACAATCAATTTATAATTAAACTCGCGTCATCTTCCTTTGCCATATATTTACTCCATTGCAATCCCAATATTATGAATGAATATTTTGTAAGACCTATAAAATATTTTTATCAAAATTTTGATGGAGTCGAATCATTAGGATATATTTCCTTAATCGTAATTATTTATATAGTGGCGGCTATAATTCTTGATATTCCAAGAAAATATATTTGGAATAAATATTTATTACCTAAATTTAAATGAGAATAGCAATATTAACTCAACCATTACGAGCGAATTATGGAGGAGTCCTCCAAAATTATGCATTGCAACAAATATTGATAAAATTGGGGCATGAACCCATTACAATAGAGAAAGATCCTTATCTACATATTTCAAAGTTAAAGTTGTTTTTAGAATTGCCTAAGCGTAATTTCACAAAATATATTCTCAAAAAACGAAAATATATATTTAATGAAAAACAACATAATAATTATATTAGACAATTAAGTCATATATTAAAGCCTTTTATTTCAAAACACATTAACCGCAGATTTGTAGACAACTGGAGTTCAATAGACTATACACTATATGATGCATTTATTGTCGGGAGTGATCAAGTTTGGAGACCATTATATAATTGGGGGATATTGGATAAAATGTTTTTGTCATTTATCCCTGAATCTTTCAAAATTAAACGAATTGCATATGCAACATCTTTTGGCACAACTGAGTGGGAATATAATGATGAACAAACATCTATATGTTCTAAATTAATTCAACAATTTAATGCAGTTTCAACACGAGAAATTGATGGAGTTAACTTATGCAACAAGTATTTAGGTTATAATAATGCAGTTTCCGTATTAGACCCAACACTTCTATTACAAAAAGAAGATTATCTGACACTATGCAAAAATATTTCAACATGCGATGAAAACCTCTTGTTTGCGTACATATTGGATACCAATTCTGAAACGATATCTAAACTAAATTATATTGCATATGTAAATGGTTTAACATTAAAATTAGTTTCTGCTCATAATGATTGTACTTTGCCCATGGAACAATGGTTAGCAATGTTTCGTGATGCTAAAATTGTTATTACCGATTCTTTTCACGGCACAGTGTTTTCTATAATATTTAATAAAGAATTCTATACTATATCCAACCAGTCACGAGGACGAAGCCGTTTCGCTTCACTCCTCTCTCAATTATCATTAATGGATCGAATGTTTGAATCGGTTTCAGATATAAAAATAAAAGAAAATATTTATTGGTCAGTCATAAGTAAAAAATTAAGTATATTAAAAGAACAAAGTCTTAATTTCTTAAAAACAAGTTTATCATAAAATGCCCAAAGTATCTATTATAGTTCCCGTCTATAACACTGAACAATATCTTCCTCGATGTATTGATAGCATCTTAGCTCAAACATATACTGGTTTTGAGTTAATATTAATCAATGATGGCAGCACTGATAACTCAGGTGCGATTTGCGATGAATATGCAGCTAAAGACAAGCGAATCATCGTTGTCCACAAAGAAAATGGCGGTGTAAGTTCTGCTCGAAACCAAGGAATTATGATTGCTAAAGGGGAGTGGATAATGTTTGTGGATAGTGATGACTATATATTAAAAAAGCATCTTCAATCCTTTTTTAATATAGATTCAAATGTAGAATTTAAGATTGGCGGAATGGAAACTTTTGGCAATGAAATTATAAGTATTTCGCCAATATCGCAAAATATAATTAGAGTTAATGATATTAACTCTAATTATAGATATATAAATATATATTCTCCTTGCTCTAAATTATATAAAAGAAAAATTATAATTAATAATTGCCTAAAATTTGACAAAAACATAACGGTCTCTGAAGATTTATTGTTTAATTTGAAATATTTACTATTCTGCAAATGTATTGAATTATGCCCCTATGCAATTTATAAATACAATAAAGTTGAAGATTTTATTATAAAACACCCATTAACAGTTTGTCAAATTAAATAT
>JAFOYQ010000107.1 GCA_017424575.1 Muribaculaceae bacterium
GATAAATTAGTTTTATTTCTAATTAATCAATAATTGAATACCAATCCCTATAATCGAGCGGGCAATCCACACGGGTTGCTCGCTTTTTTATGTTCATTTTAATCTGTTTAACTTTATTATGCACTATGCATTATGCATTATGAATTAATTATGCTATCTTTGCAGATTGATAGTTTGGGTATTAGTGCCCAGTTGTAAAGAATAATCAATTCAATAATGAAAAAGTATAATATCATCAACAATTCGCTCGGTTGGCTATGTTTTGTCATCGCTGCGGTAACTTATCTGCTCACACTTGAGCCTACGGCAAGTTTTTGGGACTGCCCCGAATTTATTTCTCAAGGTATGAAACTCGAAGTGGGACACCCACCCGGCAACCCTATATGGATGCTCACTGCTCGTTTCTTTATCAACTTTGCAGGTGGAGACGTGTCGTTGGCAGCATTGATGGTTAATGCCATGTCGGCACTCCTTAGTGCAGGCACTATCTTATTGTTGTTCTGGACAATAACTCACCTTGTGCGTCGCATTATGGTGAAAGATGATGCTACCGAAGTATCTCTCACAAAGATGATTTTAATCTTTGGAGCAGGACTTTGTGGTGCATTGGCCTATACATGGAGCGATACATTCTGGTTCTCGGCCGTTGAAGGTGAGGTATATGCATTCTCATCATTCTGCACAGCCTTAGTATTCTGGCTCATTTTGAAGTGGGAAAATCGTGCCGACGACCCAACAAGCGACCGATATCTCATTCTTATTGCCTATGTAATAGGTATCTCTATCGCCGTGCACTTGCTCAACTTATTGTGTATCCCAGCAATCGGATTGGTGATATATTATCGCAAATTTAAGGAAACCAACGTGAAGGGATCGTTGATAGCTCTCGGTATTTCATGTGTGGTAGTGGGATTGATTCTCTATGGTTTGGTGCCAGGATTTGTTGAAATGGCTCAATATTTTGAACTATTCTTTGTCAACACTTGTGGCATGAGTTACAACATGGGTACTCTCATATATGCTATTGTGCTTGTGGCAACTTTCATTTGGGCTATATACGAACTTTATAGCCAAAAATCAACTGGAAAAATCAAATTTTCATCATGCCTTGCAATCTTCCTTTCGGGAATGCCTTTTATTGGTGAAAGTTACATTATCCCAGTGTTGTTTATGATTGGCCTCATTCTATATTGCATCTTCACTTCAAAACTCCCCATTCGCATTCTCAATATCATTATCACAGGTGTATTAGTAATCTTTATCGGTTACTCATCTTATGCATTGCTCTTGATTCGTGCCGATGCCAATACTCCTATGAACCAAAATCAACCCGATAATGTGTTTGCGCTATCGTCTTACCTCAACCGTGAGCAATATGGCCAACGCCCATTGTTCCATGGTGCTACATTTGCCGAAATTATCTCTTATCAAGAGGACCCAGAGACAGGTCGCCCATCGGTAAACTATGTGCCTGCATCGTCAATTCTTCGCGATGCTCAAGGTAATGCAGTTACCACTACTGGTCGTCCTGAATATGGTAAAGTAGTAAAAACGTCGCCCGATCAACCCGATCAATATATCGTAAAAGGTCACAAAACCGATTACGAAGAAATTCCTGAGTTTAAGATGTTCTTCCCTCGTATCTACAGCACCGATGCTAATCATGTGCGTGGCTACAAGGATTGGGTGAGCTACGACTCAAGCAAGGCTCGAGTAAAGACAGTCAATATGTATGATTCAAAAGAGGGTGGCATGGTAGCTAAGAATATTGCTCTTCCAACATTTGCCGACAACCTTTCTTATTTCATCAACTATCAAATGAGCCACATGTATTGGCGCTATTTCTTGTGGAACTTTGCTGGCCGTCAAAACGACATTCAAGGCAATGGCGAGGTGACTCAAGGTAACTGGATTTCGGGGATTCCATTTATTGACAATGCGCGTCTTGGCGACCAATCATTGCTCCCCGATGAGTATGGTAAAGGAAACAAAGGGCATAATGTATTCTTCATGCTTCCATTATTGTTTGGTATCATCGGTTTGTTGTGGCAACTATTTGCTTCAAAACGTGGCACAGAGCAATTCTGGGTGGTATGTTTCTTGTTCCTTATGACAGGTGTGGCAATCGTGCTTTACCTCAACCAAACACCAGGTCAACCTCGTGAACGTGACTATGCTTTTGCTGGTTCGTTCTACGCATTTGCAATATGGATTGGTATGGCAGTGCCAGCAATCTGGGCTGGAATTAAGTCATTGCTCAATAAAAAAACTTCTACTTCGGCTATTGCAAAAGATGCTCCCGAAGATAAAAAATCACTCGCTATTGCTGTTGTAGCAGCCGTGATGGGATTAATTGTACCATTGCAAATGGTGTCACAAACATGGGACGACCACGACCGCTCTGGTCGCTATGCTGCTCGCGACTTCGGTATGAACTACCTATCAAGTGTTGACAAAAATGGTATCATCTACGTAAATGGTGATAACGATACATTCCCATTATGGTATGCTCAAGAGGTTGAGGGCTATCGCACCGATGTGAAGGTGGTGAATATGTCGTATCTCACTACCGACTGGTATGCAAGCCAAATTCAACATCCATCATACGATGCTCCTGCAATTGATATGTATGCTCAACCCAAAGATTATCTCAACGACAAATTGCAATATAGCTACATCGTTCCACAAGTAAGAATGAGCTCGGCAAAAGATGCTTTATTGCATCGCTATAGCGACGCTTCGTATATGCCCGAATATGGTATCAACGCTATCAATACTGCTGCAGTATATATTCCCGTTAATGCCGACGAGGTTATTGAGGCTGGCGTAGTGCCTGAGTCACAACGCGAACTAATCGTAGATTCACTTGTTATTGACATTCACCGCTATGCACAAGGTCATGGCGAACCAGGATTAACTCTCAACAAAATCCTCACTCTCGACATGATTGCTAAGAGTGCCGAAAACAAATGGAATCGTCCTATCTACTTCGCTGTAACTGTGCCAAACTCTTATCATTTAGGCCTCACCCCATACCTTCAACAAACAGGTATGGCATACCAAGTAACCCCTGCTCGCACAGGTGTGAATGGAAATCATGGCATTAATACTGAGAAGATGTATGACATAGTGATGAACAAATATCGTTGGGGTGGTCTTGACCAAGGTAAAGACTTGTATCTCGATGAAACAGTGCGTCGCATGACAAGCACTACTCGCAGCACAATGATTGACCTCGCTCACGAATTGTATTATCAAGGCATTGCAGCTCGTGATGCTGAAGATGCTGGAGATATCGCAAAAGAAAACTTTGACAAAGCCCGTAAAGTGCTCAACCTCATGGAAGAAAAACTCCCTACAAGCGTGATGCCTTATGAAAACTTCGCAAGCACTGAAATTGCCGACCTCTATATCCTTCTCTACGAAGCAACAGGCAATAAAGATGACAAAGCGCGTGCATTGGCTCTCGCCGACGATGGTTTGAACCGCTACGCGAAGTTTATCCCATATCTCATGAGCCTCAGAGATTGGCAACTCAAATCAATTGCTTACAGCGAAAAATATGTGTCAAACATTGCATTCCCTCAATTCATGACACTATATCAACAAGCAGGTGGCAATATTGACAAGAAACTTGAGGAACTTGGTGTAACAATCAACGATATTTTAGGTCTCCGCTACCGTTTGTATCAAGTTGATTACCCTAATATGAGTGCACGCAACTTTGTTGAACCAATGGCTGAATATTATGGTATGCTTCAATACAAACCATCGGAAATAGAGAAACACCTCACCGAATTCTTTGCCGATAAAGGTGTCAACCTATCAGTTGAATAATAACTAAAATCTATGTTCATCGAACAACCACCGTTACTCTATCGCATATTCTTCCCCGAAGCAATATGGCGCATAAAACGCAAACAGCAACGAGTGGTATATCTCACATTCGACGATGGTCCAATACCCGAGGTTACTCCTTGGGTGTTGGATACGCTCGATAAATACAACGTAAAGGCTACCTTCTTCATGGTAGGAGACAATGTGCGCCGACACCCTTGGATATTTGAAGATATCAAGAAACGTGGACATAGTTTCGGCAACCACACAATGCGCCACCTCAAGGGGTTGAATATATCAACTAAACACTATCTCGACGATATCGATAAAGCAAATAAATATATCGATTCCATTCTATTCCGTCCACCTCATGGATTGATGCGCCCCTCACAAGCCCGTGCAATCAAGAAAAACTATAACATTGTAATGCACGACTTGGTAACTCGCGACTATAGCCACAAACTCAATGGCGAAGAGGTGCTCAACAATGTGAAGAAATATGCTCGTAATGGGTCGATAATCGTATTCCACGACTCTCTTCGTGCCGAGAGAAATCTCAAATTCGCACTACCTCGCGCCATCGAATGGCTTAAAAATGAAGGATATGAATTCAGCACAATACCCATGTAGTAGCGATTTGCAATCCATTGCCTACGACTTAGGTTTTAGTGCAATAGGTATTGCTGATGCTACCAAAGTGCCACACGAGGTCATAGACCAATACAACAAGTGGATTGCAGCAAATCATCATGGCGATATGGCATATATGGAACGATATGCCGAGGTGCGACACAATCCTCTCCTACTACTCGACGACGCTCAATCTATTGTCGTAGTGGCAGCAAACTATCATTCCCCCTCTATCGACCGTCAAAATTGCCCCAAATGGGCTTCATACGCACTTGGCGATGACTATCACGATGTGATGCGCAATAAACTCTCACTCCTCGCTACGTTTATCAACGAAAATTGGGGTGGAGAAACTCGTGTGTGTGTTGACACCGCTCCAATTTTTGAACGCTATTGGGCTCAACAAGCTGGAGTAGGATTTATCGGCAAAAATTCTATGCTCATAGTGCCCGAGATTGGTTCATACATATTTATCGGCATCATACTCACCACCACAAAGTTTCAGCCCAACGAGCCGTGCACACTCAACTGCATGGGCTGTAACGCTTGTATTCGCCTTTGCCCTGGCAAAGCAATCTCACTTAGTGGCACTATTGATGCTCGCCGATGCCATTCCTACCTCACTATTGAATATCGTGGAGAATTACCCAACGAACTCAATCTCAATAGCAAAGTATATGGCTGCGATATGTGTCAAAACGTGTGTCCACACAACCTCAATGCACCAACCACTACAATCGCCGAATTTTTACCTCGTCAAGAGATTCTCAACCTCTCACACGATGATATTAGTGCAATGACACAAGAAGAATTCTCTCGCATTTTTCGTCGTTCAGCCATCAAACGCACAAAACTCACCGGCCTCCAACGCAACAACCACCACTGCACCAAAAAGTAGGGAGAAAAATCGCTATTTTTTGAAAAAAGTAGGGAGAAAAATGCAAAAAGTAGGGAGAAAAACTATATCTTTGCCAAAAAAGTAGGGAGAAAACTACAAAAGGTAGGGAGAAAAACTAAAATTCAGCGATATGGTTCATAATTTAGAAGCACTCATAAGTCGATATAAGGAGTTGGGAATTGACCAACAAATAGATTACGACAAGTTTTATCTATATTCATTGATTACCCACTCCACAGCAATCGAAGGTTCTACAATTACCGAATTGGAGAATCAAATAATGTTTGACCACGGGGTAAGCATCAAGGGTAAAAGCATTGAAGAGCAAAGCATGAACCTTGACCTAAAAAACGCCTACGATAAAGCGATTGAATTAGCCCAAAATCACACTCCTATTTCAATTGATTTACTGATTTCTCTCTCTGCATTAGTAATGAAAAACACAGGGAAGGAGTATAAAACCATTCTTGGAGATTTTTCTTCGGCAAAAGGCGAACTGCGTTTACTCAATGTCACAGCAGGTATAGGTGGCCGTTCATATATGAATTATAGCAAAGTGCCTACAAAACTTGCTGAATTTTGCAAACAACTAAATGCCGACCGAAAAGATGTTGAGAAAAAGTCTATAACCGAATTGTACAAAATTTCTTTTGATGCTCATTTCAATTTAGTAACCATACACCCATGGGCTGATGGGAACGGACGAATGGCTCGTTTGATTATGAATATGTTGCAATTTGAGTTTGGTCTTATTCCCACAATTATACACAAAGAGTATAAGGAAGAATATATCAAAGCATTAGTAGCGACACGCGAAGAAGAAAATCTTGATATTTTCAGATCTTTCATGACTAAAATGATGGAAGAAAATCTCTCTGCCGAAATCGAAACCTATTTGATGTCAATAGACGAAACAGAAGACAACACGATAAAGCCATCAAAAGTCAGCAAGAAAAGCGCAACAAGTAGGGAGAAAATTATTTCACTTCTACACGAAGATGGCAATTTGAGCGCTGTTGCAATAGCAGAACGAATTGGCATTACCTCCAAAGCCGTAGAAAAACACCTTGCACGCCTAAAAGCCGACGGCATCATTCAACGCATCGGTCCTGCCAAAGGTGGCAAATGGGTGGTTAATGAGAAATAGTATTAATTGTCATATCCTCTATCCCTCTTCCATATTAGGTATGCTACAACAAAGTAGGTTGCTGTGAGGAGCCAGAGGGCGATGTAGGGGGTTGAAACGTGAGAAAGAGTGGCGCTGTTGGTATTGATATTAACGAAGCCTTCTACTCCCCATGTTGCAGGAATGAGAGCGCTCAGTTGTCGCCATGGAATCTCCATCGCATATCGTGGCCAGGTTAAGCCCGACAAAAATAGGAATATCGCTGATGTGAAAACGATGACGAGAAACGATGTTTCGCGTTCGCTCACAAACCATTGCAACACCATTCCCATAAATGCTGAAGCCGTCAAAAATGGCACGACAAATAGCATTATATCCACCAAGTTGCCAACATGTGGTAGCCCAAACATAAGTGGGACGAAATGGAGCATGTATATAGTGAGTGGGGTATAAATTACAACATAACACAACATTTTGCCCAATATAGTGGCTCCTATGGGGGCTTTAATAGCAAGAGTGTCAATCCCTTTGTTTTGGCGACGACGATCGCGCGAGGTGCCACAAAGCATCACAATGCCCAGTATCATACTTTGCTGAATGATAAGAATTAATACTCCAGGAATTACAAACGAGGCAAAACCTTGTGTCACATCTCCAAGTATAAATGCTTGCGAGTCTATTACCGACACATTCAATCCAGATGCCACCTCCCCCTTATCATTGAGCAATCCTTGTCGTTCTTGGTCGCCAATGGCAATCTGAATATCGGTAAGAGCCTCCATAAATGAACGATAACGCATCAACAGACTCATGTCGTAATAAAATGGCACAACGGCTTGTGCTCCATTGACAAGTCGTTGAGAGTAATCACCTGGAATATGCATTATCCCATAACAAGCCTTATCGTTGAGCCAATGGCGTGCCTCTGCCATATCCGATGCATATCCCACGAGTTGCATCTGAGGTGTAGCATCAGCCATCTGCACAATGGCGCGACTTTTAAGTGTGCGACAATCATCAATCACCACAAAAGGCACCTCCTCAACCAGTTCTTTGTTGTAAATAAGCGTGTAAAGAATAGGGTAAAGTAACGGCAAAAAGAGAAAAAACAGCATCACTCCACCATCGTGAGTAATAAGATAAAATTCTCTCTGCCACACACGAAATAGCAATAACCACCACGACTTCATATTTTTAATCACACCTTTCATTTTACCCCTTTTTTACAATACATAAATAGGTTTTTCACACCTCTTTTTCAATCGCCACAACATAGTCAAAGCCACTAACGGAAATATTCCCAATGCCATAAAATAGTATCGCGAGAAATACAACGGAATACCATTTAATGCTTGGTCGATATATATCAAAAAATAGTATCTCACAGGGATTATATAACTGAATATCGCCACTGCTCCATACATATTTTCAAGCGGAAATGAAAATCCCGTTATTGAGAATGACAACACGCCAAGCAATGACACAACGCTTAACGCCAAACGCAGATTGGGCAATACGCAACACACAATCAACGCAAAAGATTGACATGCTACAACAAACATAACCATTGCCAATATCATAATCCACACCCCGCAATTTATTGGATAGTGGTTATAGCCATAAAACAACGATTGCATAAACACTCCCACGATAGAGAATATCATTGTGTGAGGCAATATTTTCCCCAACAATGCCACTACAATTGAACCACGTGCCGTGGCGAGCCATTCGACCGACGTGGCACACTTTATCTCTTCGCATATTGAAAAAACAGTTACGAGCATAATCATCAATGCCAATACAGCAGGGGCAAACGAATTACACAAATAAATCGAATAATTGCTCCATGGATTGCCTATTGGGTGGTCTTGCACCACAACAGGCTGAATCAATGACCCTGTGGCATCATCGTTCATTCCTATCGACAAGAGTTGCACTTTTGCCATTGTGCCGATAGTGCTTACCGATGTGGTTTTGAATCCCTTAAACGCCAATGTGCCAGGGATAAAGTATGCCATATTGCAATAGTAGGTGATTGAGGGAGAATGACCTGCTATAGCATCTTTCTCAAAGTCATTGGGGAGAATAAAGAATCCAAACACCTCGCCACTACGTAGAGCATCAAGTGCGGCATGATAAGAGTTGAGGTGGATACCTATATCAATTAATTGCGATGAGCCAAGGTCGCGAATCACTTGTCGCGACAACGAGGAATTATCGTGATCAACAACTGCCGTAGGCACTTTGATGGGCAACCCCTCATTGAGCAATGAAACAAAAAAGAGAGCACAACCTATTGGCACAATTATCATAGTGAACAGATATATCTTACGAGCCACAAGTCGTCGCAATTCCCTTACAATCACCTCTCGTAATCCCATCGCAACACATTATTTAGGATAATATATCACCGACATTCCAGGGCGCAGATTAGGGAGTTGTTCCAACGGGCGTGCTTTTATCTTAAAAGTGCGACTATCCCACTCACCAGTTGCTTTTGTGGCACGCCACACTGCATAATCGCCCATGTCGCGCACATAATACACTTGTGCTTTTGTCTCCATTTCCCCAAGAGCAGGAATCACAACATCAATCTCTTTCCCCAAAGGCAAGTCGCGGAGCAACTCCTCACGCACGTTAAATGTTATCCACCTATCATCGCCTCGCAACACACTCATTATTGGCGCACCAAGTGCTACCAACTCCCCCTGTTGAGGGTAAATTTCATCAACAATGCCATTACATGGCGAAAGCAGATATTGGTCTTGTAAGATCGCTTCAACCTCTTTCTCTCCCCCTTGTGCGGCAGTTACCATTGCTGCCGAACTCTGTTTGTCCTCTTGTTGTGCCCCACTTTGTGCCAGGTTATATTGATTCCACGCAGCATCTTCGGCTGCTTGTGCAGCCTTATACGCAGCCTGAGCCTCATCACGTTTTTGGGCCGATACAACTCCTTGTGCATAGAGTGACTCCATGCGATTATACGTCTTTTGGGCTATTTCTCGCGCGGCTTGTGCTTGCAACCATAGGTCGCGTACCGACTGAATTATTTGAGTGCGAGCGCCTGCATCAACCTTGCGATTTTGAGCCTTCGCTGCTGTTGTCATAGCCTGTGCTTGTTGTAACTTTGCCTCAACTACCGACGAATGGATATGTACAAGCGTATCCCCCTCCTTTACCGAGTCACCCTCACGCACATGAAATACTTCGACACGACCAGGCAATTTACCCGAGATCTTTATCGCTGTAGCCTCAACTTGCCCTTGAATTACCTCTTTAGGCTTGTTTATTAACAAAAATCCCACCACAGCCAATATCACTACTACCAATATAATCACACACAGCGAAATCAACAAAATTTTGCTTTCATCCCTCTCTTGATTTGTTTCCATAGTCATTATTTATTTTCAATTAAAAATAAGACATAAAAAAATTGTTACCACAAATTTTATGTGATAACAATTTAAGACAATTTGTTGTTGACTATATAATTTTCATAATTTCATATATTTTTCAAAATATATAAAACCGAAGTTGTATAATAATTTCTAAAATAAGGTATTTGCGTTGCCCATTTCCATACACGTCGAGGTTTAAGACCAAATTTTTGTTTATAATGAGGATTTATAAACCACATAGTGCGATTGATAATTGAGAAACCTTCAATAGATATTAATTTTTCAAATTGTTCTATTGGCATTTTTGAGCGTTTAATACTTAGCAGTTCATCAATAGCGTTTTGAGGCACTTTGCTTAATTTTAGCAAGCCCTTATAAAAAGAATTAGGCAAAAGATGTATAAAAGGCATTTTAGAGGCAAAGCCACGAGTAATTTGTTGATGTCCTCCAAATGGATTTTGCCATGCAGGAAATCCAAAAAATACAATCCCATCTTCTCGTAGAAATGGTTTAATATTTCTGATAAACTCTGATTTAAAATGGGGTTCAATATGCTCAATTACATCGTGAACAAGAATAATATCAAATCGCTCTTCTTCACTATTAGGTTTCTCGGCTGTAATGAAATTTAGGCAACAAAATTCGCCTGAAGAGTTATAATACTCAAAAAACTCTTGAGCCTGTTCTATACGAGTTTTACTAATATCAATCCCTTTTACTTTACACCCTAATTGGGCAAATGGAAGAAGATTTCCCCCTTCTCCACAACCAATTTCTAATATTCGACTTTTTTCCGAAAGATTAAAATGTGCTTTAATGTAGTCAATAAAATACTCACGTGTCGTATTTGTTAATTCATTAAAATACTGCAGCCTATTAGAATGACGAAGTTGCATAATTATTTTTTAAATTTAATTACACACCGACTCCCTCAATGTGTAGATATAAAAAAAGCGTGAGAGCCAATAACCGTTGCTCGTCTCGCTATCTGAGGCCTTCGCACTGCCCACCATAGTAGAACGAGCAACGCAGAAGCCTCACGCATAAATACGAATATATAACACATTACAACACGATTATGTCGTAATATGAAAGATATACATACTATACAGGCATCTACTATTGCCTCATCCTTGACTATGGTTTAGAAGTTGCGAAGTTCCAGATAACCAAGAAAGAGCGTAAGTAAACGCTTTTCAAACAATTATATTAGTACCCACTCCCATAACTCTTTACGGATAAATAAGTGATGTACGACACAAAGTTAATAATTTATGAGAACTTTTAAATCTATTACGCTGAAAAAAATATATAAATATCAAATCTTGCTGAGAATTATATTTTTATAAATGCTTTTTTTGTAACATATTTTCTATAATTTTTAACTCGGCATCGTTTTTACAACATCCTAAGGCACAACACATTACTGAAATCTACGGAAAAATAAGACGCAAATTCTGCGGTTTATAAGACACTAATCCCCAATACCTTTTTGAGATAGGTATTACAAAGTTGCACCTCTATTTGAGCATCAATACGATCTGAATTAGCCTTAAACCAAGCCGTTTGCGCCTCCATCACATTATCTACCGTCATCACACCCTCCTCAAATCCCACTTGCGCTTGACGAAGGTTTTCATCGGCACTCGCAAGATTTTCAATCGCCGTTTTATAAACTTTTACAGCCTCTTGCGCCTTAAACGATGCTTGTTGCACCTGTAATGCTATTTTCTCTTTAACATCGGCAATGTTTAGTCGCATAATGGTTTCTTGGGTTTGTGCAGCCTTATATTTGCTATAATTTCCGCCCCAATGCCACAACGGCATAGTTACCATTACCCCCACCGAAAATGCCCCATTGAAACTTTTACTAAAGCCATCATACATATTGGGATTACTAAACGAATATGTTCCTACTGCCAACAGGTTAGGTAACATTGACGACAATTCTACCTTTGATTGCTGATGCGTAATACGCTCCCCTATCTCAAGTTGACGAATATCATAACGCCGTGCGTAAACCCTCTCCATATCCCAATTTTTAGGCATTAAAGGGATATCAATAGGCGTATTGTCGTGGCTTTCGTCGGCAAGATGCATCTTGCTATCAATAGGTAATCCACACTTTTGAGCGAGAGCCATACGCGACAATGTTAGTCCGTTTTTTACTTTCGTTAAATCTACTTGAGCCTCGTTAAGTCGCACTTCTACTCGCAATTGGTCGCTTGCAGTGGCAACCCCCTCAACAACCATCGCATTCACATTGCGACTGAGAGTGTCGAGTAAAGTCACATAACTCTCAGCAAGACGCAACTTTGCATCCAGCGACACCACCTGCCAATATGCCACATCTACCTCATACACAAGATTCTCAGCATCACCTTGCTGTTGCATCTCTGCCAACTGCTCAGCATAATCGGCCATGCGATTTAATGCCACAATTTTACCACCCATATATATCGGTTGAGATAGAGTTACTGCGCCAAAAAACAGATTATGAATGTCAAACGTCATAGCCTCTTTTGGTATCAGCGCCACCTCTTGAGGCACATACTGTCCATCGGGCGACTTGATTGGTTCGCCTGTGATAGGATTTTTTACTACATTATACTCATAACTACCTGTTGCTATATTAAAAGACTTCACAGGCAACATCTGGTCGGAATCAAACAGTGAGAGATTCTTCTGATTATAACTATATCCACCCACAAAGTCTAAGGCTGGCAAAAGTGCAGCCCTAGCCTCATGCTTTTTATACTTAGCCCCCTCAATGCGAGCAATATTTACAAGCATTTGCTTATTATTGCGCAGGGCCATTGCCCTACACGAATCGAGCGATACCACATTATCTCCACATTGATTTACCGGTGCCGCCACCATCAAAAACGGCACACACATCACCACTCCCTGAAACACAAAAAACCTCAACTTCATAGACTCACATTTTTGTGAGATAACAACTATGGTTGAGGTTTTGTTGAAAGAGCCGCAGAGAGATTCTACTTATTTATAGCTAACTCTGATTCTAACCATTTTATTGCTGATTTAATATCTATTGCGTTTATGTACTTATAAGAAAATTTATCCAATATCTCATCTCTACTTTTACTTGCAACAAGTAATTCATACATTTCTTTTAATACATACTTTAAAACCTCTGGTTTTATTAATTCAGTAGAATATCCACTACCACCAGTACAAGTGTCATATATACATAAATTCCCTTTAGGAGTTATTAAGAAATCTATCGAACCTCTTTCCTTATCTAAATATTCTATTAACTTATTGGTCATTACTACTCCAAGAGTCACCAATAACTTACGCTCTTTTTTGCTCATCCATGGACCATTGATAGAATGTTTAAACCTTATCTCACAATAATCTGTTTGAATTTCAGCGCCCAAAATAACATTTCTATATAATAGGTCTTCTTGGTCTTTCTCCAAACTACAGATCAATCGCTTCTCAGATAAATTAAAATGGTATCTATCTCCGTTTTTCTTTTCGTTATCATTCATGTCAAACGGAGCCATATTTATCTTATTTGGTTTTGCTGGAGCATGCTCTAATACCGTCCTTCCACAATAACTACAAACGCAATATCCATAGCCTCGACCCTTATTATAATACA
>JAFOYQ010000013.1 GCA_017424575.1 Muribaculaceae bacterium
AGGTTTGCCTATTGATTGGAAGAAGTTTTGTATCACAATTTGTCCTCCAATTACAGCAAAAAACATGAAACTAATTCTAAATCCAGTAGTGGAGATATCGATTAAGATATCATCGTTAGCAAAGAGAGAAGCAATTTGTTGTGGTATTAATTCCCCAACAATAAAACCGAGTGTTGTAACTAATAGCCCAACAATAAAACCAATATTAAGAGTCCGTTTTACACGTTCCCAGTTGTTTGCACCATAGTTGTACCCTAAAATGGGTTGCATTCCTTGGGTGATGCCAAAAACAATCATCACAAACAGCATTCCTACGCGGTTCACAATGCCGTAGGCTCCCACAGCAAGTTCTCCATCATTTCCACCTGTTTCAAGTAATGCTTTGTTTATGAAAATCACCACAATGCAAGCACACACATTCATTAAAAATGGAGATAGCCCAATAGAGTATACATTTTTAATAATAGACCAAGAAAATTTATTGTGGTTTTTATCGAAGTGTACAAAACTGGATTTTTCTCTAAAGTGAATAATATGCCATACTAAAGATATGGCTTGACCACAGATTGTTGCTAAAGCAGCTCCGCCAATACCCCAATTTAGTACAAATATAAATATTGGTGCTAAAATAATATTGACTAATACTGATAACAATGCCAATATCATAGCCTTTTTAGGATAACCTGTAGCACGCATTAAGTTGTTCAATACGATAAATATATAAGAAATGGGTGTGCCATATAAAATTATGCGCATAAACTCTCGTGCATACTCTATTGTAGAATCAGTAGCTCCGAAAAAGTATAATATTTCGTCAAGAAAGAGTAGTGATAATCCACCAAATACTATTGAATGAATAAAACTTAGTTTTACAACATTTGACAACACGTTAGTGGCGCGTCTATAATCTTTTTGACCTAAATATATTGAACTTATTGCCGCACCACCAGCAGCAATAAACATACAAAAGGCTATGACTAGATTCATTAGGGGAAATGTAATAGCAAGCCCCGAGATTGCCAATGTCCCAACCCCTTGTCCGATAAATATGCTGTCAATAATATTGTATAGGGAAGTTGCAACACTGGCAATAATTGCTGGAACAGAATATTGTATCAACAACTTTCCGATTGATTCAGTGCCTAATGTAATAGGAGTATTTGATGATGTATCTGCCATATTCTTAAATATTTTGCAAAATTAACTCAAATCAATACAAAAGTTGGTATTTTCAGTATTAAATTTGCGTAAAAATAAAACAATTGACAATGAAAAAAGTAGGAGTATTATTTGATTTAGATGGTGTATTAATTGATAGTGAGGATATTTACACCAAATTTTGGGAAAATATTGAGCAAATATATCCTACTGGTATTGAAAATTTTGCTTTAATAATTAAAGGGAATGCTTTGTTCAAAATACTTGATAACTATTTCCCAAAAGAGATACATCAAGATATAATTGATAGAGTTCATGAATTTGAACTTAACATCACATATCCTATCTATAACGGGGTTATTGATTTCCTAAAATCATTAAAGGAGCAAGGCATACCTACGGCGATTGTTACAAGTAGCGATGACGTAAAAATGAAAGCGTTATATGAGGCATATCCATATTTCCGTCAGTATTTTGATGCAGTAATTACTGGCTCAGATGTAACAGAGTCAAAACCTCATCCTCAGGGATATCTTATGGCTGCTGAAAGAATTGGGTGTGACCCAGGAGACTGCTATGTGTTTGAAGATTCTCTTCAAGGACTTGAGGCAGGAATGAATGCTGGAGCAATTGTGATAGGATTAACGACAAATAATTCAGCTGAGGTCCTAAAAGATAAAGCCCACGCACTGATTGACAGTTTCGTAGGCTTCACTATTGATAAAATGCTTGTTGTTAACAAGCCTTAAAGCTCATATCAAGACCTTTAACTGAGTGAGTTAGTGCTCCCACAGAAATAAAGTCAACACCACATTCACCGTATGCACGAAGAGTGTCGATTGTAATACCACCAGAAGACTCAATTTCAACCGCTCCATTAATCATTTTTACGGCTTCACGAGTGCGCTCGGGAGTGAAATTGTCAAGCATAATACGATCTACACCTACTTCAAGCGCTTGTTTTATTTCATCTTCATTGCGCACCTCAAGCTCGATTTTGAGATTGCGACCAGTTTCTTTGCAATATTTCTTAGCCGATTCTACAGCTTCCTTTATGCCACCAGCAAAATCAACATGATTATCTTTAATGAGAATCATATCAAACAAGCCTATGCGATGATTGCAACCTCCACCAATGCGAACCGCTTCTTTTTCCAACATTCGCAAACCAGGAGTCGTTTTGCGAGTGTCAAGGACTTTAGTCTTAAGCCCGTCAAGTAATTTTTGATATTTTGCAGTAACGGTAGCAATACCACTCATGCGTTGCATGATGTTTAGCATAACGCGTTCGGTTTGTAATAATGAACGCACTTTGCCCTCAACTTCAAATGCGATATCACCTGGTTTTACTTCAGCTCCGTCATTGATGAATATAGTCATTTCCAATTCTGGGTCAAATTTGTTAAATACCTTTTTTGCCATTTCAACGCCAGCAATAATTCCAGGTTCTTTTACTATGAGACGTTGTTTTCCCATAGCATCAGCAGGAATTGTGCTTAGCGTAGTGTGGTCACCATCACCAACATCTTCAGCAAAAGCCAAAGTTAGTAAATCATCAATTAGTTCATCTTTAGTCTTCATATCAAGATAAATTTATATTTTGCACAAAGTTAAACATAATCATGTAATGGAACAAAAACACTAATACAAAAAATAATCAAATTATTGGTGAGGTTTGAATAATTCAAGTAACTTTGTGCAATTAAAGTATTTAACAATTCATTTTGGCAAAACTGATAATGAATAAATTGAAATTGTGGCTTTCTAAATTATCATTTCATACAGGTGTGATTTTTCTATCAATCTGTGTGATTTGCTACATTATTTCATTTGCTCAAATGTTATTGCCGATATCTGCTACAGTTAAAGGGGTGCTATGGTTCATATTTTTTGGATTAGCAAAAACTTTTCAATATGGAGGATTAGCAGTATTGGGAATTGATGGAATTAAAAGAGTCAAAATGTGGTGGAATAATATTAAACTAAGAAAAAAATGAAACATATATTATTTGTTATAATTGCAGCTGTAAGTTTATTGCAAGTAGATGCACAAAATATGAGATTAACATGGCTTCGCACAACTAAAGCCCCCACAAATAGTTGGATATATATGCCATCGGGTGATAGTGTAACATTTAGTGGACTTAAATCAAAAATGTATCCATTGAAACAAACCGATGATGGCGCTACTTATTTAGAGTCGGAATTTATTGGTGTAATTGATTGTGATATGACGATGGCTATTAGTTATTATACCACAACAAGCACGACAAAATCTATCAAAATAGAAATGATAGATAGGCAGGATAATGTTGTATATTCATTTGTTAATAACGATTTTAATGTTGGGCCGTCGTTAATGGCTGCCGAAACAATTAAAATTGGCGTTTTAGAAAATGTATCGGCTGTAAAGATAAGATTATCATTATCAAAATCAAATAAGAGTACAGAAGCCATAAATGTTGAGGAATTGCAATTATATTCTACTAATGGGCAAGATGGAGTTGAGTCTATTCTAACAAATCCTCAAAATATAAGTGTAGAAGGACAATTACTTATGGTAGAAAGTCCTAAAAATTCATTCCTTGAAGTGTATTCTATGACTGGTACACTAATTAGCAAAAATGCGATTTGCAAAGGTGCAAACCGCATTAGGTTGTCATCTGGGTTGTATCTTGTTAAAATGGGTGATTATACCCAAAAAGTTTTAATCCCATAATTTATATTTAGTAATTAGTCAAGGAATCGAGAGGTAATTCCTTTGTATGCGTCTATTCTGCGGTCGCGAAGGAATGGCCACCAGCGACGCACATTCTCAGAGCGAACCATATCGATGTCAATAATTGCAGTAGTTTCGCAATCGGTAGGAGCGTTGTATAGGAATTCACCTTGAGGCCCTGCAACAAAACTGCTTCCCCAGAATTGAATGCCGTTAGTATTTGCAGATGGGTCGGGTTCATGGCCAACTCGATTTACTGAAACAACAGGCAGACCATTTGCTACTGCATGAGCGCGTTGAATTGTAATCCATGCTTCTCGTTGGCGGGCTTGTTCCTCTGGAGTATCGCTACTTTCCCAACCAATAGCGGTAGGATAAATAAGAATCTCTGCACCTCTCAATGTCATAAGGCGAGCAGCTTCAGGATACCATTGATCCCAACAAACTAACACTCCTAAACGACCAACTGAGGTGTCAATTGGCTCAAATCCTAAATCGCCAGGAGTGAAGTAGAATTTTTCGTAGTAGGCTGGATCATCTGGAATGTGCATTTTGCGATATTTCCCAGCAATAGAACCATCTTTTTCAAAAACTACAGCAGTATTGTGATAAAGTCCTGGAGCTCTTCTTTCAAAGAGCGATGTTACTATTACAACATTTAGCTCTTTTGCTAGGTTTGAATAAAAGTTAGTAGTTTCTGATGGTATTGCAACAGCTAGATTGCAGTTGTCGGTTGATTCTACTTGGCAAAAATATAAAGAATCGTGTAGTTCTTGATTTACAATTAATTCAGCCCCTTGTGAAGCTAATTCTCGCATCTTTTGAGCTAGGCGATTACGATTGTCTTCAATGTTGGCAGTATTGTGTTGTTGAATAATGCCAGTGCGTAAAATTTTTCTTGACATAAACTATAATATTTCTTTAGGTAATTGCATTGTTACACAGTGTAGTGAACCATGTTGTTTAATCAAAGCGTTGCAATCAACAGTTACTATTTTATGATTTGGAAATGCTATTTGCATGATTTGTGTGGCCAATAAATCCTTTTGAGGTTGATTATATATTGGCATTATTACCGATTCGTTCATAATGAGAAAGTTGGCGTATGTAGCAGGTAGTCGATAGCCATCTTCGTCATATATAGGGTCGGGTAGAGGCAACTCAATGAGGTTGAACGGTCTGTTTTCAAGTGTGGTTAGTTGCATCAATTGATGTTTCATTGACTGTAATGCCGAGTAGTGTATATCGTCTTCATCGGTTGTGCCAACATAGACAATTGTATCATTTGGTGCAATACGAGCAAGAGTGTCAATGTGACTATCGGTATCATCACCCTCTAAAAAACCATAGTCAAGCCATAGGATTTTTTCTGCGCCAAATGTTGTGAGGAGTTCTTGCTCAATATCTTCTTTTGATAAATCTCCATTTCGATTTGGTGAGAGTAAACATTCTGATGTAGTAAGAATAATCCCTTTCCCATCGCTCTCGATAGAACCCCCTTCAAGAGCAAATCCCATGCGATTGTTATACGTGCCATTAATTGCACCTTGTTTAATCATGTTTTGCGTGATGAGATTATCCTTATTTGAGGCAAACTTTAACCCCCATCCATTAAACTGGAAGTCGTTGAGAATATAGATCCCGTTGTTATCGCATGTTGTAATGACTCCAAAATCACGAGCCCATGTGTCATTGGTTTCAATTTCGTAATATTTAATATGGGCTGGGTTGATATGGCTTAAATGCTTTTTGGGCGTTTCTATGTTTGGAGCAACTATAATAACATCAGTTTCTTGTGTTATAGCTTCTACAATTTTAATATAGCACTCGGTTACCTCTTCAAGCATATATGCCCAATCGCTATCTTCGTGTGGCCATGATAGTAGAATGGCACCAAATGACTCCCATTCAGCGGGAAGACGCAAAGTTGATTTTTTTTGCATATAATTTTTGTTCTATTTATTCATCAAAGTCTTTTAATGATTCCCATATAGAATCTTGTGATTTTTTATATTCATCACAGTAATCAAGAAAGCCTCTTTTTTCGCTACTTCCTACGGCATGACACCATTCGCTATATTCTTCAAAGATGTTTTCATCTTCTGCAATCAGCTTCTTGAATTCATTATTAGCAATATCAATGCTTCCATATTGCTCTATGAGTGAGTCAAAGATTTGAATAATATCATTCATAGGTGTAACAAATTAAATATTGAAAAATCATGTTAACGTTAGTGCTGTGAAATAACACTCAAACATCAAATTATAGTTCAAATATAATCTAAAAACTCTAAATGACAAAATGCTGTATCATGATTTAATTATATTTTTTGTAAAGTAAATCTATCGTCGTTAATGAAATAGGGGTATATGTTGATTTCTGCCAATATTAAATAATTGTGTTTTAAGAAAGATTTGAAAAGATGTGCAGAGATATTGCCCATTATCCTTGCTAAATTTGCAGTGTAAATAACAACCGAAAAATTTATAACTATGGCAAACTTGACTAAACAACAATCAATATTGATTAGCCCTCGAGTTATCAATACAATCAATTCGTTACCCGAAGACGAAAGAATCGCAGTAGTTACAGCGTTTGTTGGAGATATGATAATGGGAGTTAAGGTAGAAGATTCATTAACACCTATTCAAACGATGTTATATGCGGTTATTAAGTCTTACGTTCAGCGAGATTCTCTACAATACAATAATAAGCAAATTGCAATATAGTAAATTCACGTTTGAGGCTATTTGTTTGATAGAGGAGGCAAGATGTTGTGAAACATCTTGCCTCCAATTATTTTGCCAATTGTTCAATTGTGATTACAAGAGAGCAATTGATCGATTGATAAATGAATTTAGTTCTTCGCCTTTAAGTAATCCATTGCTTAGAAGTGCTAAATCAACTAATTGCTTGATGGTTGATTGAGATGAAGCATAAGTTGATAATAATGCAGTTTCTTCGTCGCGAAGTTGTTTTACAGCCTCTTCAAGCGATTTAATGTTAGCGTTATCATCTTCGCTTAAAGTCTTGTCTTTGTTTGCATCGCGAAGTGCAGTGATTTTTGAATTGTTATCGGTAATAGCTTTGCTTATCGGCGCAAGTTTTTCTGCAACATTAGCATCGGCATCATTACGAACTTTTACAATGAGAGGGTGTTCGGTATTAATGATGAGGTTATAACTGTCGGGCATCTCGCCATAGAAGTTCATGCCTGGTTGGAATGCTGCCATTTCTTTCATGCGACGCATGTACTCATTTTGAGTGATGACAATCGGAGAGGCTGTCTCGCTAATTGCTTCAAACGAAACAATAAATTGAGCATTATCAACAGTAGGAATTTGAGAGTTAAAGATTCCAGTTAGCATATTGCGTTGTTCTGTAGTCAACAACACTTCTTTCTTATTATCCTTGCGAATAAGATTGTCAATTACATCACTATCTACGCGAACAAATTGAGATTTTTCAACTTGTTGCTCTAATAGGCCAATGAAGTGGTTATCAAGTTGGCCATCCATTAACAATACATTGTAGCCCTTTTCGGTGGCTGCATTGATATATGTGTACTGCGCAACGGCATCGGTTGTATATAAGTGGATGAGATTTCCCTCTTTGTCAGTTTGAGAGGTCTCAATTAATTGTTTGTATTCATCAAGTGTGAAATATTTACCTTCTGTATCCTTTAGAAGAACGAATTTTTTGCCTGCATCACGGAATTTTTCATCGCTTAACATGCCATATTCAATGAATATTTTAATGTCATCCCATTTCTTTTCAAATTCGATGCGGTCTGCTTTGAATATTTCTTCAAGGCGAGAAGAAACTTTTTTGGTAATATAGGTAGAAATCTTCTTAACTGCTGCATCGCTTTGAAGGTATGAGCGAGATACATTGAGAGGTATATCAGGAGAGTCAATGACACCTTGAAGCAACATTAAGAACTCAGGAACAACACCCTCAACTGAATCTGTTACAAATACTTGATTGCAATAGAGTTGTATGCGGTTTTTATTGATGTCAAAATTGTTTTTGATTTTAGGGAAAAACAAAAT
This sequence comes from Muribaculaceae bacterium, assembly GCA_017424575.1. Classification (GTDB taxonomy): domain Bacteria; phylum Bacteroidota; class Bacteroidia; order Bacteroidales; family Muribaculaceae; genus RGIG4079. Next base: position 7,931 of record JAFOYQ010000013.1, read on the forward strand.
ACCAGTTAAAGTAAAAGGATAGTCCACATTGAGGTGAATCCAGAACAATGGATCATCTTGACCAGGATACAATTCGTGATAGAAATTGAGATAGTCTTCATCTTTTAATTCAGATGGTTTCTTCATCCAAGCAGGAGAAGTTTCGTTGATAACCTTATCCTTGTCGGTGTCAACATATTTGCCATCTTTCCATTCTTGCTCTTTTCCTGAAATTACAGGTACAGGGAGGAATCGACAATACTTTTTCAATAAAGAATCAATGCGTGATTGCTCTAAGAAATCTTTATTGTCGTCATCAATGTATAATACGATGTCGGTACCACGTGATTCTTTTTCGATTTCAGTCATTGAGTATTCGGGCGATCCATCACATTCCCATTTTACTGCAGTTGCCCCATCTTTATATGAAAGAGAGCGAATTTCTACTTTCTTTGCAACCATAAAGGCTGAGTAAAAACCAAGCCCAAAGTGTCCGATAATTGTGTTAGCATTATCTTTATATTTTTCCAAAAATTCTTCTGCTCCTGAGAATGCAATTTGATTGATATATTTATCGATATCCTCTGAAGTCATACCGATACCACGGTCGCATATTGTGAGTGTGCCATTTTCTTTATCGACAATGACTTTCACATTTAGTTCTCCAAGTTCACCTTTATACTCGCCACATGAAGATAATGTTTTTAGTTTTTGAGTCGCGTCAATCGCATTTGAAACGAGTTCGCGAAGGAATATTTCGTGATCGCTATAAAGAAATTTTTTGATGACGGGGAAGATGTTTTCGGTAGTAACCCCAATATTGCCTTTTTTCATATTATGTTATATTTGAGATTTATTTAATTTGCTATTAGTTATTGTCAAGTAATTTGGGAATAGAGTCAGATTTATCCTTATTTATAATCTGAAGCAATTCCTCGTTATTGTAATCAATTTCAATGCTATCTCCCGAGGTTATAGTCTCGTTGATAATTAATTCGGCCAACTTGTCTTCAACATATTTTTGGATGGCGCGTTTTAATGGTCGAGCTCCGTATTGTATATCATATCCTTGTGAAGCAATATAGTTTTTAGCGTCATCTGTGACAGTTAATGTATAGCCGAGTTCTTCGGTCCGTTTAGTGAATTTAGTTAACTCAATATTAATGATTTGAGATATTGCATATTTGTCAAGTGACTCAAATGTAATAATGTCATCAATACGATTAAGAAACTCTGGTGAGAATGTTTTTGACAGAGCTTTTTGTATTACACTATTACTATATTCTTTGTTTAAGGCATTGGTGTTAAACCCAATTCCATTTCCAAATTCCTTTAATTGGCGAGAACCTATGTTTGATGTCATTATTATGATTGTATTCTTGAAATCAACGGTTCTTCCAAGACTATCGGTCAATTGACCTTCGTCCATTACTTGGAGAAGAATGTTAAACACATCGGGATGTGCTTTTTCAATCTCATCAAGTAGTACTACAGAATATGGACGGCGACGCACTTTTTCAGTTAGTTGCCCACCTTCTTCATATCCTACATATCCAGGAGGCGCACCAACTAATCTTGAAACTGTGAATTTCTCCATAAATTCGCTCATGTCTATGCGAATAAGAGTGTCGGCAGAATCAAAAAGGAATTCTGCTAATTTTTTAGCTAAAAGAGTTTTACCAACGCCTGTTGGACCTAAAAACATAAATGTGCCAATAGGTTTATTGGGGTCTTTAAGCCCTATGCGATTTCGTTGAATAGCCTTTGTAACTTTTTCAATTGCAGCATCTTGTCCAATGATTTCGTCCTTAAGCATAGATGACATTTCGGCCAATCGTTTTCCTTCGGCTTTGGCTATGCGTTGCACAGGAACGCCAGTCATCATTGCGACAACCTCGGCAATTTTATCCTCATCGACAACTTTTCGGTCGAGGTTGAGTTTTTCTTCCCATTGTTGTTTGGCTTTGGCCAATTCTTCGCGGAGAGAGTGTTCTTTATCGCGATATGCAGCAGCACTTTCAAAGTTTTGAGATTGAGCAGCTTTGAGCTTGAATTGAGAAGTTTCATTTATTGCATTTTCAAGTTCCTCAATCTCTTTTGGGGCTGTAATAGTTGTTACATGTACTCTTGAGCCAGCTTCGTCAAGGGCATCAATAGCCTTATCTGGAAAACTGCGATTGCTTATATAGCGTTCGGTTAGTTTTACGCATGCTTTTATTGCTTCAGGGGTGTATATAACATTATGATGCTCTTCATATTTTTCCTTAATGTTGTTGAGGATTTGAATGGTCTCTTCGGTAGTAGTTGCATTGACCATTACTTTTTGAAATCTGCGTTCAAGTGCGCCATCATTTTCAATGTGTTTGCGGTATTCATC
>JAFOYQ010000108.1 GCA_017424575.1 Muribaculaceae bacterium
AGAGAGTACCATTCAGGATGTTCTGTTACCCAAGCATTGTCGCAACCAGTGTGGTTAGGCACCCAGTCAAGAACAACCTTCATACCAAGTTCGTGAGCTTGGTCAACTACAGCCTTGAAATCGTCGATAGTTCCAAATTCAGGGTTGAAAGCCTTGTAGTCCTTAACAGCATAGTAGCTACCAAGTTCGCCCTTGCGATTTACTTCAGAAATAGGGTGGATAGGCATGAACCAAAGAATGTCAACACCAAGTTCTTTCAAGCGAGGAAGGTGAGTAGCGAATTCCTTAGCCGAAGCCGATGGAGTGTATTGGCGAAGATTTACTTCGTAGATTACCGCATTGCGAGTCCATTCAGGTTGAATGATAGCGGTGTAGGTAGAGTCGCGGTCGGTAGCGCCCTCGTTAGCTTTTTGTGCATTACAGCTTGCTCCAAACATGACTGTAGCAGCAACAATCAGTGAATAAAATAGATTTTTTCTCATTGGTAATATTATTAGTATTAATGAATGTGGTGCAAAGATAAATATTTGTTGGCGATAATTCAAATGTGGGGTGGAGGGTGTAAATGGAGAAATATGGAGTTAAAAGATGCAAAATAAAATTAAGTTAGGTAAAATTGGGTTAACTATTTTAGCAAAAAAAGGAAAAAAGTCGAAGCCTTAATTCATTAAACATTAGTGCTATATGGAAATGAATGTTAAACGCCCCTATAAGCAATAGCTTAAAAACGCCATTTTATAAGGTGTAGACGGCTGTTTTTTAAACAAAAAGAGGTAAAAGTTTGGAAATATTGTCGTATATTTGCACTCGTGTAAAAGTACGCTAACGCCAAATGTAGAGACAATTGGATCTAAAAACTATAGTATTAATAAACAATTTTTAATTATGAAGAAACAGCTATTGCTACTGTTATTTTCTTTGTTCGCGGTGGCTGGTTATGCTCGTGTAATATCGGGTACTGTAATTGCTGAAAGTGACAAATTGCCTGTCATTGGAGCAACTGTTATGGTGCAAGGTACACAACGCGGTGTAGCTACTGACTTCGACGGAAAATTCTCAATCGAGGTTAAGGACGGCGACGTTCTTAATGTGAGCTATGTGGGAATGATTCCACAAAAGGTAAAAGTGGGTAACCAACAAACTCTCAACATCGTGTTGAAAGAGGACGCTCAAGTCCTTGGAGAAGTTGTTGTTACTGCAATGGGCCAAACTCAGGAAAAGAAGAAATTGAACTTTGCTGTTCAATCTTTGGATTCTGATCAATTGACAGCCGGTGTATCAACCAACTTGGCAAGTACCTTGCAAGGTAAGGTATCTGGTCTACAAATCCAAAGCACTGGTGGTTCACCTAACTCATCATCAACTATTCAAATTCGTGCTATTTCATCAATCAACACTGCTCAAAGCAATGAGCCACTTGTGATTATTGATGGTGTTGCAGTGCGTGGTAGTGGTTCAACTCTTAGCGATATCAACCCTAACGATATCGAGCACATGTCGGTGCTTAAGGGTGCTGCTGCATCAGCTCTTTATGGTCAAGATGCTGCCAATGGTGTAATCATGATCGTAACAAAGAG
>JAFOYQ010000109.1 GCA_017424575.1 Muribaculaceae bacterium
AGTTGTTCTTGTAAACGAACATTTTCTAATCTCAATTCTTCAACATCTCTTTCTACGACATTTGTTGCCTTAAGCTTGTTTACTAAGCTCCTATTTTCTAACTCATATTGCTCTTTTTCAGCTTCAAAATTTGCAACTTTTGATTCTAAATCTTGAATACGAGTTGCCAATGCACGTTTTTGTCTATCGGCACTTAATTGTTGGCGTTTATACTCTTCCTTACTTGATTCTATATCTCTATTAATCTTTTTAAGTTCATTAATTTGGTTTATCAAAGATGTTCGTTCTGTTTGCCATCTTGATTCACAAACTCTCTGAGATTCAACACCGATGTTGTTGATATATGATTGCAAAGATGAATCTAATGCATCAAAGAGATATTTTTTTTGAGCATCAGCATCAATACTCGATTTCAAAAAATCAGGCAATGCCTCATTAAAAATATTTAAAACTCCTGCAAAAATATCATGTTTCATTTTTTCATAATCTACACTATCGTGAGGTTCTGTAACTATGGGCATAGAAACACTCTTTTTCGCAATAGGTTTGTGTGTATCTTTCTTTTTAATATCAACATAAGACTCTTGATATTCAAACTCTTCATCTGAATTTTCAAAGCCTAATGATTTCTTTAAATTCTTAAAAAATGCCATAAAATAATATATTAGTTAGGTTTAGCAACAACTCCGATCCCTTTTAAGCCATTTATACCAATTGCCAATGGGTGCTCGAATTTAACAATTCTCACAAATTCACTTTCATATGAAGCATCAAGTGAATTTAGATAATCAATATCATAAATACCATCGGCAGAAGAAGGATTAATTGTAAAATATCCAACACCAAAAGATGTTAAGTTTTGAAAGAAATGAGTTCCTTGACTTGGCTCAATTCTATAATTACTTAACGATGATTCTACAATCAAACGTGCAGCCGATATGTTTGGCCATTTAACAGGAATCCCAAGAGCTGTATCACTTGATCCCCATCTGCCTGGTCCAATTAAAATATAATTTTCATTATTTGCAACAAATGACCTATTTAATTTTTCTATCTCTCGAGCAATTAATGAATTATTTGAAGGAGAAAAATTTTCAGGTCTTACATACATTATAGTTGATACATTATCAATATTTCCATGTCCAAGAGCCGTATTACTTTTTAATAACACATTCTTGTCCTCTATATGCAATACACTTTCATCAACAAGGTCCTTGCGATCGATAATAGGTCTAATTTGCAACCAATATATTCGTCCTTTAAATTCACCATTTTCATCAACAACACCTGCAAATTCAATTTCAATAGGTCGACACATTTCATCTTGACCATTGCTCAACATAAAGTCAATAGCTGAAGCTAATGGATATGCGTCATGTTGCAACATGTTTGCAAAGGTTACAACTCGACGTCCGTCTCCAAACTCGTTGTCACGCAACATTTGATCAATATAATCAAACGTAGAAACCATATATTTCAATGCTCCAGTTGAAGCGAAATCTTGAACTTTTACCTTCGAAATATTAAACCCATCATCAACATTAAACTCATGGTCAATTTTATGCATGTCTAAAGCATAGAATCTTGTTTGAGTATCCCTCAATGCTAAATCTAATGTAGATGTTTGCAATACTTTTTCGGAATGTCGTGGGGAAAATCTTAAACTCAATCCACCATCAACTATATACTTGCCTAATCCAATAGCAATCTCAGCAACACCATCTTCGGGTTGCTCATCATTAATTGGATAATAATTAAGTGAACGACCTACTCCTGAAAACGATGGGAAATAGTAATCTTTATGATAATCCCCAACAACCTCTTGGATTATAACGGCCATCTTTTCTTGGTCTATGACATTGCTTGTTGCTGTCATATATGCCTTACTATCAGCATAAAACACCGAAGCATACACCCCTTTTATCGCATTACTCAACATTCTAAGCATTTCATACTTATCCTCTACATGGGGAATCATATATGTCGAATAAATGCCAGCAAAAGGTTGATAATGTGAATCTTCAAGCAAACTTGAACTTCGTATTGCTAATGGCTTATCTACAACTTCAAATAATGCAAAGAAATCTTCAATTAACCAATCAGGCAACCTGGCTTGAAGGAATGATTGCAATATCTTTTCATCGGGCAAATCACTCAGGGCTATTGGGTACAAATCGTTTGATGTCATAAATTCATCAAATATATCAGTACACAATACGACCGTACGAGGTATTGAGATTGTTACACCATTGAAATTATCACAAATAGGGTTCTTTTTTATAATTGAATCTATAAACGCCAAACCTCTACCTTTACCACCTAATGACCCTTGACCGATACGGGCAAAATTAGAGTAATGGTCAAATCTATCTTTTTTGAATATTGCAACAACTCCCCTATTCTTCATTTTACGATATTTCACAATTAAATCAAAGAATAGTTGACGGACTGCTGGAGCCTCTTCCAACGAATCAAATCTATGTTGCTTTACAACTTCTGCAATTGGGAACATTGCACGAGAATATAGCCAACGTGAAATGTCATTTGATGAAGCATGATAATACAATGCATCAGTTGGAATATCAAAGATATGGTCTTGCATATCCTTGAGAGATTTTATTCTAATAATCTCCTCTCCAGTATTTGGATCATTCATCACAAAATCTCCAAACCCGAAATTTTTCATAATGGCTTTACCTAAATCAACTGGTAATTTCTTGGAATTTTTGTCTATGAAAATTCCATCAAAATCTTGAACATGTTGAGCATTTTCAGCTTCAGACGACTCAACAATAATAGGCAAATATGGGTCTTTTTCACGGAAGAATTTAGCCAACTTTATACCAGCAAGGTTATCTTTCTCTCCATCTTTTTTGAAAGAAACATCACTAATAACACCTAACATATTACTGCCATATTTAGCATATATAGCCATTGCTTCTTCATAGTCACGAGCAAGCATTACCTTAGGTCGACCACGCATACGAAGCATTTGTTCGTGTTCATTCAATGCTTCAGTTGAAAACTCTTTAGACTGAGTCAACAAAAACTTATAAACATGAGGAAGAACAGAAGAATAGAATCTTACTGAGTCTTCTACAAGAAGAATCATTTGAACACCAACATCTAGGACATCATTATCGGCATTCATTTTATCTTCTAGTAGTTTTATAATTGCCAAAAGCAAATCAACATTACCAAGCCAACTAAAGACATAGTCAATACCCGAAACATCTTCTTGAGCCAATCGACGAGATACCTCCTTTGAAAACGGAGTCAAAGCAACTATAGGAATATGAGGATATATTTTTTTTATAGTTCTTGCACCTACAAAAGTTTCACTGATATCTACACCAGGCATCGTTATAATCAAATCAAAATTTTTGATAGACAACATCTCTAGAGCATCTTCAGTATGGGCCACCTGAACAACTCGGGGAGGTGAACTTAAATTTAATGACACATATTCAAAATATAGTTGCTCCTCTACACGACCATCCTCTTCCATCATGAAAGCATCATAAGGTGATGCGATTAACAACACATTAAAGATACGTTTCTGCATCAAATTTTGAAACGAAGTATCCTTCAAATATAATTGGCTTAAACTATCTTCATTCATATACTTATCCTCATAGATACTTATCCCACAAATTTACATAAAAAATGCGACATATCCACATGTACAAAAGCAAAAAAGCCACACTTTCGTGCAGCTTTTTCACTTTTTTACTAATTATTTTTAGTTATATTAGAATATACTAAATGAAACGGTTAATCCAGCCATAACAATAGCTACCATCGACATTAACTTAATCAAAATATTCAAGCTAGGGCCTGATGTGTCCTTAAATGGATCACCAACAGTATCACCAACAACATTTGCTTTATGGACATCACTACCTTTACCGCCAAAATTACCTTCTTCTACATATTTTTTTGCGTTATCCCATGCTCCACCTGCATTGGCCATAAATATAGCCAAAACAAAACCAGCAGAAAGTCCACCAACCAATAATCCTATTACTCCAGTAACTCCAAAAACGAGACCAGTAATAATAGGTATTATAATAGCTAGAACAGAAGGCAATATCATCTCACGTTGAGCACCCTTAGTTGAGATTTGAACACATCTTGCATAATCTGGTTCCAATTCTCCAGTCAATATACCTTTAATTTCACGGAATTGACGACGCACTTCTTCAACCATACTTTGAGCAGCACGACCAACAGCATTCATTGTTAATCCACAGAATAAGAAAGCCATCATACTTCCAATAAACATACCAGATAACACTTTGGGGTTCATCAATGTAACATCAAAATAAACCATAAAGTCTGTAAAAGTAGCCTCTTGTAATGATTTTATTACTCCACCAGGCAACTCCAATGTAGTTGTACCCAAACGTTCCATCCCGATGCGAATTTCTTCTATATAAGATGCTAACAGCGCTAAACCAGTTAATGCAGCAGAGCCTATTGCAAAACCTTTACCTGTTGCAGCTGTTGTATTACCTAATGAATCTAAAGCATCAGTACGTTTTCTTACTTCTGAACCAAGACCACTCATTTCGGCATTTCCTCCCGCATTATCTGCAATTGGTCCATAAGCATCAGTTGCCAATGTAATACCCAACGTTGATAACATACCTACAGCCGCAATACCGATTCCATACAATCCCATACCTACATTTGCAAAATTAAAATCAGAAGCAAACCAATAAGATAAAATAATACCAACTACAACTGCAATAACAGGGATTGCAGTAGATATCATACCTAGACCAACACCCGAAATTATAACTGTTGCAGGTCCTGTTTTGCCACTTTCTGATAATTTTTTTGTTGGTTTATATGATTGCGAAGTATAATACTCAGTTGATTGACCGATTACAATACCCACTAATAGTCCAATAACTACAGAACAAGATATTTGCCACCAATTATCCAATCCTAACAACCATAAAATCAAGAATGTAGCGCCAACTATTAAAGCAGAACTTAAATTAGTTCCCAAAGACAATGAGCCAAGAAGATTTTTCATTGTTGCATTTTCTTTTGTTTTCACAGCAAATATACCGATGATTGACAAAAATATGCCTACAGCAGCAATAATCATTGGTGCAATTACTGCTTTATATTGCATCTCAACATCTTGGCTTGTAATAAATGCTGCTGCACCCAAAGCAGATGTTGCCAAAATTGAGCCACAATATGACTCATACAAGTCTGCACCCATACCAGCTACATCACCTACATTATCTCCAACATTATCAGCAATTGTCGCAGGATTACGAGGATCATCTTCAGGAATACCTGCTTCAACTTTACCTACAAGGTCAGCACCAACATCGGCCGCTTTAGTATAAATTCCGCCGCCAACACGAGCAAAAAGAGCTTGTGTACTTGCACCCATACCAAAGGTAAGCATAGTAGTTGTAATCATACATAATTTAGCGGTACCATTGCCTGGAATAAGCCAATCAAGCAATAAATACCAAAAAGAAATATCTAACAATCCTAATCCAACAACAACCAAACCCATTACTGCACCACTTCTAAATGCTACTTGCAATCCTCTATTTAATGATTCTCTTGCAGCATTAGCAGTTCGAGCTGACGCATAAGTAGCAGTTTTCATACCAAGGAATCCCGACAAACCAGAAAAGAAACCACCAGTTAAGAATGCAATAGGCACCCAAGGATTTTGGACTTCAAAAACATAAGCCATTATTGAAAATACTACCACTAAAATGGCAAAAACTATACCCACAATTTTATACTGTTGCTTTAAATATGACATTGCACCTTGACGCACATGTAAAGCAATTTTTGCCATAATAGGTGTTCCTTCACTCTCTTTTTTCATTTTATGGTAAAAATACCATGCAAATGCCAATGCAGTAATGGATGCAATTGGCGCTCATAAAAATAAATTAAAATTCATATTATGATGATTTAAGGATTAATTACGTTTTACAAATTTAATAATTTTCTCAATAACTCCACTATATCTCGCCAAAAATTAGTATCTTTGCATAAAATTTTGAAATAGATGTAATTAATTTTGAACAATTTATATAATTTGATTTATGGCTACTACAGCAGATTTTAAAAATGGCATGTGCCTCGACATTGATGGCAACTACTTTTTTATCGTAGAGTTTCTTCACGTTAAACCTGGTAAAGGTCCAGCTTTCGTACGTACAAAACTTAAAAACGTAAAAACTGGTCGTGTATTAGATAAAACCTGGAACTCAGGTGTTAAGGTTGAAGAAGTTCGTATTGAACGTCGTCCTTATCAATACCTTTACAAAGATGATATGGGTTACAACTTCATGCACACAGAAACATTTGAACAAGTTGCTCTTCCTGGCGAAAGCATTGAAGGTGTTCAATTCTTGAAAGAAGGTGATATTTGCGAAGCAATGGTACATGCAGCATCTGAAACTATTCTTACTTGCGAAATGCCGATCAACGTTATCCTCGAAATCACTTATACAGAACCTGGAATCAAAGGTGATACAGCAACTAATACTCTTAAACCAGCTACTGTTGAAACTGGTGCAGAAGTACGCGTTCCTTTGTTCTGCAACATCGGTGACAAAGTAAAAATCGACACTCGCGATGGTTCATACGTAGAACGCATCAAAGCATAATTAAACATTTACATATGCCAACAAAAAAGAAAATCCCATTTTGGGATTTTCTTTTTTGTATATAATTCAATAATAACCGATATTAATTTATTATTACAACATTTTGAACTGCAAGAAAACAAACGCCATAAAGTTGTAGCACACATTGCGCCAACAAATGGACCAACAATAAATACCCAAAGTTGATTAAGGGCTTCTCCACCTTGAAACAATGCTGGGCAAATTGAGCGAGCTGGATTCACTGAAGTTCCAGTATATTTAATTCCAATAAAATGAATTAATATTAAGTATAAACCAATTGCTAATCCTGCAAAATTTCCAGCACCTTTTTTATCATCGTAGTGCCTAAAACTACCAACACAAAAACAAATGTAAGAACCATTTCTACAAACAATCCACCTGTGACACTTCCATTACAAGCATTCGCACCAGTCATAGTTGCTTCAAATGTAATACCAGAATTAGCGACTAAAACATACAACAATGTTGATCCAATGACAGCTTCTATAACCTGAAATATAATATATAGTAAAGCATCTTTTGTCTTAATTCTGCCACATAACCATGCACCTAGAGTAATGGCAGGATTAATATGACAGCCTGATATGACTCCAATTGTATAAGCCATAGACACTACAGCTAGCCAAATGCCATTGTCGTACCAACCACCGAGGCAGTATCAACACCACAATTTAAGCTTACGACAGTTCCACAACCCATTAATACAAGGGCCATTGTCCCAATCATATCTGCAAAAACTTTTTCATAACGTATTATATTTAAGTAAATATAAAAAAGCGCAGTCACTACTTAGTAATGACTGCACAATCAATTATTTAAAAGCTTTCTTTTTAAATCGTCTAATTCTTGACGCTAAAGTTGGGCTTTCCGAACTATCATACCCATATCCATAACTTTTGCCATAGCTACCATAACGTCCATATCTTCTATAGTTATATGAACTAGATTTAACATTAACCCCATTCAGTACCAAATAACAATTAGGCAAACGTTTAGATGAAATTGCACCGTGCATAATCTTAAGACATCTCTTAGTTGAATAATTTGCACGAGTAACATATAATTGCAAATCTACATACGGAGCAATCAAATAACTATCCGACACAACACCAATTGGAGCGGTATCTACAATAACATAATCAAATTCTTTTCTTAGTTGTTCAAATAATGTTGAAATATGTTCACCCAATAACAACTCGTTTGGATTAGGAGGTGTAGGTCCACCAGGCACCAAATATAGATTTTCATATTCTGTTTTGAATACTATTTCTGATATATCGCTACAATTGCCAGAAAGATATGTTGTTACACCGACATCATTATTAAATCCAAAAAGATGTGGCAATACAGGTCGGCGAATATCCATACCTACAACTACAACTTTTTTGCCAGTTAAAGCAAATGACAAAGCCAAATTTGAGGCAATAAATGTTTTACCCTCACCCGACAAAGAAGAAGTAACAAGTATGACTTTTTTATCATTATTAGTAAGAGCAAATTGTATATTATTACGAACCAATCTCACCATTTCTGCAATTGGAGTTGAGAGATTTTCTCCAACAACCATCTTTCCATCCTTTTTACCTGCAATACAAATCTCGCCTAAAATTGGAATTGATGTTACACGTTCCAAATCATCTTTATCCTTAAAAATAGGGAATATCAATCTACGCAAGAAAATGAAAATAGCTGGTACTAAAAAACCAATTAAAAGAGCTATTCCGTAGAAAGTCATTTTTCTTGGTGCAACGGGACCACGACCTAATGGATTGTCAATTAGACGAGCTGTAGGTGTTGCCAAAGTTTTTTGAAGAGCAATTTCTTCTCTTCTTTGCAAAAGGAATGTATAGATATTAACTTTAACTTGTTGCTCACGGAAAATCTCTTGCAAACCTTTGTCAATAGGAGGCAAGTTCGCCAATTGTCCAGCACTTTTACTACCTAATGAAGCAATAGTACTATATCTAACTGATAGATTAGATTTAACCGATTGTATTCCTTGGAAAATCTTACTTTTTTCACGAGCTAGATCATCTTGCATCGATTTTATAATTGGATTGCTTTCAGTACTTGTCTCTCTTTGACGCTCCAATTGAGATACTTTCTTGTTATATCCATCAATTAATTGACTCAACTCAGGATCATTAACTATTTGAGGGATATGTCCATAATCATCTTGTTTAGACAATGCACTTTCGACTGTACCAATAATCTTACGTTGAGCTTCAACTTCAGCCATTTGCTCATCAGTACTACTCTTCTTCGCTAAGTTCATTTGAGCTTGTGCACCCAAATCAGTAATGTTATTAGCCTTACGATATTGTTCTAATCGATCTTCAACATCTTTAAGTTCGCTAGATATTAATACCAAACGGTCCAAAATAAATGCCTCCGTTTGAAGAGCTGATCTATTCTTATCAGCAATAATATCTTGATTATAGAAAGATATTAAAGTATTAACAACATCTATACCCTCTTGAATAATCGGTGTTTGACAAGTAATTCTTAGAATAGTCGAAGAGTTTCTAGCAAAAGAGATTCCTAAACTGCCAGCTAAACGAGCAGCAACCCAGTTTGGATTTTGAACTTTTATGCGCTGAGTCCCTTCTAATTTGCTTGTAACTTTTGATTCAGACAAAGTCAATGTACCATGACTTAATTCAACAACCAATGGTAATTTCTTTGTTGTTAATTGCTTTTTCTCCTCTGCACCACCATAATGAGTTGAAATATCAAATTTATATTCTTCTCCTACTTTCTCTACTATAATATTAATAGGTGAAGATAAAGATTTTAAACTTATTGAATCTAATTCTGCTTTAACAACATTTGTTCCATATATAGGATTATCTCTGAATTTTTTAACCTCATAATATGAATAAGCCAAATCCAAACTATCAACAATTTTTATCAAATTATTGCGAGACTTTAGAACTTCAATTTCAGTTTCATCAATAAAACTTTTTTGATCTATCAATGGATTATTGGCACTAATTGCTACAGCAGTACTGCTTGTTGAATTATCATCGCTTAAATAGATAGATGCCGACACCTCGTATGTGGGAACAATTGTTTCTATTTGGTAATACGCTACACCTATGGCAACAATTAAACATAATACAAACCATTTCCAATTTGACAAATAATCAAGTAATAAACCTAATAAGTCAAAAGCTTCTTCCTGCTTATCTTGAGTATTTGCATTATTTTGAACTTCACTCATATTATAAATATAGTTTAAGTTATTATTTCAATAAATTAGCTAAACCAACGACCAAACCTGCAATTGCAGAAATACCACCAACGATCGTAATTGTTGCACCTACAGCCGGACTTAGTTGCCATGCACCATATGTAGCAGATTTGTTTGGTTCAACATATATAATATCATTTTGTTGTAGATTGAAATAAGGAGACAACAAAATTTCTTTATCATTCAAATTCAAACGATGAATCTCGCGTTGTCCATTAGCATTAGTTCTAATCAACATGATATTTTCACGTTTACCTTTGATATCTAAATCACCAGCTTCAGCAATAGCTTCAAGTAAGTTTAATCTTTCTGTTTTAGACTCAATAATGCCAGGACCTTTGACTGCACCCAATACTGTAACTCTAAAATTCATCAATCGCGCATCAATTGCAGGAACTTCCTTTATGTATTTAGGATAAATAGCACTTTGGATTAACTCAATGATTTGATTCTTTTTCAAACCACCAACATTTAACTTGCCAACAATAGGAAATTCAATATTACCATCCTTGTCAACTAAATAATATTGAGTAGACTTTTCATATGCGCCACTCAACCCTGATGAACCTTGTGAAGATTGAGAAATTGTTCCATCGGCTGATAAGTATTTCCCTTTATTAAATAACGATACCGCCATCATATCTGTACCTGTTACTTCAATATTAAGCAAATCACCAGGACCAATAACAGGATCTGTCATATTAGCAGTTTGTGATAGTACTTCTGTTGGTATTGTTTCAGCATCAACCATATATGGCACCTGCTTACGAACAGACATACAACTTGAAAATAGCACTAATATTACAATTGGAAGAATTTTTATATAGTTTTTCATTATCGTTATAATTGTTAATTAATATGCAAAGATAAACCTTTTTTTTCATTAACACACAATATATACACGATAATTATGACCAAATATTTTAGGAATACCGAATTATTATACAATTTTGCACACACTCAAACTTTTTATCATCATATTCCACCCTATTTACTCACAAAAAAACACAAATAATCCAAATAGAAACGCAACGTTTTTCATAAAATTATAGAATAAGTATATTTGCTTTATAAAATAATCATTGTACCTTTGCATTATAATATATATTTAAGAATTATGTTAGAATTTATCCCTTTAGCAATTTTCGATGCAGGAGCATTCTTTGAATGGTTTATAGATAATGCAAACTACCTTTTTGTATTTATTTTTATGGTAATAGAAAGTTCGTTTATTCCATTTCCATCAGAACTTGTCGTTCCACCTGCAGCATACATCGCACTACAAGAAGGGTCTGATATGAATATCTATGTGGTTATTCTATTCGCTTCGTTAGGAGCATTAGTAGGTGCCTATATAAATTACTATCTTGCAATATGGTTAGGCCGTCCTATCGTATATAAATTTGCAAATAGTCGTATAGGTCATATATGCTTGTTAGATCAATCAAAAGTTGAAAAAGCTGAAGTATATTTTGATCGTCATGGAGCTATTTCTACCTTCATTGGCCGACTTATTCCAGGAATACGACAACTAATCTCAATCCCTGCGGGACTTGCAAAGATGAATATTATTAAATTCTCTATATTCACTATATTAGGTGCTTTCATTTGGAATGTTGCTCTGGCAATCCTTGGCTATATTCTTACGACAATACCTGGCATTAGTACTACTGAAGAATTACTTAACAAAGTAAATGAATACAACCACTACCTTACCTATGGAGGACTTGCTATAGGCGGTATATGTATTATTTTCATACTTTGGAATATTTTCAAACCTAAGAAATAATTAATAATCGTAATACAGCATAAATATGAAGATTTCTCCTTCACTTCTTTCTGCCGACTTTGGCAATCTTGATCGTGACGTCAAAATGCTCAATGAGAGTGTTGCAGATATGATACACCTCGACATTATGGATGGTGTATTTGTCCCCAATATTTCATTCGGATTTCCTGTAATTAAATCAGTACAAAAAATAGCAACAAAACCATTAGATGTACATTTAATGATTGTAAATCCACAAAATTATATCAGCCAAGTTAGAGACTGCGGCGCTGAAATAATGAATGTTCATCAAGAAGCATGCATTCATCTTCATCGCACCGTGCAAGCTATTAAAAATGCAGGCATGAAAGCCGCTGTTACTCTCAATCCTTCAACTCCTATTGCTGTTCTTGAAGATATTATCACAGAACTAGACATGGTGTTATTAATGTCTGTTAATCCTGGATTTGGGGGACAATCATTTATCCCAAATTCTCTAAAAAAAGTAAAGCAATTAAAAGAATTAATCAACAATTCAGGTTCCAATGCACTGATTGAAGTAGATGGAGGCGTAAATCTCGAAACAGGAAAACTCCTAGCTGAATCGGGAGCTGATATTCTTGTTGCTGGAAATTCTGTATTTTCTGCACCTAATCCAATTGAAATGATTGAAAAATTACATAATCTGTAAACCTTTTTATCTCATGAACAATCTTAATATTTCACCCAATGGGTTTAATCCCGAAAATTTACACAATGGGAACGCACAAAAGCAAACAACGGTTAACTTTGACGATTCAAACGAGCAAACGTCAAACACAACACCACGCCGCAAACGAACCTCAAAAGAGGTGACCAAGGAACCTAAAAAATCTGTATTTTCTAAATTATTAGATGGACAATATCACAAGTTATTTGCAATCTTACTGATACTTTTTGCAACATTTATTTTTGTGGCATCTATTTCTCACATTACTAATGGGGCTGAAGACCAAAGTGTAATCACAAATAACTCAATAGTTAACGCTAATACTGGGAATAATACTATACATAATACAGCAGGGTCACTTGGCGCTTTTATCGGGCACGTAGCATTAACACAATGGTTTGGAATTGGTGCTCTTGTTATTGCTTTTTATTTTGCATTATTAGGATATAAAATACTTTTTAATAAGAAATCTAATTTTTGGTCATTAACTTTTAAGTGTCTTATTTTATCAGTTGCATCTTCTATTGTATTAGGATTTATCACTTACAATTCAGATACAGCACTTTTTTGGGGAGGACAACATGGATATCATATAAATGATATGCTTTTTATTACTACTGGCAAATTCGGAACAATACTAATAAATATATTCATAGTAATATTAGTTGCCTTTATATTCTTTAAAGAGTTACACAACATTTATAAGACTTACCAAGAACGAATTAAGCCTCACATTAAAACACTAGGCAATAATGGCAATGATGGATATGAAGACGATTATAGGAATAATTCAATGTCAGAAGTTCAAGACACACCACTAAAAGAAGAAATAAAAATAGAAGAAGAGGAAGTAGTAGTTGAAGAACATATAGATATTAGCACTCCAGAAAAATCTACAATTATTGTAGATTCTAACGAAAGCGTTAAAAAGGAAGAGCCAAGTAACGATATAACATTAGATATTACGACATCTACTATTGAAATAGCTGAAGAGATCAATAATAATGTATATGATCCTACTGCCGAATTATCACGTTATCGCTTCCCTACTCTTGACCTACTTATTAATCGCATAATCAAAGAAAACAGCGTAGATCAAGAAGAACAAGAAGAAAATAAAGAACGAATCACAAAAACTCTTCGCGACTATACGATTGAAATTTCACAAATAAAAGCTACTGTTGGACCAACAGTAACACTCTACGAAATTATACCCGCTGAAGGGGTTCGCATTGCGAAAATCAAACGATTAGAAGATGATATCGCATTGAGTCTTGCGGCATTAGGCATTCGCATTATCGCACCAATTCCTGGCAAAGGCACAATCGGCATTGAGGTTCCTAATAAAGACCCTCAAACCGTTTCTTATCGTTCAATCATAGCTTCTAAAAAATTCCAAGAATGTAAGTACGAGTTACCTATGGCAATGGGTGCAACCATATCTAATGACGTATTTATTGCCGACCTTACCAAAATGCCTCACCTACTAGTTGCTGGAGCTACTGGTCAAGGTAAATCTGTAGGATTGAACGCCATTATAGCGTCATTACTATACAAAAAACATCCTGCAGAATTAAAGTTTGTACTTATTGACCCTAAGATGGTTGAATTTAGTTTGTATAGCAAACTCGAACGTCACTATCTTGCAAAATTGCCCGACGAAGATGATGCAATTATTACTGACCCCTCAAAAGTAGTCACTACTCTCAACTCATTATGCATTGAGATGGACAATCGATACAATTTATTGAAAGATGCAGAGGTACGTTCAATTAGCGAATACAACTCAAAATTCACATCTCGAAGACTTAATCCAGAGAAAGGTCATCGATTCTTACCATATATTGTAATGATTGTTGATGAATTTGCCGACCTAATTATGACTGCAGGAAAAGAGGTTGAAACTCCAATTGCACGTATTGCACAAAAAGCCCGTGCAGTGGGTATGCACATGATTATCGCAACACAACGACCATCAACCGACGTTATTACTGGTATGATTAAAGCTAACTTCCCTGGACGTATTGCATTCCGTGTATCACAAATGGTTGATAGCAAAACAATTCTTGACCGCACTGGAGCAAATCAACTAATTGGACGTGGCGATATGTTGTTCTCCCACAATGGAGAAATTCAACGAGTTCAATGCGCATTTATTGACACTCCAGAGGTCGAAGCTATATGTAATCACATTGATGACCAAATTGGATATGACCATGCATATTACTTACCTGAATATATACCAGAATCTTCAGAAAGTATTTCTTCGGGAAATATAACCGACAGAGATCCATTATTTGAAGAAGCCGCTCGCTTTATCATTAATTCACAAACTGCGTCAACATCTTCATTACAACGCCGCTACTCAATAGGGTATAATCGTGCAGGTAAAATTATGGATCAAATGGCCGATGCTGGTATAGTTGGACCATCTTTAGGTGGTAAACCTCGACAAGTATTAATTGATTCTTTACAACTTGAACGCATTCTTGAGTCATTCAATTAAACTTTTTGAGCAAGCATAACTCTAATATAATATGAAATATATTATTAAGAAAATATTAGCAATCTTTACCATTATGTCATCATGTTTAAGTTCAAATGCGATGACAGCAAATGAGGTGTTAACTAACACTTCAAAGGTATATAATAATAGCAAGTCAATTACTGCATCTTTTGCAATTATTGACAACGGTTATTCTAATGCTGGAAAAATTACTATTACAGGCAACAAGTTTGTCATTACAACCCCTCAAATGTCAACTTGGTTTGATGGTAAAACACAATGGACATACTCTTCAAGCATAAATGAGGTTAATATTGGCGAACCTACTGCGGAGGAGTTACAAATAATTAATCCTTTTTCTATCATCAAAGATTTTCAAATAAATTATAACGGAAAATTATTGGATTCAGCAAAGGGTAGTTATAAAATAAAACTCACTCCAAAGAAAAGTAACAATGACATTAAATCGATTGAACTTACAGTTAATTCCACTACTTATTTGCCATCATTAATTGTTATAGTTGCAAAAAACAATATCAAAACAACTATTAATATAAAAAACATTAACATAGGCGGAACACTTCCAGGTTCTACATTTGTTTTCAACTCGGCAAATTATCCGGGGGTTGAAGTAATAGATTTAAGATAATTTATAAAAGCGTTTAAATATGAACAAGAACCACACTAAATGTCTGATTATCGGCTCTGGCCCTGCTGGATATACAGCAGCAATTTATGCATCACGAGCAAACCTATCCCCTATTCTTTTTGAAGGGAATCAAAGAGGTGGACAATTAACAATTACAACTGAGGTAGAAAACTTTCCTGGATATCCCGAAGGAGTAACAGGTCCACAACTTATGGAAGATTTACGTAAGCAAGCCGAACGTTTTGGCGCAGACCTTCGCAGCGGAATAGTTACATCAGTTAATTTTGATGTTCGCCCATTTGAATTAACTATTGATAATAGCCAAACAATCACTGCTGACACAGTAATTATAGCAACTGGTGCTTCTGCTAAGTATCTTGGACTTGAAGACGAAAAGAAATATAATGGATTAGGAGTTTCGGCATGTGCAACATGTGATGGCTTCTTCTATCGCAAACGCACTGTTGCTGTAGTGGGTGGTGGTGATACCGCATGCGAAGAAGCTATTTACTTGAGCAACATCGCGAAGAAAGTATATATGATTGTTCGCAAAGACCACCTCCGTGCGTCTGAGGTAATGCAACAGCGCGTATTTGAGAAAGAGAATATCGAGGTTTTATTCAATACAAATACCGTAGGATTATTTGGTGAAGAATTTGTTGAAGGAGCTCATCTTGTTGAGCACAAAGGTACTGATAAAGAAAAAT
>JAFOYQ010000110.1 GCA_017424575.1 Muribaculaceae bacterium
TGATGAATTGGGAATCAAAAAAGTTGAATATTACAATTCATTATTGCAAAAGGGGCTACCTTTCAGAGAATATAAGGAGTAGGTAATTTATAGAGAGTATTCTGCTCCCCAGGCACAGCATACCATGTGCCTAAACCTAATTTTTAATTTTTCGTTGTTAATTGTGGATTAAAAAGGTTATCTTTGTGGTATGAAAACATTTGAAGAACTTGGAGTGAGTGATGAACTGTTGCTCGCCATTAGTGAGATGGGCTTTGAGATGCCTATGCCTGTTCAGGCTAAAGTGATTCCTCATTTATTGAATGAAGATAACGATGTTGTTGCATTGGCACAAACTGGTACTGGTAAAACGGCTGCGTTTGGGTTGCCTGTGTTGCAACGTATTAACGCAAAAAAACGCCATCCGCAAGCAGTAATCCTTTCGCCTACGCGTGAACTCTGTTTACAAATCGCCGAAGATCTCGCCGACTTTTCAAAATACCTTCCCGATGTGAATGTGTTGCCAGTGTATGGCGGCTCGAGCATTGAGAGTCAAATACGCTCGTTGCGCAAGGGTGTGCAAGTGATTGTGGCAACACCAGGTCGATTGCTCGACTTGATTAAACGAGGAGTGGCACACCTTGAGAATGTTCACACTGTGATTCTCGACGAAGCCGATGAGATGCTCAACATGGGCTTCCTTGACTCAATCAATGAGGTGCTATCGCATGTGCCCGAGCAACGCAAAATGTTGATGTTCTCGGCTACGATGCCTCCCGAAATCGATAAGATTGCAAAAACATATATGCGTGACCCTGTGGAGTTTGTCGTAGGACAACGTAACGAGGGCTCTGCCAATGTAAACCATATTTATTATATGGTGCATGCTCGCGATAAATATCTCGCGCTCAAGCGCATTGCCGACAATAATCCAAGCATATATGCCATTATATTCTGTCGCACACGTCGCGACACTCAAGAGATTGCCGACCGACTAATCCAAGATGGATATAATGCCGACGCTCTTCATGGCGACCTTTCGCAACAACAACGCGACTTGACAATGAAGAAATTTCGCGACCGCGTGATTTCTATCCTCGTAGCAACCGATGTGGCTGCTCGTGGCCTTGATGTTGACGACCTTACGCATGTAATCAACTACGGATTGCCCGATGATACAGCTGTTTACACTCATCGTTCGGGGCGCACAGGTCGTGCTGGTAAAACAGGTGTGTCGGTATCAATCATTCACTCTCGCGAGCGAGGAAAAGTTCGTGATATAGAGAAAATTATTGGTAAGAAGTTTGAACGCAAAGAGGTTCCTTCACCCGAACATATTATTGAGAAACAATTGTTTAACCTTGCACATCGATTGGAGTGTGTAGAGGTGAACGATGAGCAAATCGACAAATATTTCACTGGCGTGAGTCGCAAACTTGGTTGGCTCACTGGCGAAGACTTGTTGAAACGCATTCTCTCGCTCGAATTTAATCGATTGCTTGAGTATTACAAAAATGCTCCTGTAATAGAGGTAGTTGAAGATAAAAAACCTCAAAAAGAGAAGAAAGAAAAGGTTGATAACAAACCTCGCACCGACAAAGAAAAGGATCGTCGTACAGCCGAAAAGGGTATGGCGCGCGTGTATATTAATCTCGGCAAGGCTGATGGATTTTATGCTGGTAATCTCATTGAGATAATCAATAAGAATGTGTCGGGAGCTCGTGTTGAGGTGGGTCGTATCGACCTATTGTCGGGATATTCACTCTTTGATGTGAAGAAAGGTGATGCAAAACGTGTGGTGGCATCGCTCAAAGGTTGTGATTTCCTTGGCAAACGCATCTTCACCGAAATTGCTGACCCAGAACGCGACTATGCTCGTGCATCGGCTCGTCGCAATCGCAAAGTTGCAGCAGGAGATGGCGATGATAGTGCCAACGATGGCAACCTCGATCAATTCCGTCGTAAAGGTCGTAGTGGAAAGAAAAATTCGCGTCGCAAAAAATAATATTTAATTGTAGAAATGAAGCGAGTGTTATTTATATTGCTAACAATAGTGGCAACCGTATTGGCGGTTGATGCAAAAGAAGCTATTCCTGTAGTTGACCCTGACGAAACATTTGTCAGTGCCCCTGATGATGTGTTCCCTACGCTCGACACAGATACTCGTATGGATATGATTGACTACTATAATTGTGGTTACAATCGTCCGTCGCTTGATATCCTAGAGGATTCATGTATGATGATAGCCAAGGATAGTCTTAGCGTGACTATTACAATAGGTAAAACGCAAGAGCATCAGTTGTCAATGCCCACATATAAACACATTATTCTAATATCGACCTATTCCATTCCGATGGAAGATAGCGAGATTAAATTTTATGATAACGAGTGGAAGCAACAACCTACCGAAAATTTCATAATCTTGCCTACGCTCGATGATTGGTTGACCGACGAAGGTGCGAAAAATCGCATTGACGTAGAAAATATAATGCCTTTTATCGCTGCAAAGTATGATTTTAAGGCAATTGATGGGGAGTTGACCATCACAAATAGCATGAATCAATATTACGACAAAGATACTTGGGAACAGGTGAAACAATGGATTCGCCCATGCATAAAATATAAATGGACTGGCAAGAAATTCAAGAAACAATAGTATTATAGAAAGCCTTTGACTATGAATGAACAATCGCTCACATTATTGCAACTCAACCAACGCATTGCATCGTTGATGACTGTGCCCGACACACAAAATGTGTGGGTAACGGCCGAGTTGAGTGATGTGTCGGCTCGTGGTGGACATTGCTATATGGAATTGTTGCAAAAACACCCCGAAACTGGTGCTACACTTGCAAAGGCGCGTGGCGTGATATGGGCAAATGTATATTCTCGTCTTTCGGTAGATTTCTTTAATGCCACAGGTCAACAGTTTGCATCAGGCTTGAAGGTGATGGTGCGTGCGTCGGCATCGATGCACCCTGTTTATGGTATGTCGCTTGTGATAACAGCCGTTAATCCCGAATATACTATGGGCGACTTGCTCCGTCGCCGTCGCGAAATTTTGGCGCGACTTGAAAAAGATGGCATTCTTGAAATGAATCGCCAACTCGAATGGTGTGAGGTGCCATTGCGCATAGCCGTTATTTCGGCTCGAGGTGCTGCGGGATATGGTGATTTTATAAATCAATTATATAACAACCCTTCACGGCTAAACTTCAAAACTCAACTCTTTGAGGCCACAATGCAAGGCGATCGCACTCCGTCAACGATTATTGCTGCCCTTGATGAAATAGCAAAGCATCAAGATGAATGGGATGGCGTAGTTATTATTCGTGGAGGTGGTGCTACGAGCGACCTTGAGGCATTTGAAAATTATGACTTAGCAGCACATATAGCACAATCCCCGTTGCCAGTGATTGTGGGCATTGGTCATGAACGCGATATAACGGTGCTTGACTATGTGGCTAATATGCGGGTGAAAACACCAACGGCTGCTGCCGAGTGGTTGATAAATAGAGGTGATGTGGCGTTGGAATATCTTCGCTCTATGGGGGCATCAATATTGCAATTAGTGAGCGACCGCATTGCCGGATGTAACGAACAACTGTCTCGCTATGAAGCCTTATTGCCTACAGCACCATTAACTGCATTAGAAAGAGAAACGTCACGATTGCGTGGTGATATGATGTCGTTGGCACAAATAGGTGCTCGTTGCATTACTCCCGAACTCGCTCGACTTGACCATATTATGAAATCGATAGCATCGGCAACCGATGTGGTGCTTCGCCGTCGTAGCGACCGATTAGAATCTCTACAAGAAATGCTCAATGCACTCTCGCCCGAAGCCACATTGCGCCGAGGATATTCAATTACTCGTGTTGGGGGGAAAGCCGTAACCGATGCGTCGCAAATCCCCGCAGGAACACTTATCGAGACAACTCTTGCCAATGGCACTATTATATCAGAAACAAAATAAAAAACTATACTAACTATGGCAAACGAATTGCAATTTAAGCCTGTAAAGGAAATGACTTATACCGAGGCTGTGAGTGAATTAGAATCAATATTGCAAATGATGCAAGGTGATAAATGTGATATTGATAGATTGACCGACTATACTCGCCGTGCAACCGAACTTCTCACCGAATGTCGCTCACGACTCACTACCACCGACGAACAGTTACGCTCAATCCTCGCTCAATTAGAAAAATAAAATTATGAGAAGCAAAGGCTGTATATTTCTTGTAATGTTGCTTTGTGGATTGGTAGCATCGGCGGCTGATTTTGCAGGGCATTGGAAGGGTAAAGTTGCCAATCTTCCCATTGTGTTCCACATTGCTCATGATAGCGAGTGGAGCGCAACGCTCGATTCTCCTATGCAAGGAGCAAAGGATATTCCATGTGGAAAGGTCACGGTAAAAGGAGACTCTATAAATATTGACATGCCTGCATTGCGAGCAAATTATAAAGGAGTGATTGCTCAAGATGATAAATCGATAACCGGGATATTCACACAAGGAATATCAATTCCTCTAACTCTTACTCGCACTACAGCCGAAGCTGCTCAATTAAATCGACCTCAAGAACCTCAACCACCATTTGTGTATAACGTCAAGGAGGTTACTTTTCAAAATGGTGATTTGACATTTGCCGGCACATTGACTACTCCCTTTTGGGGCAAAAAGCATAAAGCAGTAGTGCTTGTGAGTGGTAGTGGAGCGCAAAATCGTGATGAGGAATTAATGGGGCATAAACCATTTGCCGTTATTGCCGACTTTCTCACTCGCCATGGTATTGCCGTGTTGAGATATGACGACCGAGGGGTTGGTGGCTCATCGCGTGGGAGTGTCGATGATACTACTCTCGACTTTGCTACCGATGCGATGGCGGCAATCAATTATCTTAAAACACGTAACGATATTGATACCACACACATAGGCATCGTTGGTCATAGCGAAGGTGGCTTAATTGCAGTGATTGATGCCGCATTACACCCTAATGATGTGAACTTTATCGTAACACTTGCAGGACCTTACGTAAGTGGTCGTGATATATTGATAAAACAAAATCATTTGATAGCCGAAATGGCTGGCACACCTTTGTCGGCTCAACAAGCAAAAGATATTGAGGCAATGTTTGATGCAATATATAATTCTACCGATTCATTGCAACTTGCTACTCAATTGAACGAAATAATGAGTGCGACTGGTAATCATAGCGTAGAAGAAATTAATAATACGATTAAGGCGATGACCTCATCATGGTATGTAGCATTTGTGAAACTCAACCCTGAGAAGTACTTATCGCAAGTAAAATGCCCTGTATTAGCAATCAACGGCACATGGGATTTTCAAGTGGATGCAGAGCAAAACCTTGAAATGGCACAAAAGATGTTGCCCACAGCAACAATAAAACAATTTGAAGGTCTAAACCACATGTTTCAACCAGCTCCTACTCGCCAAGCGAGTATGAACTATGGAGCAATCGAAACAACCATATCCGAGCAAGTCCTCAAAGCCATTGCCGATTGGATAAATAAGTTGTAAGACTAAGTTTTGTGCTTGATAAGCATCTATTTGCGAGTATTAAAAAGCCTTAAATATAGAGCGTAAGGCATTTATGCTAAAATTGGGGGTGAGATTTGGACGTTTTGGGTGAAAAGTGCTATCTTTGCTATTTTGAAGTATATTAGGGGTTGTATATTCTCACGCAAGTTGTGTTGCGACATGGCATTGTGAGAAGAAAATACGACTCCAGAGAATAAAGATGTTGCTTATGAAGTATATCGTAATTTTATTGTTAAGCATTTTTGCTCTTTCATCGTGTGGAGGAGAGGTTGATACAAATGCAGTGGCTCAAGTTGAGGAGCTAATGGCTCAAAATAGTTATGAGTCGGCACAAAAGTTATGTGACAACATTACTGATGTCGAAAATCTTGAAGAGATTCCTGTGATGGATTTGTGTCAGTTGTCGTTGGTATATGTGAAACTATCGGAGCAGATGAATGAGGTAGAGAATATGGCTAAGGCTACAAAATGTTATCACGCAGCCTCATTGATGAGCGCTGACTCGGTTGATGCTTATATTTCAGAGTTGCCTGTTGAGGATATTCAATATGCTGAAATGTTGCGCCGATTGTCGGATATGATTGACGCTCCTCGTGAGTATTCTGAACATGAAGAGGAGGCTGATAGTTGTGATGGCGATTGTGCTAACTGCCAACGCGATGTGTGTATAAATAACGAAACAAATGAATAGTTATGGGAATGAATGATTGGCAAGCAGGTTTGCAAGCGTTTCTTGATTCTAACCCCGACCTTCCACAAGGGGAGGAGGTTGTAGAACAACCAGTTGAGGATACCCCATCGAAGCAACCTCGATTGGATATCATTCTTGAGAAAAAAGGTCGTGGTGGGAAAATCGCTACGATTGTGACTGGTTTTACACTCGATGATGAGGAATTGGCGCAATTGGCAAGCAAGATGAAGGCTTCACTCGGCACAGGTGGTTCGGCTCGTGGTGGCGAAATCCTTATCCAAGGGGATAAGCGTGATGCTGTGTTGAAATTTTTGACTAAACAGGGCTATAAGGCTCGTATAATTTGATAAAAACTTTAATCTGATATCAACTATGCTAACAATCTACAAAGCGTCGGCAGGTTCGGGAAAAACATATACACTTACTTATGAGTATATCAAGCTGCTAATGGGTGAGAAAATCCATGGCAGTGATAAATATAAACTAAGGAAAAATCCTGATGGGGAGCATGAGGCCATTCTTGCTATTACGTTCACCAATAAGGCAACCGAAGAGATGAAGAGTCGTATCATCAGGGAACTCGCTATTCTTGCAGAATTACCAGTGATGGGCAACGAGAAGAGTCCGTATCTAAAGGATTTGAAGAATTTATTTGGTTGTAGCGATGACGAGTTGAAAGAGTGTGCCAATAAAGTGTTGGGGCAATTATTGTTTGATTATCTCTATTTTAATGTTAGCACTATTGACTCATTTTTCCAAAATGTATTGCGCACTTTTGCCTTTGAGGCCGATATGACTGGCGACTATGATGTGGAGCTTAGTGATGATATCGTTATCCAAGCCGGAGTGAGCGAAATGTTCAATGCTATAAATTACAATAACGATGATGTCCATTCAAAGCGAATGGTGAATTGGCTCACTGGATACATGAAGCAAAACATGGATGAGGGTAAAGGTTTTAATGTCTTTAACCGAAATTCAGGTCTATATCGTTCGCTGGTGAAATTCGTCAACACATTATCAGATGAGCAATTCAAGTTGTATCATAGCGAAAAGGTTGAAAAATATTTTAGCAACCCCAACCTCATTATTGAATTTGAAAAGCAATTGACTGCGCAAATTTCAAAAGAGTTTAATAGAATAAAGAATCAGATTAACGATTTAAATAAATATATTAACGACAGAAATGCTTTAGACTGGATTGAAGGGAAGAGTATTAAACCAGGCATTGCGAAATTGTCAAACGCTAAAACTGTATCGGAATTGAGCGTGTCTGATGCATTCAAAAAGAATGTTATAGAAATTCCAGAGAAAGTATTTAATGCTAAATGTCGATTGTCGGAAGAGGAGCGAGGTTGTGTGATAAACAAGTTGAATGACATTGTCGAAAGCATTTCTACAACCGAAGCAAAATGCCTATGCCTATTGCGAAAGGAGGTTTATCGATTGGGATTGGTGGGTGATGTTATAAGACATGCCAAGCAGTTTCGTGAGCAAAATAATATGATATTATTGTCGGATACCAACGATATATTGAAACGTATTATCAGCGAAGATGAGGCTCCGTTTATCTATGAACGATTGGGTGTAAAGTTGAATCACTTTTTGATAGATGAGTTCCAAGATACATCTCGCTTGCAATGGGAAAATATTAGTCCACTTGTTAGAGAAAGTTTGGGGCGAGGTAATGATAACCTTATTATTGGCGATGTGAAGCAAAGTATCTATCGATTCCGAAACGCCGATCCTACATTGTTGCAATATCAAGTTGCAGAAGATTTTGGTAATTACACAAAGGAGCGAGGTATGGCAATTGAGGAAAATACTAATTGGCGCAGTTCGGCTGAGGTGATAAGATTTAATAATACTGTTTTTACCGCTATATCAAAAAATCTTGGGCTTGATGATATATATTCAAATGTGGTGCAACAAGTGTCGAAAAAGCACGAAAACCATAAA
>JAFOYQ010000014.1 GCA_017424575.1 Muribaculaceae bacterium
AAAGAGATTAGAATTGCGAAAATAGCTCAGTTGGTAGAGCACAACCTTGCCAAGGTTGGGGTCGCGGGTTCGAGTCCCGTTTTTCGCTCTAATTTTTTTTGATAAATCTCAACGCGAAGGTTGATACTCGTCCGGGTGGTGGAATTGGTAGACACGCTACTTTGAGGGGGTAGTGGCCGTGCGGCTGTGTGAGTTCGAATCTCATCTCGGACACCTTTCATTGAAATACAGGTTGATTGCAAATGCAGTTGACCTGTTTTTTGTTTATGAAGATATAATTATAGTAAAATTATAACAATGAATAAATGTTCTAAGTGTGGCTTTGAGGTGTCTCAAGATGCCAATTTTTGTTCAAACTGTGGTGTGGCATTAAAAGATCCTATGCCCGAAATTGTTTATCTCAATGAGGCAATAGAAGAGCCTGTTGTAGAGATACATTCTGCGATTGAAGTAGAAGAGGGGATTCAATTGGTTGAGGAGCAACAGGTGGCTGAAGAAAAAAACGAATCGGTGATTGAAATAGCTGAAGAAAATAACGATAACGAACCAATAGGGCAAACTGAAGAGGAGAAACCTCGAAGAATCTTGTGGATGCCTGAGTGGGCATTCTATTCAGCGATATTAATTATAGGTATTGTTGGTATCGTTACATATAAATTTATTAATGACCCTTCGTGGTCGCAACTGTGTGATTTATCGGCTTGGTATAACGAAGATGATACTATTTCGCAGATTGATGGACTGAATGAAAGCGCAAATTTGTCGGTGGCAATTGTTGACTCTGTATATGAAGATTCGGTATATACTCCATTGATGAATGCTTTAGATGCCAAAGTCCCCCAACAATCATCAATTAATAGCGATTCGGCTTATCACGTAGTTGTAATGACACTAAAATCATTAGAAAGTGCGCAAAAAATTGTTGATGGTGGTCGTTTTGAAAATGCTTATATTTTATCCGATTCGACATTACATCGTATTGCGATATATAGTAGCCCTATTAAAGAGGACGCAAAACATTTCCTAGACTCAGTTGCAAATAATGGAATACCTGGAGCATGGGTGTTTCATGGGTTGGCAAAGTGAGCAATATAGGAATAGATAATAAGAGAGGTGAGTCAATTGACTCACCTCTCTCGTTATATGCATATAAAATTTAATTATAAAACAACTTTATGAGTGATGCGATTGCCGTTTTTGTCGGTAGCAACTGCAATATATATGCCTTTGAGATGAGAAAGATTAATGCTATTGCTATTACTTTGACTTGCATTAATTACGCCTGTAGTGGAGTAAATGGTAATATCAGCAACTTCAACGCCTTTCACAGTCAATATTTTGTTTGCTACTGAAATTGTAGGCTTTGCTTCTAAGCTTATACCCTCTATGCCAGAAGTAGTGAGTGCGAATGTGTATTGAGCTGCGATTTGTCCTGGCACATATTGATATAGTATAGCAGTTAAATCATCGGTGATTTCAGCGGTAATGCAGTTGGCATTAGGAGCAGCTGCCGCAGTTGTAAATTGAGCATCATGAGTAGCTACAACTTTGTTGTTTGTGAGATCAACAACTTGGAATCCGTCAAGATAAGCAGGAGTGCCGATAGGTTCTACGGCAAATAGCGTGTTATTTAGAGTAAATACTGTACCACCTTGATTTGTGTTAATTCCATTATCGGGGTATGCTACAAATTCAGAGCCACTATTATGGTAGAAATGTTTTGCACCACGCACACGAGCAACAATGTTATTGCTGTTGATGTCGTTGGTTAGAGGAATCGCTATTGATTGAGCATCGGCAGTGATTGCTGTTACATCAATTTTTGTTGCTGATGTTTGTGCTCCATTTTTAACTATAATTTTAGCCACAGCCGTAGCTTCTTTAGGGAAGATAAATATAGCACCACCTTCGTCGCTCATAATATTGCCAATGGCTTTGCCGAGATATTGCATTTGATTAGCTGTAACACCGTCGGGCATTGTAAGAGCGAGATCTTGGAATGATTTACCACCTTTTGGAAGCACTTTCATTGCGGTGTTACCTCCGGCATACAATGATGTTGACACGATGATATTACCAGCATCGTCGCTTGTAATAGCAGTTCCCGCAGCCGATGCAATATTAGTATTTGTCAATCCATTGGCATCCCAATAATATAGCATTGAATTAGCGTGGTCGTTAATATAGATTTTCTCTTCAAACCCAGTTGCCCAACGAGTGTTGGTGCCTGCTGTGAGATGACCACTTGTTTGAGCCCAATCTTGATTGAGATTATAGCCAGTTATAACAGCAGGAGCATCTTTTGCAGTACCCGATATTGTTATTTCCACATCTTCGGCACCATTAGATGAAGCTGTGAGAATTGCGCTGTGAGTGCCACTTGCCGATGGGTCGTATGAGATTGTTACATTTCCACCATTGCTTGATAGAGAATTAGTGCTTAAGTTAAATTGATTGGCATCGTCGCCCGATAATGCGAGAGTAATATTTCCAGTCAAAGCCGAACCTTGGATTGAGATATCTTTAGAGACCTCTGTCCCAACTTCGGTTGATAACGATACATTTGTAGCGTTAATTTTAATAGTAGGAGTTTCGGGAATGTTTGCTCCTGTATATGTAGCTGTAATAGGTATTACGATGTCGTTTGATTCCGATTTTGTGCTTGCAAGAGGAGAGAATAGACGAAGGTATGCTTTGTAGGTTGTTTTATTTGCTTTAGGAGTGAATGTAACAGTGGTAGTTGCCGATGTTGAGAACGCATTATTTGATGCTGTGCTCACTGTGAATGCATCACCATCTTCGCCAGTGATAACTCCATACCATTGACCATAAATATATTCTCCATTAGTGATGGTTACTTTTTGCGATGGAGCCTCGCTTAATGAAGTAGCAGAGAAAGTTAGGCTATTAGTGTTGCATGAATATGAAATAGTAGGGTAGTCGGTCTTGAAATGGCCTGTTGTATTAGTGTCATCACCTTGAGTTGTTGCTTTAGCATTAGTTTCGTCATAACCTGTGTGATAGTCAATGATATATTTGTATATATTTGCCTTGCGAGAGCCTGAAGGTCCATTAACGACAGCTATATATAGGTTGGCATGTCCATATTGATCGAAGCGAAGAACCATACCTTCGGGCTCGCCAAAAAGACTATTTATGCGACCATAATTGAGGCGTTCACGATAGCAATATTCATTTGTGCGCCAATTGTAGCAAGTTAAAACAAGGGTAGGATCTCCCGATGTGATTGTTTTGCTGTTTTCTTCACTACAACCTTCGAGTATATAAATATAGTCGCCATTGATGTCGAAACTTTGGAAATCCCAAGTGTTATATCCGCCGTCGCCCGAAATATCTGATTGAGCAAAATCGCCTTTAGAGAGTTCTACTGTTTTGTAGAGCGTTTTAGTTCCCTCAAGAGCATCGTCAAGGTCATATATGCGATAAGTATTGATACCTGAACTACTAGTGCGCACACAAAGATAGCGAGAGTTCTCGTCGCATGCTGGGTAGTCGTTTGAGCCCGATACATTGAAATATTCTACACCGCTATCGGTTTTGCCTGAGCCATCAAGATTGATGTCGGTGCCACTTGAGAATTTCCAACGAGCTGTGGCGCCCGAAGTATCATCACCACTTTTTACTGTTGCTTTGCCGCCACTCCATAGCCATCCTTGTCCATTTTTGTCGCGAACGAAACACATATTTGTTCCATGGCCACCATAACCAATTTCCATTGATTGAATAGAGGTGCTATATGTGTAGGTATAGCCGTTTATTTTTGAACAAGGCACGCGAGTAACGGTCAAACCATCATGGTCAGAACTCAAACCATATAGAGAATTGTATGAGGTGATGCGCGAAGAGTTCATCTTTTGAATAAAGTACATATCGCCAGTAACTGGGTCTATATCAAAACTTTGGATTACGGTAACGGCGCCCAATGCCACTGCAGTAGCGTGGTTTGTTACATCGGTTCCAGTTAATGTGCTAGTGCCGAATGTTGACATCTTCCCACCTATGTCAAAACGAGAGAATTGGTTGGCATATACTTCACGGATGCCTTGTCCGTCTTGGAGGGTTACCCATGCAAATTTATAGAAACGATTGTCGTAGTGGTTGTTTGAAAGGTTGTAAATGATTCCAGTTCCAGTGCCTTTATCGTTGTATAGAATTAACTTTTCGCCAGCTTGAGCATTGCTTGCAGAGGGTAGAGTAGTAGTTTTATTTTTAAAAGTATTTTCGTTTATATTTATACGATAATTCTTAGCAGTTACTTGGTCGGTACCACCCGAGTTGCCTTGGTAAACACGAATAAGTGGGAATAAAGATGTTTGACCATAACAGCCATCAAACTCATTGGCAATGATGTTAGCAGTAGTTGAGTTGGCATATGCGCTACGATATAGAGCAATACAAAAATCACCTTTGCTACCACCGTCGGGTGCAGTATAAGTAGTTTTGCCTACATTTTTAAATACATTATATTTTATATTAAGAGTGCCTTGCGCGTTGGCAAAATATACACTTGTACCACCATCATAAAAATAGTTATCTACAACAGTAGTAGTGCCAAATGCTCCACCAAAACCAATGCAGTTGGGGTAGTGTGTTGCATCGCCCTCAAAATAGTTGTGTGATGCTTCGCAGTTCTTATAACGACATTGTGAGGTCGTTGAATTAGCATCGGCATTAGCTATAATATTACCAATTTCCACGAGAGGGTTTGATGTAGAGCGTTTCACCGTTGAACCGGTAAAATAGTTGTATAAAACTTTAATGCCACTTAATGGCGCTGCATTTGTAGCTGATGATGATTCAATACGACCACCTTCGGTAAATTTAAAACCATTAATGGTTATATTTGACGCTTTAATGTATATTGTGCCAGTGATAGTTGATTCAGCCTTGCGAGTTACAGTCCAATCACAAAAAGCATTGTTACCAAGGAGTGTAAGCCCTTGAGTTGTAATTGTAGCGTTCCCACTATAAGCACCGTCGGCAACATATACAGTAGAATTCTCTTCAATTTGTGAAGCTAAAAATGAGCTGAAATCGGCAAAAGCAGTTGTGCCAACGGTAAAATTAATATTTTTGTAGGTGACTGTTTCGCCAGTAGTTGTTGCTTTGCTACTAATTAAGTAAGTTGCAGCATTTGCTCCTATTGCGCATGTTGTCAATAGAAGAATTAGTGTAAAAAGCTTTTTCATGCTAATGTTATTTAGGTTTATAATATATTTTTAGTGTCGTATTTTGCAAATTTAATGAATATTTTTTTTGAAATAAAGAAAAATATGAATAAAAATAACGCCAGATATGCGTTTTTTGCATAAAACTGGCGTTGTAATTATTGTTGTTATAAATATGCTTACTTTATGATAACTTTTGAAGTGTAAATGGTTGAATCAGTAGTCGTAACTTCAATGATATAAATTCCATTGAGATTTGATAAGTCAAGGGAATTGTTATTGCTGATTTGAGCCATTAAAGCACCTGTAGTAGAGTATGCTTTTATGGTGTTAACATCAACATTCTCTATTGAAACTATTTTATTCTCAACTTTAATCGTCAATTCGTTTGTGATGTTGTTTTCGACACTAGTTGTTTCGCCTGTATATGTCCCAGTTAGTGGTATGACAATGTCGTTTGACTCAACGCTTGATGACGCAAGAGGTGAGAATAGTCGAAGATATGCATTAAAACTGTTTTTTGTCGCATTATCGCTGTTAATCCCAAAAGATACAGTTGCTGTTGCTGTTTCGGAGAATGCGTTATTGGGATTGATTGTTACGTTGAATACATTTCCATCTTCGCCAGTAATAACTCCATACCATTCACCAAAAATATATTCGCCATTATCAATAGTAATGGTCTTAGAATCGGCAACTCCAACAGTCGATGTTTCTAAATTAATGCTTTTGGTGTCGCATGAATAATTCATTGCAGGGTAATCGCCTTTGAAATGTGCTGATGTTTCTGTGCTATTACCAATGTGTGTTGCACTTTGGGTTGTTGCGTTATAGCCAGGGTGATAATCAATAATGTGTTTATAGATGTTTACTTTGCGAGAGCCAGCATTCCCGTTTACAATGGCGAAATATAAGCACGCATGGCCATATTCATCGGGACGAATAACTATACCTTCGGGTTCACCATATAGAGCGCTATTAATACGAGCATCGTAAATCATAGAGCGATATACATAGGTGTTTGTGCGCCAGTTGTAGCATGTGAGTAGAATTGTTGGCTCTCCTGCTTTAATATTCCCCTCGGTATCCTTTGGAGTCCCTTCATAAATATATAGGTGGTCGCCATTAATATCAAAGCCTTGAATATACCAAGTGGCATAACCTTTGTCGTTGGTAATAGCAGGACGTGCATAATCTCCTACATTGAGATTTACTTTTTTGAGAAGAGTTTTCTTCCCCTCTAAAGCATCGTCAAGGTCGTAGATTGAATAGGTGTGAACATCGGTGGTTGTGGTGTAAATACAAAGAAGACGAGACGTTTCGTCGCATGCAGGATATTCATTTCCAGCACCTAATTCGTTAAATATCTTGATTTTTTCGGTATCGCTCGACACATTGAGATTGAGGTCGGTATTTTTTTGGAATTTGAAGCGAGCTGTAGTAGCCGATTTGTCGTTGTTGTCATTAACCGAGGCATTACCTCCTCCCCAAATCCATAATTCGCCATTTTTATCGCGAACAGTGCATATGTTTGTGCCATGACCTCCATATCCTATCTCCATAGATTCTACATTTGTGTTGTAAGTATAATTATACCCTTTTTTGCTTGTGCAAGGAACGCGAGTTATAACCATACCATCATGATTTGAAGGTAATCCATGAAGAGAATTGTATGCATTATTGCGAGCTGTTGGCATCATTTGAATAAAATACAAGTCGCCTGTAAGCGGGTCGATGTCAAAACTTTGAAGCACGGTAACATCGTCAAGTGCAAGGCTTAAGACATGGTTGCCTACATCTGTGCCAGTTAAAGAACTTGTCCAACTTGACATTTTATTGGAGGTGATACATGCTTGATAGAAGCGAGAGAATTGGTCGGCATAGATTTTCTTTATCCCTTGGTGGTCGTCAAGTGTTACCCACGCAAACATGTAGAACCTATTGTCAAAGTGATTGTTTGAAAGATTAAATCTTACATCTTTGCCTGTGTCTGGGTCGTTATAAAGCAAAAAATTTTGTCCAGCTAATTCATGATTGGCATTAGGGTAAACCGATGGCTTGTTTTTGAATGTGTTTTCATTCACATTTATGCGATAGTTTTGTGGACTGACAATATTATCACTGCTACCATGGAAGACTCGAATTAGAGGAAAGGCAGAGCCTTGTCCATAGCAACCATCAAACTCATTGGCAACTATGTTGGCTGTGGTTGAGTTGGCAAAAGCACTACGATAAAGAGCGATGCAAAAATCACCTTTGTTGCCACCATCGGGGGCTGTATAAGTAGTTTTACCTACATTCTTGAATACATTATGCTTAATATTAAGAGTGCCTTGTGCATTTGCAAAATATATAGCAGTTCCACCATCGTAAAAATAATTGTCAACTGCGTTTGTTGTGCCAAATGCTCCACCAAAACTGATACAGTTTGAATAGTGTGTGTTATCGCCTTCAAAATAATTGTGAGAAGCTTCACAATCTTTATAACGGCATTGTGATGATGTAGAGTTAACATTGGCATTTGCAACAATATTACCAATTTCTACGAGTGGGGTAGAGGTAGAACGTTTTACCGTCATTCCTGTGAAATAGTTGTATAATACTTTTATTTCACTTAAAGGCTTGGCATTTGTTCCTGAAGTAGATTCTATACGCCCATTTTGTGTGAACTTAAATCCATTAATTGTAACATTTGAAGCATTGATATATATTGTTCCAGTAATAATTGATTCCTCTTTGCGTTCAGTTGTCCAGTCGGTAAAAGCATTGTTGCCTAAAAAGGTTAATCCATTGGTGGTGATAGTGATATCTTCATCATAGGTGCCACTTGCCACATATACAGTAGAGTTCCCTTCTATATTTGACGTTAAAAAGGAGCTAAAATTGGCAAAAGCAGTTTGTCCAACGATGTATTCAATCTCATTATGATATATTCGTTTTCCTGTGTTTGTGGCTCTACTATCAATAAGATAATTAGCGGCATTGCCATATATAACGCCACAAATTAAGAGAGTTAGAAAGAATGAAAGTCTTTTCATGATTATAATGGTGTGATTTGTTGCGAATGTTGTTATTTAAGAATTACTTTAGATGTATGTGAAATACCTTCGGTCGATTTTACGCTAACGATATATACTCCATTGAGATGTGATAAATCTATAGAATTATAGTCGCTTATACTTGCTACTAATGCTCCTGTTGTAGAGTATACGTTAATATACTCGACTTGAGCATTTTCTATAGATAATGTCTTATTCTCAATTTTTATAGAAATATTATCGCATAAAGATGTTTTGTCTACGGCAGTTGTGGGCCCTGAATAAGTGCCAGATAACGGAATTATAATATCGTTTGATTCAACGTTGGTAGACGCAAGTGGCGAGAATAAACGAAGTGTAGCATTGTATGCATTCTTTGTGGTGTTTTTGTGCTTGATGCTGAAAGAAACATTTGCCGTTACGCTTTCTGAAAAAGCATTGTTTTTATTGATTGTGACATCAAAAGCATCTGCATCTTCGCCTGTGACTACACCATACCACTCGCCAAAGAGATAATTCCCATTGTTAATTGTGACTGTGCCATTGGCAACAGCGCCTATAGCTGTTGTGGATAGTCCTAAACTTGGTGTATGAGAATATGATACAGTTGGATAGTCGTTTTTGAAGTGAGCAGATTTATTAGTGTCACCACCTACCACAACCTGTTTTGATCCATCATATTTAGTGTGATAGTCAATAATAAACTTAAATATATTTACCTTTCGAGCGCCTTCATCGCCATTAACAAGTGCAATGTAAAAAATTGCATGTCCATATTTGTCGTGGCGAATAACAAGCCCTTGAGGTTCTCCATATGTAAGACCTGTCATACGCCCGTAATCAAGAACTTTGCGGTAGATAAATTTTCCAGTACGCCAATTATATAATGTTACCACGATGGTGGGTTCCTCTTTTACGAT
Organism: Muribaculaceae bacterium; assembly: GCA_017424575.1. GTDB lineage: Bacteria > Bacteroidota > Bacteroidia > Bacteroidales > Muribaculaceae > RGIG4079. Next base: position 9,148 of record JAFOYQ010000014.1, read on the forward strand.
ATTTCCGTCGTTACCCTTGGGTGAACCTTCAAGGATATAGAGATAATCTCCATTTATGTCGAAACTTTGAAGTGGCCATGTGTTGTAGCCATTGTCATTATTAAACGATTGTTTGTCTTGTCCTACTTTAATCTTAAACGTCTTTAAGAGAATTTGCTTTCCTTCTAATGCATCGTCAAGGTTGTAAATGTAATAAGTATGCTCGCTGGATGTAGTTGTGTAAACACAAAGTAGACGAGATGTTTCATCACATGCGGGATATTCGTTGCCAGCATTTAATACATTAAATATTTTAACTTTGTCATTGTCGCTTGAAACGTTGAGGTTGATATCGGTATCTTTTTTGAATTGGAAGCGTGCAGTAGTTGCCGATTTGTCATTATTAGCATTAACTTCAGCATTTCCGCCTCCCCAAATCCACAATTCTCCATTTTTGTCACGTACCGTGCAAATATTTGTGCCATGACCACCATAACCGATATTCATTGATTCAATATTTGTGCTATAGGTATAGTAATAACCATCAATATTTGTGCAAGGAACGCGTGTGATACAAAGACCATCATGATTTGTGACAAATCCATATTTGTTATTGAATTCGCTATTACTATTTGACCCCATTTTTTGGATAAAATACATGTCTCCAGTAAGTGGGTCTATGTCAAAACTTTGAAGAACAGTAACCTCTTTTAACTCAACTTTCTTTGCGTGATATGAAACATCGACATTATCGCCATTACTATCCTTTGCGAGACTTGAGTAGAAGTCTGACATTGTACCACCAGTGCAATCAAAGTAAGTAAATTGGTCGGCATAAACTTCTCGCAATCCTTGATCATCGTCAAGAGTTACCCATGATAGTTTATAGAAACGATTGTCAAAATGATTGCCTGAAATATTGAATCTCACATCTTTACCAGTATCATCGTCATGATACAGCACAAAATTAGAGCCTCCTAAAGCATCTGTTGCATCAGGGAAAACAGATACTTTATTTTTGAAGGTGTTTTCATTTATATTTACACGATAATTTTGTGGATTTACCACATTATTATTTGCTAAACTTCCGTGGAAAATACGAATTAAAGGAAATACAGAGCCTTGGCCGTAACAACCATCAAATTCATTTGCTATGATATTTGCCGTAGTTGAGTTGGCAAATGCACTACGATATATTGCAATGCAAAAATCGCCTTTATTGCCTCCATCTGGTGCTGTAAAAGTAGTTTTTCCTACGTTTTTGAATACATTGTTTTTGATATTGAGAGTTCCTTGTGCATTAGCCATGTACACACTTGTTCCTCCATCATAAAAATAGTTGTCACCAACAGTAGTAGTGCCAAATGCTCCACCTATGCCTATGCAGTTGGGGTAGTGGGTTGCATCTCCTTCAAAATAGTTGTGCGACACTTCACAATCTTTATATCTACATTGTGATGAAATGTTGTTAACATTAGCATTTGTAATCATTTCGCCGAGTTTAACAACTGCATTGTGCGTTCCTCTGGTTAAAGTAGAACCAGTAATATAATTGTGTATAATTTTAATATTGCTCAATGGATTGGCATTGGTTGCTGATGTAGATTGAACGCGTCCATTTTCAGTGAACTTGAACCCATTTATAGTAACATTTGATGCTTTAATGTTGATTGTGCCAGTTATGATTGATTCCTCTTTGCGCTCAGCTGTCCAATCGGAGAAGGCATTGTTCCCTAAAATAGTTAATCCCTCGGCATTGATAGTGATATCTTGGCTATATGTGCCACTTTCTACATATATGGTAGAATTTGGCTTGAAATATTCTGAGTTGAATAATGATTCAAAATCGGGGAATGCATTATAGGTTGTAGTAAACCAGTGTCCTTTGTGTTCGACAGAGGTCCAGTCTTTTATGGCTCTGCTACTGATGAGGTAAATCTCAGCATTTGCATTAAGTATGCTGACGAGAAAAAATAGAAGAATAGCGAATTTCTTTTTCATTTCTAAGATTTATAGATTAAATACTTTATGTGTGAGATGTATTATGCAAATTTAAGAAATAAAAATAACTTAGAGTAGTTATTTAGTGGATTTTAACAAATGAAAGCGCAAAATAAAATTCATATAACTGATTGCTTTAATATATGGTATAGTTTTTGTAACTTTGTAGTCATAAATTAAACAACAAAAACAATAATAAAATCATGGCTAAAAAAGCATTGTTAATGATTCTCGATGGATGGGGAATCGGTAATAAATCAAAAGGTGACGTAATTTATTCAACACCAACTCCATATTGGGATTATTTGGTGGAAACATATCCCAATTCACAACTTCAAGCGAGTGGTGAAAATGTAGGTTTGCCCGATGGTCAAATGGGTAACTCAGAGGTAGGACACTTGAATATTGGCGCAGGTCGCGTGCTTTATCAAGACCTCGTAAAAATCAACAAGGCTTGTAAAGATGGCTCTATCCTTGAAAATCCCGAAATTAAAAATGCATTCTCTTATGCAAAAGAGAACGGCAAATCAATTCACTTTATGGGGTTAACATCTGATGGTGGTGTTCACTCTTCACTCGAACATGTATATGCTCTTTGCGATATAGCAAAACATTATGCTCTTGATAATGTGTTTATTCACTGTTTTATGGATGGTCGTGATACCGACCCTCGTAGCGGTAAAGGTTTCATTGAACAACTTCAAAACCATTGTGAAAAATCAGCAGGTGTAGTTGCATCAATCATTGGTCGTTACTATGCAATGGACCGCGACAAACGTTGGGAACGTGTAAAAGAAGCGTATGACTTGTTGGTAAACGGTGTTGGTGAAAAGGCAACTGATATGGTTGCAGCAATGCAAGCATCTTATGATGCAGATATAACTGACGAATTTGTAAAACCTATCGTTAATGCAAATGTTGATGGTCGTATCAAAGAGGGGGACGTGGTGATTTTCTATAACTATCGCAACGACCGCGCTAAAGAATTGACTATCGTGTTGACTCAACAAGATATGCCCGAAGAAGGAATGATGACTATCCCTGGATTGCAATACTATTGCATGACTCCATACGATGCATCATTTAAGGGAGTTCACATTCTTTTCGACAAAGAAAACGTGTCAAACACTCTTGGCGAATATCTTTCTTCACTCAATAAATCGCAACTTCACATTGCTGAAACAGAAAAGTATGCTCACGTAACATTCTTCTTTAATGGAGGTCGTGAAACACCATACGAAGGTGAAGAACGTATATTAGTTGCGTCACCAAAGGTTGCAACTTATGACCTTAAACCCGAAATGAGTGCATACGAGGTAAAAGATAAATTGGTTGAAGCGATTAAGTCAGAAAAATTTGATTTCATCGTTGTAAACTACGCAAATGGTGACATGGTAGGTCACACTGGAATCTACGAAGCAATCGAAAAAGCAGTTAAGGCTGTTGATGATTGTGTGAAAGATACAGTTGAAGCTGCAAAGGCTGCCGACTATGAAGTAATCATCATCGCTGACCACGGTAACGCTGATAACGCAGTTAATGCTGATGGTACTCCAAACACTGCTCACTCACTCAACCCAGTGCCTTGTGTGTATGTAACAGCTAATACTGAGGCAAAAGTGGCTGACGGTATTCTTGCTGATGTTGCTCCAACAATCCTTCACATCATGGGTATTGAGCAACCAGCTGAAATGACTGGTAAAAATCTTATCGGATAATTCAGACTTTACATAACTATCTTTAAGGAGATGTATCAAATAATTGATGCATCTCCTTTGTTTTTAATAGGGAAATGTTGTTTTTTATGCTAAAAAACATAAATTTTGCATTTTTTAAGAAAATAATAGGGGATATATTTTGTAGGTTTGAGAAAAGTGTGTACCTTTGCACTCAGAAAACATCGCGGGATGGAGCAGTGGTAGCTCGTTGGGCTCATAACCCAAAGGTCGCAGGTTCGAGTCCTGCTCCCGCCACAAAATTCAAGGTTGTCATCATGACAACCTTTTTTTATTTGCATAAAACCTTTATCTTTGTATGCATGAAACGAGTATCCCAATATATTAGTGAAATTAAAGGCAATCCCTCGCGATTATTTAGCATGGGAGTGATAGCGTTTATTACCGTTATGCATGTGTTGATATATTCAAATATGCCTTACACATGCGATGATTATTGGTACATGACGCCCATGCGAAATTATTTCATGGGGATAGATACTTCGTTTCCTGCTTCTGATTTATGGAATAGTTGGGTAGAGCATTATCAAACCGATAATATTAGGTTATCAAATATCGTTTTTTCTCTATTCTTACTGTTGCCAAAGATAATACCATCAATTATATCTGGATTATTCGTTGGCGCGATGCTTATATTATCGGCGAAGATAAGTGGTATCAATAGCCGAAATCCATTAATGGTGTTGCTGTTGACATTGATGATGTCGTTTATGTTGCCATGGTATGAGCAAATGTTTTCGCTATGTTTCTCATTTAATTATATATGGGCATCAGCATTGGCGCTATATATTGCACATGTTTTCTTTATCAAAAAGAGAAGCACAGGTGTTGTGACATCATTATTATTAGGTGTAATATTGGGAGTATGGCATGAAGGATTTTCGTTGCCATTACTTGGTGGATTTGTGGTGTATCTTCTGTCAAATACGTCACATGTAAATCGTTCACGCATAGCGATTATACTGGGACTTGTGTTAGGATTATTGTGGTTAATAAGTGCCCCTGGATTACAAATAAATGTTGAGCACAAAACAAAGTCAATTGAAATAGTTTCGATACTAAAAAAGATTGTGTTATATCACATCCCTTATCTTATACTGATTTTTTCAACAATAGTAGCATTAATTAAACGCTCTACTAGATGTTTTGTAAAAGACTCCATATTCATAACGTTATGCACAATTTCAACAATTGGTGTATCATTAAACTTAGTGTTGGATGTAGGAGTGCGCACAGGTTGGATGGGGTATTTGTTTGCAATTATTGCTACAATATATTTGTGGAAGAATATTAAGAATGCAAAGTATTGTCAAGTTAAGTCAAGGGTAAAACATGTGTTGGCAATTGCGATAGCATTATTCTTATCAATTCATTATATTATAGTAATACACTATGGTGTTAAAGTAAATAATGAATTTGAATATGTATTAGAGGAATATGAAAAGTCGGACGATGGAGTAGTATTTGCCGATGTTACATACGATTATCAAGTGTCGCCATTAGCATGGAAAAAGCCATACTTTGAGAATTTTACATATACATGGGTGGCATACTGGATTGACCAATATTATAATTGTGGAAAAAATCTGCGAGTAATCCCCACATGTTTGTCAAATGCAGAATCGTTGAGAGGCGAAAAAGTAGAGGGAGATAACCCTTTTATGATATATCAAGGATTTTTATATGCTCCAATTAATAATAATTCGCAATTTAAGCCAGAGATATATTATGAAATAGATTTTGGTCATACCAAAAAAGTATTGATGTGTTCTAATTTCAAATTCACTACTGAAAGTGGCAAAAATTACTATTTCTCATTTCCACAACGAGCAACAGTGCCATTGTGGTTTGGAAATATCAAATCAATAAATGCTATTAATGGTGAACTTTGACAAAAAAAGCAAACATTTTTATCGGTCATTGGTTTTAGAATTGAGATTTAATTATAACTTTGTAAAAAATATTTCTTTAACAACATAAAAATTAAATATATTATGAGCAAACCTTATGTTATTGGTATTGATATAGGTGGTACCAACTCAGTATTCGGAATTGTTGATGCACGTGGTGTAGTTATTGCTTCATCTTCAATCAAAACACAAAAGCACAACAATATTGATGATTATATCAATGAACTTTATACCGAAACAATGCGTTTGGTTGAAGCAAACGATGCAGTAGGTAAAATTCATGGTATAGGTATTGGTGCACCTAATGCTAACTATTTTACAGGTGTAATTGAAGATGGTGTAAATCTTCCTTGGCCTACTCCTATACCTTTGGCAAAACTTGTAAGCGAAAAATTTGGTATTCCTGTAGCAATCACTAACGACGCTAATGCTGCTGCAATCGGTGAAATGACTTATGGCGCAGCTCGTGGTCTTAAAGATTTCATCATGATTACCCTTGGCACAGGTGTAGGTAGTGGTATCGTTATCAATGGCCAACTCGTTTATGGACATGATGGTTTTGCTGGGGAACTTGGTCACACAATCGTAAAACGTAATAATGGTCGTCTTTGTGGTTGCGGTCGCACTGGCTGTCTTGAAGCATATTGCTCTGCTACAGGTGTGGCACGCACTGCTCGTGAGTTCCTCGAAATTCGTAAAGAGGATTCATTACTTCGTGAACTTCCTATTGAAGAAATTACTTCAAAAGATGTATTTGATGCGGCTAATGCTGGTGACCAATTGGCAAAAGATGTATTCGAATATACAGGTAAACTTCTTGGCGAAACATTCTGTGACTTTACCGTATTCTCATCTCCTCAAGCAATTATCCTCTTTGGAGGACTTGCAAAATCGGGTGAAATGTTGATGAAACCATTGCGCAATGCTATGGAAAAGAATATGATGGGAATTTTCAAAGGTAAAGTTAAAGTTTTGCTTTCAGAACTTAAAGAAGCTGATGCTGCTGTACTCGGAGCATCTGCACTTGGTTGGGAAGCAAAGTAATAAGCTATATATAACTAAATATCAGTAGGAGCCGATAAATTTCGGCTCCTATTTTTGTTTTATCGATTTTTATCGGACACCAATAATAAAATTATGATCTAAATGCGCAAACTACTATAAAAAATAGGCTCGACAAGAAGCCGAGCCTACTATTATAGAATTATAAAAGACTAAATTACATTACAACTTTAGAAACTTTGCTGCCTTGCTTTTTGATAAAGATGCCATTAGATGGGTTGGCAACTTTTACGCCTTGGAGGTTGTAGTATTCTACTGAAGCGTCGTTGAGCTCAATGTTTTCAATGCCTGTTGTTTTAATTTCAAGCACTTGTGAAGAAGGTGCTAAAGTCAACGACTTGCGAGCTGGGTTCTTCATTGTGAACGCCATAAAACCAAATTGACGCGAGAAGATGAGCAAGTTGTCGGCAGGGTCAAACATCATTTGTTCGATACCTGCATAGTTAGATTGGGCATGGCTAACATTGATTTCGTAGCTGAATTTGAGTGAAGGCACATTGCCATTCCATGTCACATCATAGATGTTGATGTTACCATAGTTGTCGTTGGCAACAGCAAGTTTTGTCATCGCCTTGTTGATTGCAATACCACCTTCGGGAGCTTCTGTCATGTTGTTTGCAGTGCCGAGAGAGTAAGCATTGAATTTGAGGTTGCCACTATGATCCATGAATAGGAATGTAGGTTTGCTTTCATCGGTGTGGTTAGTTCCCATGTAGTTTTGGCAAATCCACACACCTTTGTCGCAAACTGCAACTTCAACGTTTGAGCTAGCAAGATAGCCTGAGATGCCGTCGAATACATATGTAGGAGCAGCGTTCCAAGTATCGTTGTTGCCTAATTTGTAACGAATCAATTTTTTGCCTGTGCTGTAATCTTCGCAGAATGTGTACATGTAACGTTCGCTACCTATTCCCCAGAAGTCAACGCAAGTGCTACTACCACCTACAACTGCACTGCCATTAGTCCATTGACCACTTGAAGCGCGAGAGCCTTGGAAGATTTGAGCAAATGAGCTGTTGGCAGGATTATAAAC
>JAFOYQ010000111.1 GCA_017424575.1 Muribaculaceae bacterium
AGCGATGAGTTCGAGAACTTTGTTAGAGTAACCGATTTCATTGTCATACCAAGAAACAACTTTCACGAAAGTGTCAGTCAAAGCGATACCAGCTTTAGCGTCGAAGATTGAAGTGCGAACATCACCGAGGAAGTCAGCAGAAACAACAGCATCTTCAGTGTAACCAAGAACGCCTGCGAGTTCACCTTCTGAAGCTTCTTTCATAGCAGCACAGATTTCAGCGTAAGTAGCAGGTTTTGCAAGGTTAACAGTAAGGTCAACTACTGATACGTCGAGAGTAGGAACACGCATAGCCATACCAGTCAATTTGCCGTTAAGTTCAGGAATAACTTTACCTACAGCTTTAGCAGCACCAGTTGAAGAAGGGATGATGTTGCCAGCAGCAGCACGACCACCACGCCAGTCTTTCAAAGAAGGACCGTCAACAGTTTTTTGAGTAGCAGTAGTAGAGTGAACTGTAGTCATAAGACCGTCAGCGATACCCCATTTGTCGTTCAATACTTTAGCGATAGGAGCCAAACAGTTAGTAGTACAAGAAGCGTTAGAAACGAATTGAGTACCTTTTACGTATTTGTCGAAGTTAACACCGCAAACGAACATAGGAGTGTCGTCTTTAGAAGGAGCTGACATAACTACGTATTTAGCACCAGCGTCGATGTGACCTTGAGCTTTGTCTTTTGAAAGGAAAAGACCAGTTGATTCTACTACGTATTCAGCTTCAACTTCGTTCCATTTCAAGTCAGCTGGGTTACGTTCTGCAGTTACGCGGATGTTTTTACCGTTAACGATCAACAAGCTTTTTTCCAAGTCGTAGTCGATAGTACCTTCGAATTGACCGTGCATTGTGTCATATTTAAGCATGTAAGCCAAATAATCAACTGGGCAAAGGTCGTTAATACCTACGATTTCGATGTCATTTCTGTTTTGAGCAGCACGGAAAACGAAACGTCCGATACGGCCAAAACCATTAATACCTACTTTAGTCATAATTGTAATAAATAAAATATTGGGTTTATAATCTTCTATTCTTGCTTAAAAAATATTTTCAGCAGTGCAAAATTACTACTTTTTTTTCAATTAACATACAGTCAAAGGCAAAGATATTAAAATAAATAGGTCAATTTTTCTAAAATAATCGCAATATACCTCTATAAAGGAAATTTTTTCCTATTTTTGTAGAAAATTAATAAAACTATAAAACATTTGACATTATGAAAAATTTCATCAATGAATTTAAAGAATTTGCAGTAAAAGGTAATGTTGTTGACATGGCTGTCGGTGTTATCATCGGTGGTGCATTTGGTAAAATCGTTACATCTTTGGTTAATGATGTAATTATGCCTCTTATGGGCAAAATGACTGGCAATGTTTCGTTTGCTGACCTCAAATACGAACTTACTGCTGCTGTGATGGATGGCGAAACTGTTGTTACTCCTGCCGTTTATCTCAACTATGGTCAATTCCTTCAAAACATTGTTGACTTCATCATCGTAGCATTCTGTATCTTCTGCATGGTGAAGGCTATAATGAAACTTAAAAAGAAAAAAGAGGAAGAACCAGCTCCAGCACCTGCACCAGCCGAGCCATCTAAAGAAGAGGTGCTTCTCACTGAAATTCGCGACCTCCTTAAAGAAAAGAAATAAGATAGGTGCGCCCCATTTTTCTTATCGGATACATGGGTTGTGGCAAGTCAACAATGGGATATGCTGTCTCAGAGTTGACAGGTGTGCCGTTTATTGACCTTGATAACTATATCGAACGACGTTTTCATCTCTCTGTAAAAGAGATATTTGCACAGAGAGGTGAAGAGGGTTTTCGCGATGTGGAGCGTCGTATGCTCCAAGAGGTTGCCGACTTTGAAGATGTAATTGTGGCATGTGGGGGTGGCACTCCTTGTTTCTTTGATAACATGGAGTATATGAATGAGCATGGCACTACTGTGTTTCTCAACACTCCTATCCCTCGCTTACATTCACGACTCATGCGTGGCCGACACAAACGTCCACTCATTGCCGATAAAAATGCCGAAGAATTAATGGCGTTTATTGAGTCAGCTCTCGCCTCGCGCATGGAGCATTACAAAAAAGCGCAGATTGAATTTTCGTCGGAGCGACTTGAAAATCGAGCCGAGATTGAAAATACAGCTCGAGAGTTTGCCCAACTATTGTCAATTCCCATAAAGAAGTAATCACTATGGCACGAAGAAAATTTTATGTAGTGTGGGTAGGTCACAATCCAGGCATCTATGACACCTGGGAGGAGTGTGAGGCGCAAGTGAAGAATGTGCCTGGCGCTCGCTATAAGGCATACGACGATCAAACAGCTGCTACACTCGCCTTTCGAGGAAGTGATACCGAACATATCGATATGTTGCGTACCATTGCATCTCACAAAAGTGCTGTTGTAAACTATGAAGCGTTTCCCGAAATCATTCTCGATAGCATTGCCGTTGATGGTGCATGCGCTAAAAATCCTGGTCCTATGGAGTATCAAGGTGTGAATGTGCGCACGGGTGAGCGTGTGTTTCATGTGGGACCCCTCGAAGATGGCACAAATAATGTGGGCGAATATCTTGCTCTCATTCATGCTCTTGCTATGCTCGACAAGAAAGGCGATACTACTACGCCTATCTACAGCGATTCTCGCACAGCGATTTCGTGGATAAAAAAAGGTGGACATCGCTCTACACTTGCCCGCACCGAAAAGAATAGTAAAATATTTGAACTCTTGGCGCGTGCCGACAAATGGCTCATTGCCCACTATCCGGTGAAAAATCCAATCCTCAAATGGGACACCGACCAGTGGGGCGAAATCCCCGCCGACTTCGGCAGAAAATAAATTGAAGATAATCAAGATATACAAAAACGACATTCCTCAAGTTTGAGAAATGTCGTTTCTTTATTTAATGAATAAGGATTTTATTTGTTAGTTGGGAGTTATTATGATGTTTTATAAAACATCTTGCTTCAATAAGAAATCAAAAAGTCCAATGTGAACATACCCATTTTCGTCGGTATAAGGCATGATGTCATCTTTGACAATAATGATTTTCTTGAAAGAGTCATCTATATTTCTAAATGATGCTGTTTCTTGAATCTTTTTATCTTCATCAGGTATGGAGAATGCAGATTGAATGTAATATCGTTTATCTGCATCATTTGCGACAAAATCAACCTCGAGTTGTTTCCGTATAAATTTTCCATTTTTGTCGTGTCCAGTGGTTTCTACAACACCAACATCAACCGAGTACCCTCTATAAAGCAGTTCATTGTATATGATATTTTCCATTATATGGGTCTGTTCGGTTTGTCTAAAATCTAACAACGCATTACGAAGGCCAATGTCGGTAAAGTAATACTTCGACATCGTGTTAATATATTTTTTGCCTTTAATATTATAACGAATCGCTCGCTCAATCATAAATGCATCACATAGATGGTTAAGGTAATTATTAATCGTCTTGTTTGATATTGTTATGTTCTTAATACTTTTAAACGTGTTTGATAATTTTGTGGGATTACAAGGCGAACCTATAGATGAAGCTATAATGCGGAGCAATTCTTCTAATTCTGGGCGATTTTTCACTCTATGACGTTCAATTACATCATTGATGTATACGGTATCTGCCAAGTGGCGCAAATAATTTATTTTTTCTTTGTTTTCGTTTAATAAAAGAGTTTGAGGAAGCCCTCCAAAGGTGTAATACTCTTTCCATGCATTATTAATATCTACTTTCCTTGCGTTATAGAATTCAGAGAAAGAGAGTGGATAAATGTGAATATCTTGACCCCTGCCACGAAATTCGGTAACAATGTCTTTGGAAAGGAAGCGTGAATTGCTGCCAGTTACAAAAGTGTCAACATTGCGAATATGTAGAAGGCTATTTAATACATCTACAAAATCGTCAACTAGTTGTATCTCATCGAGCAATACATAATATTGTTTGTTGTCAATGATTTGGCTTTTTATATATGTCAGAAGTTCATCGGGATTGCGATACTTGACATTAAATCGATCATCGAGAGCAATTTCAATGATGTGGGAGTTGTCAACACCTTCCGAATTAAGATGGTTGTGGAATAATTCAAATAATAAGAATGATTTACCACATCGTCTAATTCCTGTGATGATTTTAATCATTCTATTCCCTTTTGCCGCGATTAGGCGTTGAAGGTAATTATCTCTTTGTATAATCATATTACTAAAAGTTGCAACAGTTTCAGATTTTGGTAGTACAAAAGTATTTATTGTATAATGAAAAAGCAAATATTAAGACTAAAAAATGCAACTAGTTGCATTTTTTAGTAATAGAGACGAGATTTATCCTCAAATGGAACTCTGAGGAGTAGGGCGAAATCCCCGCCGATTTTGGAAGAAAATAAATTGAAAGTGTAGGGTGATTATCTAAGATGAGATATTGTATGTACTAATTCAAAAGTTATAATACAAAATAGAGGTGAGCCATTAAATTGGACTCACCTCTATTTACATTATGAAAAACTTTTATTAGATGCGTGATTTGATAGCGGCGGTGGCTTCTTCATAGCCAGGTTTTTCGAGGAGGGCAAACATGTTGCGTTTGTAGTCCTCTACGCCTGGTTGGTTGAATGGATTAACACCGAGAATGTAACCACTTATACCGCAAGCTTTTTCAAAGAAGTAGATTAATTGACCGAGGTATTCTTCTTTGAGGGCAGGGATAGTAATTTGGAGGTTGGGCACGCCACCGTCGATGTGAGCGATGCGAGTGCCGAGTTCAGCCATTTTATTTACTTCGTCAACGTGTTTACCAGCGATGTAGTTCAATCCATCGAGATTAGCTTCATCGCTTGGAATAACAACTGAGTGAGCTTGCTCTTCAACCGAAAGAACAGTTTCAAAAATGGTGCGTTCGCCATCTTGAATCCATTGACCCATTGAGTGGAGGTCAGTCGAGTTGTCAACAGCAGCAGGGAAAATACCTTTGAGGTCTTTACCTTCACTTTCGCCATAGAGTTGTTTCCACCATTCACCAAAGTAGTGAAGTTTAGGATTATAGTTTACGAGAATTTCAATCTTTTTGCCTGCGTTGTAGAGAGCGTTACGAGTTTTGGCATAAACCTCAGTGATGTTGTCGGCTGAGTGTTCTTTTGTGGCATTTTCCATATCGATAGCACCTTGCATGAGGGCTTTGATGTCGAATCCGGCAACGGC
>JAFOYQ010000112.1 GCA_017424575.1 Muribaculaceae bacterium
ACTACGAGCAGAGCGCAAAGGATGATGCAAAGCAACGATTCTTTTTGTGTGTTTATCGGCTTTTTTTAGTTTTTCGACTAGCCATGCTCGTTGCTGAAATTGATACCAAATAGGCTGATTAGAGTCTAGAATATATAGTTGAGTTGCGCCAAAATCAAGATGAAAACAGCCGATTTTGGGAGCTTGATTTAAAGAGTCTAAAAAATATGGGAATGTATAGAAAAACCGTTCATCGGGATGTTTATTTAATCCCTTATGATAATCATGATTCCCTACTATTGATATAATAGGTACCGACGTGCGCAATGGTTCGAACGAATGAAAATAGATATCCCATTTATCTTGATGAGGACGGTCAATAAGGTCGCCTAATTGCAGTATAAAATCTGAATTATAATTTTGAGCTATAGCGTGCACAGCAGAATCGGTCGTAGGATTGTATGACTTATCTTGAATATCGCCTAAAACAAGAATCTCTAAAGAGTCGGCATCACTAATTCGAGTTGAGAAATAATGAGTAATTGTGTCGGGAGTTGATATCGCATACCTATATTCGCCCTCTTGCACCTCTACTTCGCTCCAATAATATATCGCCTCACCTCCACCCGACTTAACCCATTTTTTGTTTACGTTAGGATGCAAAGTATCGACATCGGAAATCCAGATAAGGCGCACGGCATTGTTATGTAGCAATGCAGAATCGGGACACGACCGCCACGATACGATACGCTTAGACAAAGGATTGTCCCCCACCGTCAGTTGAACGCCAACCACACTTTCGGTTAATTGGAATTGAGGTTCGGGGTGCTTGTTAAACCAAACATTCCAACGAGATGCAATCCAAAAGACGAGTAGGATTGTGATTACTGCAAATATTATTTTTTTCGCCATATTGCAAAAAGAGACGCAAAAATGCGTCTCTAATGTATTATTCTTCAGTTGTTTCTTCTTCTTTTTCAGAGAAATCGTCGTTACCAGATTTCACCAAAAGATTGTACCATTGTACGAGTTTTTTGATATCGGTTGGATACACACGGTCGCGGTCGAAATCAGGCAATACTTTAGCGAACCATTCGCGCAAGACTTTTGGGTCTGCTTTTGGGTCTACACTTGCTTCAGCACCATTTTCGAGTTTTTTCACGCTTTCGAGCACTTCACGAAGAGGAACTTCTGTAGTTTCTGTGTACATAGCAATATCGGCAAGTGAGATGACTTTGTCGCGTTGATGCGATGGAAAGCGTTTGCCATCTACAAGTGATTCAACTATAATCATATTTTTTGCACCCGATACGAGTTTGAAAAGACCTGGTTTACCAGAGATTGATAAAATTGATTTTAACATAAGTGTTTTAGATTTAGTTATCGTTTTGTTTTTCGAAGCGCAAAGTTAATATATTTTTTTGAATTATGCAAAAACAAATTTGATTATTTACATATTTATCAGCCTAGTACTTTATTTTTTTATCTTAAGTTGTTTCATATCCTTTACTTTAAGATTCATCTTATCCATTTTGCTTTTAACTCCACAATATTTTATAGTTTGAGACACTTCTAAACTCCCAATATTTTTTTTTACTTCTTTGAATGTAATCAAAACTCCCGTTGAATCTCTAACTGAATTCAAAAAATACAACTCATGAGGCAATAGTTTTCGAACAAAACCATACCCCTCAACCCAGACATTATCACTCCTATCGAAAGTAAATTTTTTGAGCAATTTACCTTTTTTATCCTTTACAT
>JAFOYQ010000113.1 GCA_017424575.1 Muribaculaceae bacterium
ATACATACTATAGGCGAAGAAATACAAAAAGTGGTATAGTATATAACAATCATTCATACAATAAAGCCTCAACTGCACGATGTGCGATTGAGGCTACTTTATATGCCCTTTTATATCATTTATCAAACAGTAATAACTTTAGACTAAAGCATATAATAAATAGAATAGGTATAGAAAATATAGTTTTATCTCAATATTTTTACTAACTTTGTGCAAACAACAAAAGGTGGTAAGTTACCACCTTAAATGGTGGTATATAATAATTATTTATATGAAAGGTCTTGAAGTTATATATAACAAGTGGTTATCTTTGCTTCCACTTAGCGACAAGAAGCAGGCTCAACTCGTGCGTAAATTCACTGTTGAATACAACTATAATTCTAATCACATAGAGGGTAATACTCTGACCTATGGTCAGACTGAATTATTGCTTTTATTTGGCAAAGTGAGTGGCGAAGCCGAGATGAAGGACTTTGAGGAGATGAAAGCAAGTAATGTAGGACTGAAGATGATGACTGAAGTCGCAAAGGAGAAAACTCCTTTAACCGAGACATTCATCAGACAGTTACATCAAATTCTTTTACGCGAAGACTATACTGTTTATACAACTCTACCTGGAGGAATTCAGTCTAGCTATGTGGTGCATGCAGGTACATATAAAACACGTCCCAATAGCGTAATTACTCGATATGGAGATCGATTCGAATATGCATCGCCAGAAGAAACACCAGCTTTGATGAATGATTTGATTGTATGGTATAATGAAGCAGAACAAAGTGGCAATTACTCGCCAATTGAGTTAGCCGCTATGTTCCATTATAGATATATCCGCATTCACCCCTTTGAGGACGGAAATGGTCGTATTGCTCGACTAATGGTAAATTATATTCTTTCTCGTCATGATTGGCCTATGATTGTGGTGCGCAATCGTAACAAGCAAGCATATTTGGAGGCATTGCATCAATCTGACCTCATTGTGGGGCCATCACCTTCAGATGGAGCACATGCTACATTAAGAGACATCAGAGATTTTTTGAACTACTTTAAAATTCTTGTTAAAACAGAAATTCAAGCTGACATTGACTTTGTTACCAAATCTGCAGAAAATGTGTGGTGGTATGACGGACAAATTGTTACATTCAGAAGCACCAATACTACAAGAATTCTATTGGCATTGCAAGAAAATCCTACTATTACCTACAATGAACTGACCAAATTGATAGGTATAAATACTTCTGCAATACAGAAGCAAATTAACAATCTAATCAAGAAAGGTTACATTCAGCGTAGAGATTCAGATAGACAATGGCATGTACTGATTACATCTACCATTTAGTTTCAAAAGGTTGATATTAATAATACAAAATCGCAATAATGATCTGAATTAATACAACACAGCCTCAATCGCACATCGTGCAGTTGAGGCTGTGTCTATATAATAAGATGTTTTATTATTTGCCCAATTTGTGGTTTACTGCGGTGCGAATGTTACCGAAGATTTCATCTACACTACCACTACCTTTGATTGAAAGATATTTGTCTTCGTTGATATAGTAGTCGCGGAGTGGCGATGTTTGTGAGTGATATACATTCAATCGTTGTTTGATTGTTTCGAGGTTGTCATCGGCACGGCCCGATTCTTTACCACGTTTGATGAGACGATCAATCAACTCTTCATCTTCAACTTCAAGACCTATTACAGCATGAACTTTTGAATTGCGCTCGGCAAGCATTTTTTTCAACTCTTTTGCTTGGTTGATAGTGCGAGGGAAACCATCGAAGATTACCCCCTTTGCTGTTTCGGGATTAGAGTCGAGCAAGTCGGCAAGAATCGACACCATCAAATCATCAGGGATAAGATGTCCCTTTGAGATAAAACTGTCGGCAATAATTCCTAATTCAGTGCCGCGAGCAATATGGTCGCGCAACACCTCACCGGTTGAGATGTGGTATAATCCGTATTCTTCAATTAGTCGCTCACTTTGAGTGCCTTTACCACTACCAGGAGCTCCAAATATTACCAAATTTACCATTTGTCCTTTCAAAATAAATAAGTAATCTATGTGTATAATATATAATCTAACATTGTGTGCATTTAATCAAGGATATTACTCCTCTTTCAACACATAAATATCGGGGAGATTGCGAGCTTGTTCGTCAAGGTCGAGACCATAACCGATAATAAATTTTGATGGGATAGAAAATCCCACATAATCAACTTTTACATCACATTGCAATGATTCAGGTTTATACAACAACGAAGCAATTTTTATTTGAGTAGGATTTTTTGCTTTGAGGTCCTCAATCAATTGCTTCATTGTAAAACCAGTGTCAACGATATCTTCAATCACTACCACTGTGCGGTTTGTGATATCTTCGGTCAATCCATGAATTTGCTTTACAGTGCCTGTTGTCCCTGTTCCTTCATAACTTTTTAATCTTATAAAGGCTATTTCAGCATCATATTCAAATGCTCTAAACAAATCGCTTGCAAATGCAAATGCACCATTCAACACACAAATAAACAACGGATTGCAATCACCACAATCAGCCATTATCTGTTGAGCCATTGCTTTTACTCGTTCAGCAATTTGTTCTTTTTCTATAAATGGGACAAAGTTTAGTCCATTATATGTAACCTGTTTCATTTGGCAACTTATATATGTAAATTAGTGCAAATTTATAAAAATATTAACTCACTGCCAAACCTTATTGAGTATTATAGCACATTTTTTTGATTTAATTCCCATTTTGGAGCATAAAGCCAATTATAATTTGTATTTTTGTAGGCTAAACAGCATTCAAATCAAACAACAAACCATCACTCAAATGAGAATTTTCAACAACGAAACAATACGAGCTATCGATAAGGCAACTATCGAGAACGAAAACGTTACTGCATCTGACCTTGTAGAACGCGCTTCGGAGGCTATTGCTAACGAAATTATATCGCGTTGGCGTCCTAATAAACCTATCTCAATTTTTGCAGGTTTTGGCAATAATGGTGCCGATGCTTTGGCTGTGGCTCGAATACTCATTGAGCAGGGGTATAACCCCGAGATATTCTTGTTTAACATTGGTGGAAATATGTTGAGCAACGAGTGTCGTATTTGTCGTGATAAGTTGTTGGAATTGGGTGATATCAACTTCACAGAGATTGTAAAAAACTTTACACTCCCCGCTTTAAGTCCCAACCACGTTGTTATTGATGGTCTGTTTGGTTCGGGCTTAAACAAACCCATTTGTGGAGGATTTACCACTGTAATTCAATATATCAACGAGTCGGGAGCTACGATTGTGTCAATCGACGTACCATCGGGAATGCTTGGCGACTGGAATGCCAATCCTATCAACCGCAACATCATTCATGCCAATCTCACTCTTGCTATCCAATTCCCACGTTTGGCGTTCTTTTTGAAAGACAATGCTCAACTCGTAGGCGAATGGAAAGTCCTTGAAATAGGTCTTAGCAAAGAGGCTATTAAGAATAGCGCTACTAATTTCTTTTTAGTAGAAAAATCCGACATACGTTGCGCAATAAAAAAACGCAATGCCTTTGCAAGCAAAGCCGATTGTGGCTCAGCTCTCATAGTTGCTGGCAGTTATGGCATGATGGGCGCTGCTGTATTGAGTGCTAATGCTGCTATTCGCTCAGGCGTGGGAAAAATCACCGTTCAATCACCACAATGCGGCTACAATGTTATGCAAGTTTCGGCACACGAAGCAATGTTTGTTGCCGATAAACATGAACTTATTCTCACCGATATTGCACCTCGCCATAATTACGATGGCATCGCAATAGGTCCTGGTATCGGAACTCACGAATACACCATTCAAGCATTAGAGAAATTTCTCAAAAACACCAAGCAACCAATAATTCTTGATGCCGATGCACTAAATTGCATTGCTTTACGCCCATCGTTATTGAACTATATCCCATCCAATTCTATCATCACACCACACGCAGGTGAATTTGATCGCATCTTTGGCGAACATAAAACCGACGAAGCACGATTGAGAACTGCATTAGATAGAGCTAAACGATATAACATCATCATCGTGCTCAAAGGTCGCCACACTGCAGTTGTGCGCCACGATGGCATGATATTCTTCAACTCATCGGGCAATGCATCATTGGCAACTGCTGGCAGTGGTGATGTTCTCACTGGATTAATGGCAGGATTCCTTGCACAAGGATATGTTCCCGAAATTGCATCTTTGATTGCAATATATGTGCATGGAGTTGCAGGCGAAATCTCTAGCGAAACCCACGGCATCTTTGGCGTAAAAGCTGGAGATATTGCCGACAATGTGGGGCGCGCCCTCAAACAAATATTAACCATCTAAATCACTATAACCATTTGAATTATGAAAAAATCGTGGATTATAACCTCGTTGGCACTATGTATGAGCATGAGTATCTCGGCTCAAACTACTCAAAAACTCACAGCCACTAAAGCGAGTGAATATGGAATAATATATACCCTCCCTTCTACCGTTGTTGACATCACTATCGAAACCGAAAAGACAGTGAAGAAACCAGGGGAATTTTACCGATATGCAAAGAAATATTTCAACGCTAACAATGCTATCGACCGTGAAAGCGAATCAATCACATTGAAATCTATCACGCTCACCACTCGTGGCGTTGCCGATAGCAAGCAACAATATTTAATGCAATTCAAGTCGGGTAGCACCCCATATTTGATTATCAACGACGAAAATCTCCCTTTGGCGATAAATACTACCGACATCCCCGAATCGGAAGAAATTGACCTTCCCGAAGCACAAGCAGCAGCACCCACTGCATTGGAAACAAAGGCAGCTCAACAAGTTATAAGTAAAGAGATGGCACAAAGTCAATCTTCGGCTAAACGCGCTGAGCTCGCTGCAAACCAACTCTTTGAATTGCGACAAACTCGCCAAGACATCCTCAACGGACAAGCCGAGCAGATGCCTGCCGACGGAGAGTCTATGCAAATTACCCTCAGCAACATTCAAGCGCAAGAAGATGCGTTGATTGCTATGTTTATGGGCACTACACAGGTATCAACATCAGTAAAAACAATAACCTTCACCCCATCAGATGAGGTAACTCGCGAGATTATTGCTCGCATATCTGCCTCTGAAGGAATTATTGATGCTGATGACCTTGCTGGCGAACCAATATATCTAACTCTCAACATTGTTGAAGAGGGGAAACTCCCTCTCACCGAAAAAGGTGAACAAAAAAAATTCCCCAAAGGTGGTGTGGCATACAACATACCCGGCAAAGTATCATTAAAAATCGAATATAGTGGCAAAACTTTCTGCGATGCCATTATTCCATCGGCTCAACATGGTGTAGTATTTGGCATCGACCCAAAACTTTTTACCGATAAAAAAGCCCCCGCCTACCTATTATTTGAGCCCACAACTGGCGCGATTAAAGAACTTGGCGCCATTAACATCGAAAAGAAATGAGCCGCAAAGAGGAATACAAACAACAAAATATAGATTTCC
>JAFOYQ010000015.1 GCA_017424575.1 Muribaculaceae bacterium
ATTATATTTCGTCATATTCACAGCCTTTTTTATCAACTTATATTGCTTGTGCCCTATCACACCCTCAAGATGTTCCCAATAGGTTTTCATCTTCATCAGCAAATGTCCGTCACCTTGCAAAGTTTGTGAATATTCATCAAGCAATTCGTCGTGCATACGCATCACCATCTTCAGCAACTTATCATCACCTAAGTTTTCACCCTTAGCATACTCTTTTGCCAACGACGGACGCATCAACAAGCCTCGTCCTATCATCACACCCTTCACCTTTGGATATTCACGCTCTATTCGCTCTATATCCTCGATCGATGTAATATCACCATTATATATCACATCGTGGTTACAAGCCTCAAGAAACGCCTTAAATCGTTCCATATCCACCTCACCTTTGTATTGTTGAGTGGCTATGCGTGGGTGCATAGTGATATGAGTCAAACGAGTTGCATTAAGTGCTGGTAACAACGCAAAACAATCATCAACATTCTCGTTTCCAAGACGCATCTTTATAGAGAAATCTACATCAGTAACGGCATTAATAGCCTCAAGCACTTCCTTCGCCTTATCAAGATTACACAATATGCCGGCCCCACGACCTTTGCGAGCCTGCAATGGGAAAGGACATCCCATATTCACATCTATGCGTTTGTGACCCATTTCTTTCAACTTTTCCACTAAAAAATAGAATTCTTCAGCATCACGCACTATGATTTGAGGAACAAGTTTACCCGTTTCATCATTTTCGGGCAAGGCCTCACGAATATCCTTCTTACGCAGCTCACCGCGCTCAATTCTTATAAATGGAGTGTAATAAGCCTCAACACCCCCAAATATCGCATCATGCACATTGCGATAAGCATTGTCAGTATACCCCTGCAACGGAGCAAAATGTATCGGTAACATAATATCTTATTCCTTATCTTTAAATTCTATAATATTACCCACAAAATTAACAATAATTCCCGTAATTTCAACTCCCATAATTTATACTTCTGCTCTTTTGTCAATAGTGAACACCAATCATCCCCACTATAGACACTATAGCTACTATCCACCCCCACTCCCCTAAAACACAACATAGGCGAGCCCTTTTGGACTCGCCTATGCATTTTTATATTATATTTGTCAATAGATTTCTTACTTTTCTTCACAAGCTCTCTATATCTTGCGTAATCAGGATGGCGTTGCACGAATTTCAAGTTACCATTTACATCAAACTTCTCAAAGTCGGGTGTCTCATATCTCCACTTGCCATCCATACCTTTTTCCCAGCCTGTAGCCATCTTCACTTCCTTGTAGCTATATTCGTCAAGCATCTTCTTAGCCACAGCAAGGTTGTCCATGCGAGCAGTAGTACCTTCCTTCTTGTCCATCGACTTCGCACCTTGCTCACCGATTAATCGGAATCTCGTTCCACTTGCCGACAAGTCATTATTCTCTGCTGAATATTGATTCACCCAATAAGGATTTGACTCAAATTCAAAGTCAATGCCCTTTTCTTTAAGTGCTGTGTGTATTTGCTCAAGAGCATCGGCAATCGATGTCCCATCTTCGATCTCCACATTTACAGCCTTTACATTTGGATATTCAGCCACAAATTCTTCATAGTCTGCCTTTGCTCTACGATAATCAGTGTTATAGTAGTCGCCCACAGTCACATTAAGAATCTTGTCGCTCACTGGCACATACTTGTCTACTTCTTCATCATATCGAGTAAAGTTATCCCAGTTAGGAGTATGACCCTTCACGCGCACCTCTACACCCTTCACGCGCTTGTAGTCATTGCGTGCCGACAACTCATCGCTTATGCTATGAATCAAAGCATATTCAAAATCCCCTGCATTGTCTTCCGATAAAGTGAAGTCTTCTTTCACCTTCTCTACTTCCTCAACTCGGAATCGAATATCATTAGTCTCCCCAAATTCAGTATTACCTTCTGCCAACTTGATTTGATTTGGATAGAAAGCATTTACTTCATCTATTACACCATCATACTCTCTTATAAACCCATCATAACCTTCTGCTATAAGATTATTCATAGCATCTTCGCCTGCTGTATTTGTTACACCAGCATTTGGTATATCGGGATTGATTGCAGGATTTTTGATGTTTAGGAATGCAGCAATTGTCCTGTCGCCATATTCGTGGTATTCGTCATATTCGTATGCGAAAAAGAATGCTGGCATTTCTATAGATCGTCTGCCATGTTTTTTGTTATCAAACTCATAGAAGTCTTC
>JAFOYQ010000016.1 GCA_017424575.1 Muribaculaceae bacterium
AAGTACAAAGGTTCACCATTAGCACCTGGTTCCTTAGTTCTATCCAATACATCGATGCGCTTAGCAGTCTTAGTAACAGATGACAAGAAGTGCTTAGCTGAGAATGGACGATACAAGTGAACTGAAACAAGACCCACTTTTTCACCGTTAGCCACCATGTGGTCGATAGCTTCTTTAGCAGCTTCAGTCACTGAACCCATAGCGATGATTACGCGTTCAGCGTCTTCAGCACCATAGTAGTTAAACAAGC
This sequence comes from Muribaculaceae bacterium, assembly GCA_017424575.1. GTDB lineage: Bacteria > Bacteroidota > Bacteroidia > Bacteroidales > Muribaculaceae > RGIG4079. The sequence continues at coordinate 251 of JAFOYQ010000016.1, forward strand.
CATATTTGCGACCGGTGATTTCTGAAATTTTGTTCATATATTCTTCTACGATTTCAGGAACTGCATCGTAGAATTTATTACATGATTCACGGTGTTGGAAGAATACGTCACCGTTTTCAGCCATACCACGAGCCACAGGAGCTTCTGGATTCAATGCGCGAGCACGGAAATCGGCAAGAGCTTCTTGATCCAAAAGTGGAGCAAGGTCTTCGTTTTCGAGCATCTCAATCTTTTGGATTTCGTGAGATGTGCGGAAACCATCAAAGAAGTTCACGAAAGGAACGCGTGATTTGATAGTAGCAAGGTGTGCAACACCCGAGAGGTCCATAACTTCTTGTACTGAACCTTCAGCAAGCATTGCGAAACCTGTTTGACGCACCGACATCACATCTTGGTGGTCACCAAAGATACTCAATGCGTGTGATGCGAGTGTACGAGCCGATACGTGGAACACGCATGGGAGCAACTCACCCGCGATTTTATACATATTAGGAATCATAAGGAGAAGACCTTGTGAAGCAGTGTAAGTTGAAGTCAACGCACCTGCTTGAAGAGATCCGTGAACAGCACCTGCTGCACCACCTTCTGATTGCATTTCCTGTACAAGGACGGTTTCTCCAAAGATGTTTTTACGTCCTGCTGCTGCCCATTCGTCAACATATTCAGCCATTGTTGACGATGGTGTGATGGGGTAGATTGCCGCTACCTCTGAGAACATATACGAGATATGCGCTGCAGCTTGATTACCATCACAGGTCAAGAATTTCTTTTCTTTACTCATAATTTTGTAATCTATTTAGAATTATATTGATATTTCTAGTAGTATATACTCATTATTAATTTTTAGACTTGCAAAGTTACGAATTTCTGCAGTAAATGCCAAAATATATATCATCAACTTGCGAATTTTACTACCCTATATCTTGTTTTTAACAATTCTCCACCTCTTAAGGTTCAACCCTCCTCCACTCAACTCTATAAAAGCGGCTCAAATATTTTGAAACTTCCAATAGTTGAAATATTAAAAAATGCTAAAATTTGCTCTTTTTTCAGATTATTTGTGTTGCCAATTCAAAAATAATACATACTTTTGCATGTGTGTTTTTCATAGTATTAGATTAAGATAAAGGTTTAAAGGAAAAGAGACGTCGTGATGACGTCTCTTTTTTTTGCTTGATTGCGAGCATTTTATTACCTTTGCATATCATGAAGATTATTCTCGAAAACGACATATTATCAGTAGCTCCTACGCTAAAAGTCATCAAAGTAGAAGCATCGGTGACAAATCCACCCACCTCCGATTTTCTTTGGCAAGAACTTCTTGCCGAGGGAGAGCGCATAAAAAGCACATTTGAGATGGCGATGATTAATAAACGCCCTGGCATCGCAGCCACTCGTCAAGCATATAAAGCATTAGGAAAAGAACCCAATCGCTATCGCCCATCAAGCGAAGCGCTTTGTCGCCGATTGGTAAAAGGGATGGAATTATATCGCACTCTCACTCTCATCGACTTGATAAATCTTTTGTCGGTTCGCTCGGGATATTCAATCGGTGGTTTTGATCTCGACAAAATACAAGGCGACACATTGCGACTTGGCGCAGGGCGTGAAGGGGAACAATTTGAAGCGATAGGCCGAGGATTGCTCAACATCGCATCGCTCCCCATTTATCGCGACGAGATAGGTGGCATAGGCACCCCCACTAGCGATGAGGAGCGCACAAAACTTAGCGAAAACACCTCTCGACTACTTATGTGCATTAACATATATGGCGAAGAATTATCAATTGTGGACACAATCAACCTCACCACCGACCTCCTCACTCGACATGCCTCTGCAACCGACATCAATATTGAAATAATTTCAGCACAATAACTCCATATTACTGCCATGAGAATCCTCAAAATGTACACCTCAAACATCAATGATCGTTTTATGAACGAAATCATTGACACATTGCGCAACGGAGGAATTATCATCTACCCCACCGACACTCTTTATGCAATAGGGTGCAATGCTCTCAACAATAATGCGATTGAACGTATATGCAAATTGAAAGGGATTAATCCTCAACGCACCAACCTCTCGATTATTTGCAGTGACATATCGCAAGCTTCGCAATATGCTCGCATTGACAACAATGCATACAAACTGCTTCGCGACAATCTCCCTGGAGCATTTACATTTATTCTTCCAGCAGCATCAACTCTACCCAAAGTTTTTAAGGGGAGAAAGACCGTAGGGGTACGTGTTCCCGACAATGTTATTGCGCGCGAAATAGCCTCACAATTGGGCAATCCCATTCTTACAACATCAATCGAATGTGACGACCCCGATGATGCTTGCAACCCACAAGCAATCGCCATGAAATATGAGCGTGATGTTGATTTGGTTATAGATGGAGGCTACGGAGATATCACGCCCTCAACAATAATCGACTGCACCGATAGCGCAGAGCCTGAAATAATTCGCGAAGGCAAAGGAATACTAATCTAATATTCTATATACCACCATATTAAGCATCTATATTGTCACAATAACGATTTCTTATTCACTTTCAAATGAAACGCTTGTTTATCATAATTTTATTTATTTCAGGTCTTTACACTACTGCCCTTGCCGAAAGTTCTAAAGATTACTATGAACAAGCAGCTCAATACCTCGAACTTGCAAAGCAATGTGACGATGAAATCAAATATTACGAATCAGAGATTGCCCAACTGCAATGCATGATGAATAATGACCATATTACCCAATCATCTATTAAACAAAAAGAACGACACATTAAAAATTGCCTACAAAAAGCAAAAGACTATCGCACAAAGGCAAGACTCCTAAAAGTAAAAGCAATTCAACTCGCAGAACAAGGGAAATAACTCCTTAAAAAGTGCATTATTTGCTAATAGACATGTAATTATCAAAGCCATTATCATACACCTATCACAAAATTTAAGGTAATTATATACATGTTGGCACAAAATTTTGTGCCAACAATGTTTTAGTTCCCCCATTTTATACGATTTCTCGCGTCGTTACCAAGTTTGATAATACAATGGCACGCAGTTGCTGAGGTATTGACGTGCTTTTTCCCATGGCACATATATATCGGTGCTATTAGGGATAAATGCTATCGGTTCCTCGTTGCGATCGATGCGTAGATAGAAGTTCCCACCCTTTGTTTTGAACAATACAAATTGTATATTAGCCGACATTGGCACTACATTAAAGTCCTGCCAATTCTTCGCCACAGTGTCAAAATAGTTTGTTTTATAATTGCAACCTTTCAATCGCATCAAGGAGAGAAGCGGCATAAGAGTTTCGGCATGGCCAAAACGCAATTTTGCTGATACCGAGGTGTTGCCTCCACGTTCTACTACCAAGTCGGTCGATTCAATAATATCGCAAAGCAATGGCGAAGCGATATCGGCAGGCACCGATGAGAGAGTTGTAGCAGTGCGTTGCAAATATTGACGCAAGTTAAAGCACGACCACAATGCGTTATATTCTTCAGTTGTAAAATATTTTGACGCATCACACTCCATCTCCATAGCGCTCATGCCTGCAATAACATAATACTCTACTATCGCCAAATCTTTAGGATTGATTTCTCCATAGTTATAATCCTTACCAAGCACTCGTTCGATTGCCGATGTAGGCACCACTTTATCAAAATGTTGTTGATATGGCTCCTTCCATGCACCAAGTTCGATAAAATCTTTATATGACATCTCCACATCAAATGGGCGCATCAATGATGACTTTCCACGACCTGATGTAGTGGTCAATTCAATAGAATTATTCATGCGAGTGAGTTGGTGTGTAAAAGAATACATACTCATCACACAGCGTGGCGAGTATGATGATATTGCCTCAACCTTTTTTTCCTTAAACAATGATGGATAACGACTATACATGCGAGCAGCAATGCCACGTTGCTCAGCAACCCCTAGATCATCGAGCGCACCCCATTGACCATTTGCTTTTTCCATTACCGATTCTACCAACGTGAGCAGTTCTTTTCCTCGAGCAGTAATTGTGCCTTGAGTTTTAGCATTTTCTAATGCATCAAGTATCGCCTTACAATGAGTTGCCGATGCTGGGAACCGACTTCCATGTCGTCCAACGTGGTTGATAAATACAGGTGCAAGCGAGTCGGGATAAGTATATTCCTTTGTAGGCGCAGTATATGGTTTAAGACTGCCTTGACAATCGGCAGACGAATATTTTGTTGCCGTAGGGTCGGTGGCAAACGATGTAATCGCAATCAATAACGATAAAGAAATTGAAAATAGGCTTCTCATATCAATAAAATGTTTTATATTTGGAGTCAAAAGTACTAAAATATGAGCGTTTTTCAAAAAATTGAAGAATTAATTAACGAAAATCGTGTTGACGATGCTATAATTGCGTTGGATTTAGCAATAAAATCTGATGCTGACAACGACAAACTTTATTTCACTCGGGGCAAACTCCATTGGCGTCTCGGCAATCGTTCGCAAGCGATTACCGACTATGAGCATGCAGTAGCCATCAACCCCAACAGCCCCGCACGCATCGCCCTCGACAACGCTCACGATGTAATTTCATTTTTCAATCCCGACATCTTCAATCCCTAACCCTCTACTCACAACACTTTATCTATTTCTACCCTACTAATTTTACTTTTTCTTCAAAAAAATAGATTTTTTCTTCAAAATATTTGGAAGTTTGCAAAAAGTTGTTTTACCTTTGTGGCGTTGTAGTCAACTAAAACACCAAAACAACTAAAAATTGAGTTAAATAACTAATTCAAATATCATATTAATCAACTAAACAAATTTGCCAAAATGAAGAAGATTATTTTATCATTAGCAACACTTATTATTGCATTAAGTGGAAATGCACAAATTCTTTACAAAGTGAGTGGAAATGAATGTAAAGGTGATTCTTATGTAATGGGGACTCACCACCTCGCTCCTATTTCTATTATTGATTCTATTAAAGGATTTAACGCAGCTATCAACAGCGTAGATGCAGTGTATGGTGAAATTGAGCATAGCGAAATGAATTCGCCTGCAACTCAACAAAAAATGATGATGTTTGCTATGGCTCCAGCCGATAGCACTTTGTCAAAAATTTTCACCAAAGAGCAATTTGACTCTATCGACAACGTCATAAAGAAATATTCGGGAGGACAAGCAACACTTGCAATGCTCGACGCAATGAAGCCATCATTGGTGAGCCAACAACTCATGATATTGATGAATATGCAGGTGATTCCCAATTTCAATCCTATGCAACAACTCGACACGCATGTTCAAACCATAGGCATACAAGCAGGCAAAGAGGTGAACGGATTTGAAACTGTAGAATTCCAAATAAATGTCCTTTTTGGTGATCCTATCTCAAAGCAAGCCGAAGATTTACTTGAATCCATTCACAAAGAAGACATGATGAAAAGTTTCAGCTTCGACCTCTATAATGCATATATGACACAAGACATTGAGAAAGTGCGCCAATTGATGATTGACCCCGATTTAGGATTAGAACCTGAAGATGAAGCTAAAATGCTCACTAATCGCAATATTAATTGGGTGAACCAACTCAAAACCATCCTCCCTCAAAAATCGGCATTTGTGTGCGTTGGAGCAGGACACCTCCCCGGCGAAAATGGAGTATTGAATCTACTCCGTCAAGCAGGCTATACTATTACTCCAGTTAATTAATCAACTTCTAAACATATACAGTTATGATTGACATCAAAAATCTTTCATTCAATTACAACAAAGGGTATAAAGCACTCGATAACATTAATGCTAATTTAGGAGCGGGTGTGCACTTGTTGCTTGGCGAAAATGGTGCTGGTAAAACTACTTTACTACATGTAATCGCAGGGTTATTGTTTGCCAAAGAGGGCTCATGCAGCATCGATGGCAACGACATTTCACTTCGTCGGCCATGCGACATGAGCAAAGTATTCTTCATGCCCGAGGACATTACATTCCCAGCAAAAAACATCAACGATTTTGCTAAAATCCATTCTCAATTCTACCCCACTTTCAACGAAGAAATATTCCGTCAAAACCTCGAGATATTCCACCTCACTGGCAACGAATCATTTTCATCACTTTCATTGGGTAATCGCAAGAAAGCAAACCTCGCTTATGTAATGGCCCTCGGCTCGGATGTTCTTCTTCTTGATGAACCTACAAATGGACTCGACATCAACGCCAAGAAAGAGCTACTTAAAATCATGGTGGGCAGTTTGCGCGAAGACCAAACCGTAATAGTCTCAACTCACACCGTATGGGATTTGAAAAACCTTTTTGAAAGCGTAATGATGCTTCGTCGTGGCAATTTATTATTGTCTATGACCACCGAAGAATTAGGTTCTAAACTATCCTTTATGGCTTCAACTGCGCCAAGTCCTAATGCACTTTATATAGAGCAAGACATGAACGGATTTCGCTGGATTGAAAAGAATATTGACGGCAATGAAACCGAAATCAATTTCTCTCTCATCTACAGTGCCCTAATGAGCAATGCTGCTCAAAATGTGCTTGATGCATTAAAGTAATCACCCCCTAAATTTTACTACTCATGACTGAATTAACAAATACAATAAGCAATCCTATCCAAAAAGATGGATTCTCATGGCGACGAGTAAAAATGCTTTTTGATTTTTACCTTCCAACTACCAAATATCAAATGATGGCATACCCTATCATTTCATTTGTTCTCGCGTTCTTTTTACTGCTTACAATTAGCGCACAATCATTCTTCTTGATTTTCATATTTCTTGGAATGTTTGGCATGCTATACGCATTATACTGGAATCCAATTATATTCTCGCGTCGCAACTATCACTTGATTGAAACAATTCTACCCGTTACAGGTAATGAAAAAGTGGCGTTTTATTTCATTTATTCATTCCTCTTAATTCCACTTATTACACTTGTGGGAGCAGCTGCAGGCTTTGGTGTATCCTACATATTCCCTGGTGCTCGTGAACTAATTAACGATATTATGTCAACAGAAATCCCTGCCGAGTTCAAGTCATTACCAAATGGCACCACTATCAGTTACATTATATCGGTCATTCTCGGTGCGTTCAATATGATTCTTTCATCACTATTTGGCGTGATGTATTTCAAAAAGAATAAAGCATTGATGGCTATAGTGATATCAGTAGGAGCATCTATTGTGTTGGGTATCATTGGTTCTATTACCAGCTTCATATTCACAATTGAAGATTCAGGCTTTGATGGAGCCTTGTCATTTACTCTTTATTTCTCATTAGTGCTCAGCTCAATCTATGGCGCAATTCTGCTCTACTACACTATTCACACCATTAAGTATCGTCAAATTTAACACTCTACGCGTATGGATTTCAAAACCAACAAACCCATATATCAACAAATCATTGATTATTGTTTCAACAAAATTCTTGCGCATGAGTGGATTGAAGAGGAGAAAGTGCCATCGGTGCGCGAACTCGCCATGGAA
>JAFOYQ010000114.1 GCA_017424575.1 Muribaculaceae bacterium
TAAAGATACAATCGAAGTTGATGGCGTTACTTATCCTCTCGTAAAACTTGAAATCACTAGCTCATCTCACCCATTCTTCACTGGTAAACAAAAATTGGTTGACACAGCTGGTCGCGTTGATAAGTTCATGAGCCGCTACGGTGCACGTCGCAAAAAATAATTTTAGAACTATATCTAAAAAAAATCCCGAACCTAAATGGCTCGGGATTTTTTGTGTTATATGGTGGCGTTTATTTCAAATTTTCTCTCACTCGAGCGAGATATTGCTTCATTGCTTCAGAGTCACGATTTTTGACTATTTCTTGCAATTGCGATAATTTTTCTTGTATCTGCTCCAATTGGTGTGGAGTATTGGGATTGAAAAGAATTTCGCTCAATAGATAGTCGTCTTCACTCATCAATCCGTGAGCAATTGCCATGTGTCGCTTGAATGTCGTACCTGGAGCATCTTGATGCTTCATGATACTTGCAAATACGAGTGTTGATGCAAATGGAATAGAGAGAGAGTAGGCGATAGTTTCGTCATGTTCTTGAAAAGTGTACTCTTCGAGGTGTAAATGCAATTCGTTGTATAAATCTTTGAAAAATACTTTACCGAGGTGATCGCTTTCGGCAATGATAATGGCATTTTCGCTACTGAGATTGCTCAGTGATGCGAATGTGGGACCAAACATGGGATGTGTACTAACGAATGGGTGTCCACACTCAGCATAAAATTCGGGCAATCCTGTTTTTACCGATGCGATGTCGCTCAAAATACAATTTTTAGGTAAGTGAGGCATCACGGTTTTGAAAGCATCAATGGTGTATTTTACTGTAGCCGCATTTATAACCAAGTCGGGTGCAAACTCATCTATTTCATCAAGTGAACTAAATCGGAGTGTGTTAAATGTGAAGCGTAGGCGTTGTGGGTCGGTGTCATAAACAGCCACTTCATGTTTGAATGAAAGGATGTCGCAGAAAAACGAACCCATTTTGCCTGCTCCTATGATAAGAATTTTCATATTTGTAGCGTTTAGTTTGAGGATTATCGTTGATTGAGGATTTCAATTTGTTGTCGCACTGATTCTTCGTGAATAGCAGCGAGAACTGATTTCATAAAATCACCACTCATACCCATATCCATAGCAAGTTTTACACGAGATTGAATGATATCATCGTAACGTTGTGCTTGAACAATTGGCATGCGATGTTCTTTTTTGAATTGGCCAATTTCTCGTGATACACGCATACGTTTATTAAGCACTTCAAGGAGTTCATTGTCGAGCGCATCGATTTGTTGACGAAGGAGAGATAGATTTTCGGTAGAGTGAGATTTATTGCGATGTACAAGTGTGTTAACGACAAAGTTAAGCACGTCGGGTGTGATTTGTTGACCTTTATCACTCCATGCACAATCGGGATCGCAGTGGCTTTCTATGATAAGTCCATCAAATCCCATGTCAATAGCCTGTTGAGAAATCGATGATACAAGTTCGCGTTTCCCCCCTATGTGACTTGGATCGCAAATAATGGGTAGATTAGGTAGTCGACGGCGCAATTCAATAGGAATGTGCCATTGTGGAAGATTACGATATAGATGCTTGCCATAAGCCGAGAATCCACGATGAATAGCACCTATGCGACGAATACCAGCATTATATATACGTTGCACAGCACCAATCCACAATTCAAGGTCGGGATTTACAGGGTTTTTAATTAACACAGGCACATCGGCATTGGCTGCTTGTAAGGCATCTGCAATTTCTTGCATAGCAAAGGGATTAGCAGAGGTGCGAGCACCAATCCACAATATATCAATGCCAGCAGCAAGAGCTTCTTCAACGTGTTGTTTTGTTGCCACCTCGGTTGAAGTGTACATGCCAGTGAGTTCTTTTACCTTTTTGAGCCATTGAAGACCTTCGGCTCCTACTCCTTCAAAACCACCAGGTTTAGTGCGAGGTTTCCAAATGCCAGCACGGAATATCTTAACTCCATTAGCGGCGAGTTCGGTTGCAGTTCTAATCACTTGCTCTTCGGTTTCTGCACTACATGGTCCTGCTATTAATAGTGGTTTTTGGGTATCAATGCCTTCGAGCATGATAGGTTGTAAGTCTTTCATCGTTATATGTTTTTTATATTATTTCAAATTATTGTTCATTTCACGAATGCGGTTGAGCGCACGACGCATATTTTCTTCGGTAGCGCAAAGTGAGATGCGAATATATCTATCTCCATTGCTGCCAAAGATAAACCCAGGAGTGATAAATACTCGAGCGTCATATAGCACCTTATCGGCAAGAGTTTCACTTGATGCGATAGAATCGGGAATGCGTCCCCAAAGGAATAATCCTCGTTGTGAAGGGTTGAATGTACATCCGAGTTCGGTCATAATCTCTTCAGCTACATTTCGACGTGAACGATATAGATTATTAAGAGTTGTGTACCAATCTTTGTCGGCTTCGAGAGCCTTTACTGCGGCGAGCATCACTGGTTTGAACTGACCTGAGTCGATATTTGATTTCACTTTCAATATCCAGTTGATGAAAGTAGGGTTTGATGCCAACATTCCCACACGCCAACCAGCCATGTTGTGTGATTTACTCATTGAGTTCATTTCAATAGCAATATCTTTTGCTCCATCTACTTGTAGAATACTCATGGGCTTGTCGTTGAGAATGAAACTATATGGATTGTCATTGACAATGACAATATTATGACGGCGACCAAAATCAATGATTTTTTGATACAAGTCGAGCGTAGCAGGTGTACCAGTGGGCATGTGTGGGTAATTAATCCACATGAGTTTGATGCGTTCGAGAGGGAGTTTTTCCAACGCATCAAAGTCGGGATACCAACCATTTCCCTCGGTAAGGTCATAGTTAAAAATCTCGGCTTGAGCCAATCGACTTACCGATGAGTAGGTAGGATAGCCAGGGTTTGGCACTAACACGCCATCGCCAGGATTTAAGAATGCGAGCGATACATGAAGAATACCCTCTTTTGAGCCAATGAGAGGTTGTATTTCAGTGTTAGCATCAAGTTCTACTCCATACCAACGATTATACCAGCGAGCAAATGCTTGTCGTAGTTGGGGAATGCCCACATAAGGTTGGTAACTATGATTTGACTCTACTTGAGCCTCGGCGCAAAGAGTGTCGATAACATCTTTGTGGGGAGGACGGTCGGGACCACCAATTCCGAGAGATATGATATCGGCACCTTGAGCGTTAAGTTGTGCCACCTCTTTAAGTTTCTTTGAGAAGTAGTATTCTTGTACTTCTGTAACGCGTTGAGCAGGTATGATATTCATCTTAAATTTCGTTTTTACATTCAACATATTCACCAAGTATCTTCAAATCATTGAGCAGTGGACGCACAGCATCGATTGACTGATGATAACGCACGTAACTGTCAAAAGTAAGGTCGATATAAAAACGATACTCCCATTCGCGACCAATAATAGGTAGAGATTGTATTTTTGATAAATTGATGTCGTAGAATGAGAAGATTGTCAACACCTTTGACAAAGCCCCGTTGGTGTGGGGGAGAGTGAACATGATAGATGATTTGTTGATTTTTTCCTCGCGAGGGCGCATTTCACTTGCTAATAGAGGGTCGGCAATGATGAGAAAACGAGTGAAATTGCGTTTATTTGTTTCTATGCCGCGTTCAAGAATATTTAGACCATATAGATTAGCCGCATATTCGCCACACACGGCAGCATGTCCCATCAATTTATGTTCGGCAATTTCTTGAGCGCTACCAGCAGTGTCAAATTTCTCAATCATTTTGAGATTGGGATGTTGACGAAGGTATTGCTCGCATTGCATCAAAGCCATAGGATGAGAATTTACCTCTGATAATTCATCGATAGATTGACCTGGCAGAGCAGCAAGCACATGAGAAATGTGCATTTTGTGTTCACCAACGATTTGCATGTTACTTTGACGCAATAGTTCGTGATTGGGGAGAATGCTACCAGCAATAGTGTTTTCGATAGCCACGATGCCCAACAACGATGCATCGCACCCCATGCGTTGAAACAATTCGGTAAAAGAGTCGCAAGGGATTGTTGTGATTTCTTCATCATTGAAATAAGCTCTTGCGGCTGCATCGTGATAGCATCCGGCTACGCCTTGAATTGTTACTCTTTTTTCCATTGTTATCAGTTTTATTTATGTTATAAAAAAAGTCCCGCAATATTACGGGACTTTATATTATTATTAATTCATTTATCAATTATATGATGTTATGCACATAAAATCCCGTTTCTATTTTTTGCAAAATAAAAATAAAAGAAAAAATAATATGCATAAAATCGAGTCATGTCGTTCTTTTGTTACGATTACGAAGCAAAAGTAGTAATTAGTTTTTAATTGACAAATAAAAATAACAAAAAATTACCAAAAGGGATAATTCTTTATTTCTTTGTCAATGGCGAGTAGTCGCGTGAGTAGCGAAGCATTTGTTCGATGTAGCCTTCGCCATAAGTGACTTTTACATCAGTGATTTCGCCATTAGCATCTTTTTCAAGCGTGTAAATTGGGTTTACAAAGCCGCGATAAGGAGCGATGTTGAGTGATGCGTAACGGTCGAGCACTTCTTTGTGAAGTTGTGGGTCAACTTTTACAGCATATTTTTCAACCAATACGCGTCCAGCTTCATAGTCACCTTCACTCTTGATGCGTTGGATTTCAGCAAGTTGTTTGCCAAATATTTCGCGCAACTTGTCGTAGTCATTGATTTTGATGTAAGTTTCGCCATCAATTTTTGTAAGTTCAACTACATTTTCGTCTTTACCCATTTCGTATGCCCATTCAGCGATGAGTTTACGGTTACGCATGTGTGCTTCTTCTACATCCTTGCCTGGCTCAATGCGCATGAGTTGAGTCATCATACCATTGAGTAAGTATTTGTAGTATTCAGCTTTATAAGCATCTTTATTGTCGAGCAATCCGAGTTCAACCAATTTGGGGTCGGCTAGGTAGTAGAGAGCAAAGAGGTCGGCGCGAGTTTCTTCAAGAGTTGAGCCATGAGCTTTGAGTGCATCTGGGTCAACACCAGGAAGGAGTTTGCCACTACCATGACCAAGACATTCGTGGAGGTCGGTATGAAGATTGTCGGTGATGAAGAGATATTTGTTCATCAATTCGCGAGTATCTTCGTCGATAACAAATTCTTCGTTGAAACCATTACCATGTGACGCTTCGTCGTAGGCTTGAGTGATATTTTCGATTGTCACCGATTTTGAACCATGAGTAGCACGAATCCAGTTAGCGTTAGGAAGGTTGATGCCGATAGGAGTAGCAGGATAAGCGTCTCCCGATAGGATTGCGGCAGTGATAACTTTAGCCGATACACCTTTTACCTCTTCTTTGCGGAAACGAGGGTCGGTAGGAGCATTGTCTTCAAACCATTGAGCATTTTCGCTGATGATTTCAGTGCGTTTTGATGCTTCAACATTTTTGAAGTTTACGATTGATTCCCATGCACCTTTCATGCCGAGTGGATCGCCATAACTTTCGATGAAACCGTTGATGAAGTCAACTTGTGAAGTTGTGTCGTTAACCCAAAGGATTGAGTATTCGTCAAAGGTGCGAAGGTCGCCGCTGTTATAATATGAAATAAGTGATTCGATAACTTTGCGTTGAGCATCGTTTTCGGCATATTTAGCCGCTTCGGTGAGATTTTCAACGATGCGAACAATTGCGTCGTTATACATGCCACCCACTTTGTACACTTGTTCTACTACTTTGCCATTTTCTTTAACCAAACGAGAGTTCAATCCATAAGAGATAGGAGTTGAGTCGTTAGGATTTTTGATTGTAGCATAGTAAGCGTCAACTTCGGCTTGAGTAATGCTGTCGTAGTAGTTACAAGCCGATGTAGTAATGAGGTCTTGACCTTCGGCTTGGTTCACGCGTTTAGCCATGAATGTAGGGTCAAAAATCACGTTATTGAGTATTTCAATATTAGCAGGTTGCTTGTCGGCTGGGAGTGCATTTACTTGAGCAGTGAAAAACTCTTGAGAAAACTCGGGAGTGAATTTATCACATGAATAGTGGTGGTGAACACCATTGGCAAACCACACAAGTTTCAAATATTTTTCAAACGCTTTGAAATCTTCTGTTTCGCGGTCGCCGTTATAGTTTTGATAGATATTTTCAAGAAGAGTACGAATCTCGAGGTTGTATTTGCAGTTTTGGTCGGTGAGAATATCGCGGCCCACAATAGCAGCCTCTGATAGATAGTAGATGAGTTTCTTTTGTTGAAGTGAGAGGTTTTCAAACTCGGGTACTTTATAACGAAGCACCTCAACATCGGCAAATCTATCAACTACATAGTTGAATTCAGTTTCTTGAGCCATATCGTTGCAAGAAGTTAATGATAGAGCAATTAATGCTCCTGGAATGATTGATTTAATAAATGACATATTATATTATTTATTTGATTATTCTACATAAAGAATCAACCCTTTGAGGTATTCTCCCTCGGGGTGATATATGTTGATAGGGTGGTCGGCTGGTTGTGTGAGTTGATGTAATATTCTCACTTTGCGACGTGATTGTGCTGCTGCCGAGAATACTGCAAGACGGAATTGGTCTTTATTTACAGCTTGTGAGCATGAGAATGTGAACAAAATACCACCCGAACTTATTTTTTCAAAGGCTTTTGCATTAAGTCGTTGATAACCACGAAGGGCATTTTTCAATGCACTACGATGCTTTGCAAATGCGGGAGGATCAAGCACGATGAGGTCGTAACTGTCTTTCTCCATAGAGTCGAGGAATTTGAAAGCATCTTCGGCATACGATTTGTGACGAGCATCGCCTGGGAAGTTGAGTTCCACATTGGCATCGGTTAGAGTAATAGCCTTAGCCGAACTGTCAACAGAGTGTACTAACTCTGCACCACCACGCATTGCATAGAATGAGAATCCACCTGTGTAGCAGAACATATTCAACACCTTGCGACCACGAGCAAAATGCTCAAGAAGGCTACGATTATCGCGTTGGTCAACAAAGAAACCAGTTTTTTGTCCTTTGAGCCAGTCAACATGGAATTTCAATCCATTTTCAATCGCAACATTTGTCTCAAAACCACCAATTAGATAATCGTTTTGAGGGTCGAGTTGTGCCTTATAGGGGAGAGTAGTCTCTGATTTGTAATATACGTTTTTGATGTCAACGCCATCAAGAGCCACAAGTGCATTGGTAATTGTAGTGCGAGCGAAGTGCATACCAGGCGAGTGTGCTTGCACTACAGCGGTATTACCATATATGTCAACGATGAGTCCAGGGAGGAAATCGCCTTCCCCATGCACAAGACGGTAGGCGTTGTTATCTTCACGATCGAGGCGTAATGCTTTGCGAAGTTTTAGGGCCTCGGCAAGGCGTGTTGCGAAAAACTCTTGGTCGATTGTTGTAGTGCCAAAATCGAGGATACGCACCATAATGCTACCCACTTGATAGTGTCCTACGCCTATATGGCGACCATCGTGAGTTACTACATCCACAATGTCACCCTCTTCAAGGTTATCGGGCATTGTTGCAATTGCTCCCGAAAACACCCATGGGTGAAAGCGATTGAGAGAGTCTTCTTTGCCTCGTTTGAGAGTTATAATAGGGTTGCTCATGAACTATAATTATTTTATAAAGAATCGATAAATATCGTTGGCATTAGCATAAATAAGCAATGCAAAAAGGAGAAGCATACCTGCTGTTTGTGCATACTCGAGGAATTTTTCGCTTGGCTTGCGACGAGTGATGATTTCGTAAAGCGTAAACAATACATGACCACCATCAAGAGCAGGAATTGGCAAGATGTTCATAAATGCCAATATAACTGAGAGGAATGCTGTAATAGTCCAGAATTTATACCAACTCCAACTTTCGGGGAAGAGATCGCCAATAGCACCAAACCCACCAAGGCTTTGTGCGCCTTCGGCAGTGAATAGATGTTTGAGCGAACTAACATAAGTAACCATTTGGTTGCAGCCCATTTCAATTCCTTTTGGAATTGATTGTAGGAATGTATAATCGATAGTTGTAGTGGGGTAGATGTCGGTAATTGGTTTGAGTTGAACACCTACTTTGCCAGCCTCGTTAGGAGTAATTTTTACAGTAGTAGATTCACCATTGCGTATTACACCCATTTCTATCTCTTTGCCTGCGTTCTTCAACAACTCGGCAGTAAATTCAGTATAAGAAGGGGTTGCAACACCTGCAACCGATACTAATTGGTCATTATCTTGAAGACCTGCCTTCTCGGCAGCTTCGCCATTCACTACTTTTGCTACATGCACTGGCACACGATATGCAAAGAAACCCTTTTCATCGTTGAGTTGGAAAAGGAAATTATCGGGGATTGCAATATTAACCGAGTCTGTACCATTGCGAAGCACAGTCACAGTTTTTGCTTCCACCATCTTCATAATGTGGTCGTGGTCGGTAACATTAATTTTTTCGCCATCGGCAAGCAATGGAATATCGCCATCTTGGAATCCAATGTTTTTGGCTGTTTCAACATAAGCCATACCAGCAGTAGCATTGTCAAATTCTATGTATTGCTCTCCCCAAGTGAATGTGATGCCTGCATAAATTGCAATAGCAAGGAGGAAGTTGAACAACACACCACCAATCATAACCAACAAGCGTTGCCATGCTGGTTTGGTGCGGAATTCCCATGGTTGAGGTTCGGCAGATAGTTTTGACGCATCTTGAGTTTCGTCAATCATACCTGCGATTTGGACATATCCACCAAGAGGCAACCAACCGATACCATATTCGGTGTCGCGCCAAGTTGCTTTTTCGCTTTTTGACGCTTCATCAGTAGGTTGTGATGCATCTTTTTTGTCTTTGAAAAACGACCATTTTTTAGTCTTAGGATTGTATTTCACAAGATAGAACCAGGGGTTGAAGAATAAGAAAAATTTGTCAACTCTGATTCCAAAAATGCGGGCAAACATATAGTGCCCAAATTCGTGAATAATTACAAGAAGAGATAGTGCGGCAACTAATTGGCCTGCTTTAAGAAGAAATGCTTCCATTAATGTTTCAATTGTTTTACGAGCGACTCGGCATATTGACGTGTCGCAGAATTAGTATTAACATAATCTTCGTAAGAGGGTGATGCAATGAATGGCATAGCCTCTAAAGATTGTAGAATTATCTTATAAATGTCGAGAAACCCGATTTGTTCATGCAAAAATGCAGCAACTGCAATTTCGTTGGCAGCATTTATCACGCATGCTGAGTTGCCACCCTTTTCAAGAGCGTAATAACTTAAATTTATTCCTGGGAATCGTTCCACATCGGGTGCCTCAAAAGTGAGGTTGGTATAATCTGATAGTTGCAATCCTCGCTCAGAAGTTTTCAATCGAGTGGCATCGCCAAGAGCATAGCGAATAGGTAGGTGCATGTCGGGAACTCCGAGTTGAGCTTTTACAGCACCATCTACAAATTCTACCATTGAGTGGATAATTGATTGTGGATGCACTACAGCCTCAATGCGATTAGCCTCGATGCCAAACAACCAATGTGCTTCTATGATTTCAAACGCTTTGTTGAGCATTGTTGCTGAGTCGATTGTAATTTTTGCCCCCATATCCCAGTTGGGGTGGCGAAGAGCATCTTTCACAGTCACACTCTTTAATCTCTCGGCTTCAAAAGTGCGGAATGGACCTCCCGATGCTGTGATGATTAGTTTTTTTATTGTAGTAGGATCTTCCCCCACAAGGCATTGATATATAGCCGAATGTTCAGAGTCAACGGGTATAACCTTTGATTTTGACTCTTTGAGAAGATTTGTGACCAATTCACCAGCCACAACAAGAGTTTCTTTATTGGCAAGGGCGATATCTTTACCCGCTTTAATTGCGCTGATTGTAGGAGCTAATCCACTATAACCCACTGTAGCAGTTACTGCAGTATCAACGCAATCAAGAGTCATTGCATCGGCAATGGCTTGTGCGCCTGCAGCTGTTTTGATGCCATGAGGAGCTAAAGCTTCATGCAATTGTGCATATTTGCTTTCGTCGGCAATAATGGCATACTGGGGACGGCATTTTAGTGCTTGCTCAATGAGTTGGTCCACTTTAGAACCTGCAACAAGCACAGTAGCCTTAAATCTATCGGGATACTCGGCAATGATGTCGAGAGTCTGTGTGCCGATTGACCCTGTTGAGCCTAAAATTGCTATGTTTTTATGTTGATTCACAATTTGAAAAATTTGTTTATTATTTGGTGTATATACCAATTTGCAAATTTAACGAATAAAATCCAATCATTCAACCTCAAATACCTTAATTAATATAAAAAGAGTAGTGTGAAAACCAATAATTCTGCAACATTTGCTCGAACAATCAACACGTATTATTCGTTATGTGGGTAATTAACGATTTGAAATATTTGTTTAATTAAAATCTACAAAACTATGAAGAAGAATTTTATGTTAGGAATGGCTGTTGTGTGTAGTGCTGTAGCTATACCTATTAGTGTGTCGGCTCAAGATAATAGTTATCTTGTAGTAGAAGAGGACGTTACAGTAGTTGACCTTGAGCAATGTCGCGACCATTATTATTCGCATTGGAGTGATAATTGGTTTATGCAAATGGGCGCAGGTATGAATCTTCCATTGTTGGAAAATTATCTTCCAAATGGTGATGAAAAACGCCATATTACAGCGGCTTACAATGTTGGGTTTGGTAAGTGGCTCACGCCTCATCTCGGTTGGCGTATGAGTACCCTTTATGGTGCAATACATTGGGATAATGAGGTGTATAGCAAAGCGAAATATATCAATGCCAACTTCGACTTGATGTGGGATATGTTCAATTCGGTAGGTGGTGTGAATATGAAGCGAGTATTCACAATTGTGCCATTTGTGGGACTTGGTGGTACTTATACATGGGACTTTAATCCCAATGCTCCAGCTATTCGCACCTCTTATGGCGACAAACCAAATCAATGGACATTGCCAGTGTCGGCCGGTATTCAAATGCGTTTCCGTCTTTGCCGATATGCCGATTTCTTTATCGAAGGTAGAGCACAGTTCTATGGCGACAATTTCAATAACTGTGCCTATGGAGATCCTGTAGATGTAAACATTACTGCAATAGGTGGTGTTACTATCAACTTTGGTGGTCGAGATTTTGACACTTACAATCCTTGTGGAGATTTGGGTTATATCAACCAGCTAAATGAACAGGTAAACGAATTGCGCGCATCGTTGGCAGTATGTGCTGCAGCGCTTGCCGATGCCGAGTCGCAACTTCCTTGCCCTGAGGTGAAGCCAGCTCCAGTAGTGGCACCCCCTGCACCTACAAAAGATGCAATTTTGCTTTCAACAGTGAGATTTGCTCTCAATTCGGCAGTGATTACCGATACCGAAATGGTCAACGTGTATAATGTGGCAGAATGGTTGAAAGAAAACCCATCACAAAATATTGTAATTAAGGGCTATGCCGACGAAAAAACAGGTACAAGCGATTACAATATGCACCTTTCTCATCAACGTGCTCAAAACGTACATGATGCGTTGGTAAACAAGTATGGCATCAATGCTTCACGTCTTTCAATTCAGGCCGAAGGTAGCAATTCACAACTCTATGACACTAACGATTGGAATCGTATTGTAATCTTTGCCCCAGCGAAATAGTTTATTTCACAACAACAATAGCATAACATAACAAAGCGATGCGCCAAAATCAATTTGACGCATCGCCTTATATTTTGATTATAAGATCTATAAGACTTATTTCCAATTTCTGATAATCTTTGCCACTGTTTTAGTTACGTTGGCCGATGCAAAGTCGTGTTGCATAGCCAATTCAAGGGGCACTTTTTCTTCAAGTATAGGGTAGATGCCTGCAAAGCCCATTGCATTGAGTTCGTCGCATGGTTCTACGCAACCACCAATTGCCACAGTAGGTATTTCCATTTTTTTAGCGCGAGCGAGTACACCTGCTGCAGTTTTACCTTTAGGAGTTTGGAAATCGACCTTTCCCTCGCCAGTGATTACGAGGTCGGCATCGGCAATACGATTGTTGAAATCGATAGCATCGAGCACCATTTCAACACCACTACGCAATGTGCCGTTGAGGAATGCACGGAATGCGCCACCCATACCACCAGCAGCACCAGCACCAGCAACAGGAACGATGTCGATATTATATTTTTTTTCAATTACTTTGGCAAACGAAGCCATACCCTCGTCGAGTGCTTTTACCATTTCGGGCGATGCGCCTTTTTGAGGAGCAAACACATAGGCAGCACCAATTGGTCCACAGAATGGCGTATCAACATCGCAGGCGATTGTAAATGCCGATTCTTTTACTTCGGCAGGCACTTGTGAATCGTCAATATCTGCAATTTCGCCAAGCACACCACCACAGCAACGAGCTATTTCATTGCCATTTTTATCAATGAACTTGAATCCTAATGCTTGGAGCATACCAGTGCCAGCATCGTTTGTTGCGCTACCACCTATCCCCACCAAAAAATTGCGGCAACCGCGGTTAATGGCATCAAGAATCATTTCACCAGTACCGTAGGTTGAGGTTTTAGATGGGTTGCGCTCCTCTACAGCAATTAGTGGTAATCCACTTGCCGACGCCATTTCGATGATAGCAGTAGTGCCAGCAATACCATAGGTTGCAGCCACGGGGCTGTCGAGAGGATTCTTTACATCAATAGTAATAAGTTCGCCACCAAGGGCATCAACCACAGCGTCAACTGTGCCTTCGCCACCATCGGCTACATTTATTTCAACAACTTCGCATTGAGGATATATTTCATGCACTCCACGAGCAGCACTTTCGGCTACATCTTTTGACGAAAGTGAACCTTTGAACGAGTCAGATGCAACTACAATTTTTTTCATTTCTATATTATGATTTTCGTGATATTATCCAATAAACATATATGTAAACACTGTGCCCATTGCAAGAATGAAACCTACGAGTGTTTCGTAAGGAATGAGTTTGAGGCGTTGGCTCACACTCATGCCCATTGTGCCACCTGTCGCGTGGAAGAACGAGCCATGGGGTAGGTGGTCGAGTACAGTTGCCCCCGAGTTAACCATTGCAGCACCCCACACAGCAGTAACCCCGGCAGCCATAATTGCTTGTCCAAATGATGCCGATGCAATGGTTGCGCCAGCAGTTGACGATGCAGTCGCTGCCGACATGATAGCACCCGATATTGGTGCCATAAATGTGCCACCATTAGCGAATCCTGAGAGTGCTTCAACCAATACATCTTTGATAGCCGATGCTTTGATTATACCTGCAATCGTACCTGTACCAACGAGCAAAATTGCGATGCCCGACATCTTTTCAAGACCGTATGCTATACATGTGCCGGCTTTTTTGTAGTAACCAGTAGTGATAATTCCCACAATACCACCCACTGGTAGAGCAATCATTGGATCAACAACAATACCACATATTGGACGAAGTGCCATAAGAGCAATTGTTACAATAGGACCTGCAAGACTTGCCCACAAAGAAGGGAGTTTGTCTTCGCTATCTTCCAAACCTGCTTCGGCTGTCATCAAATCGCTTTTAGGAATCATTGGCACGATAACAAATACAACGATGAGCAACCCAATGATGGCAGGGATGATATTAGCCATCATCACATCGGGAAGTGGTGCGCCAAAGTTTTCTGCCGCGATGATTGTATTAGGATTGGGAGATATGATATTACCACACTTACCACCACCAATCAACGCGATGAGCAATTTAGTGCGAGAGAGATTGAGTTTGCAACCGCTAATGATAGCAATAGGAGCAATGGTGATAACAGCCACATCAATAAATACCCCCATGGCTGTCAATATCATAGCCGATAGTGCGAGAGCAAGGAATATAAATCGTTGGCCAAGAGCATTGATAATGCTATGAGCGATGCGTGATGCTGCCCCAGTTTTTACAAGCATACCAGTGAGAACACCAGCAGCAATAATACGAACAATTGCAGGGGTTATATCTTTCACACCAGCAATCATTTCAGCAACAGTAGTTTCGAGTCCCCAACCCGCAAGCAATCCACCAGTGACTGCGCCAAGAATAAGACTATAAACAGGAGAAACTTTTTTGATAATTAGTAAGATTGATAACACAAGCCCTATGAGGGCAGCAAGAGCACTATCCATTGTTTTTTAATGATTGAATTAATGTAGTTAGTATTTTATAACGCAAAGATAATAATAAGAATTGAAAATAGAGACTCGATATGTAAAATAGGTGTTGAATTTGTCAATTCTTTATCGTAATTTTGTCAATTATGAATTATATTAAACGATTATTGCTGTCATTTGTGGGGCTGTTGCCATATTTTGTTATGGCACAAGTTGACACCAATGATATTGTGCGGCCAGTGGCTTCGGCTTGGGAAATTGGGGTAGGGCACACCTCTATTGCCGACACATATTTATCTCCGTTGCAATATGACGGAATGGGTATTGATTTGCGTTATGAACGACGTCGTGCAATGAGTTTTAACCCCGATAAGTGGACTATGGCTTTTGATGTCTCGGTAGGAGTTGACCGAGTGCTTAATCCTGCTCGAAATTCGTTGATGTGGAGTGGTAATCTTGATTTGTCGTGGGGCATGATGCACCGTTGGCGATTGCCACATAGCGTTATCCTTGCTGCAGGTGGTAGCACTTCGCTCGATTTGGGATGCATTTATAGCGCTCGCAATGGCAATAATCCTGCCTCAGCAAAGGCTGCTTGGACTATAAACCTCACAGGCGAATTATCATGGTCAACCCTCTTGGCAAAACGCCGACTTGTGTTGAGTTATCGTCCTACTATACCCATCACTGGACTATTTTTTGCTCCTAACTATGCCGAACCCTACTACGAAATATATCTCGGCAATGCCGACGGATTATGTCATGGCGCATGGTGGGGCAACTATTTCAAAATGCAAAATCGTGTGATTGCCGACTGGTATTTGAGTCGCACTACGGCTCTAAGAATAGGTTACGACGGCACAATATTCTCTACAAGAGTGAATAATATTACTACTCAAATGATTTCACATAGTGTGGTTGTAGGGGTATCGGGCGAATGGCTAAAATTTGCACATGGTGGCACTCGCAACGAAAATTCGCGTATAATTTCGGCACTATATTAATAAGGTAGTGAGTGATGAAAAAGATATTGACATTAATATTTGCAATAATTGCTCTCACCTCATGCCATGGGGTTGAGGAGTGGGAAAATAATCCTCAAGGCAACTTTGAGGCGTTATGGACTATCCTCGACGAGCATTATTGCTTCTTTGAAGAAAAAGGGGTGGATTGGGACTCGATTTATAACGTTTACTCGCCTCGAATTGTGGATAAAATGACTCGCTACGAGTTGTTTAAGGTGTGTAGTGAAATGCTCAACGAACTGCGCGATGGTCACACCAATCTCATTGCCCCATTTAATGTGTCATACTATCATCAATGGTGGAGCAACTATCCCCAAAACTATGATGCACGCCTATGGAAAGAGCATTACTTAAACTTTAATTACCGTCAAGCGAGTGGGCTTGTGTATGGCATATTGCCCCAAAATATAGGGTATATTAATTATTCAAGTTTCTCAAATGCGATAGGCAATGGCAACCTTGACGAGGTGTTGGCTCATCTATATGCATGTAATGGATTGATAATTGATATACGCAATAATGGTGGTGGTAATCTTACAAATGTGGAGACTCTTGTGGCGCGATTTATCACTCAACGCACTCTTGCAGGGTATATTTGCCACAAAACGGGACCAGGACATAGCGATTTTTCAGAACCATATCCATTCTATTATCAACCTGCCGAGCCTGGACGTGTGATGTGGGGTAAAGCAGTGGTAGTGCTCACCAATCGTTCGACATTTAGTGCTGCCAATAATTTTGTGTCTATAATGAAATACCTCCCAAATGTAAAAATCGTGGGAGCAACGACAGGTGGGGGTAGTGGTATGCCATTGTCGTCAGAAATGCCCAATGGCTGGGGCGTGCGATTCTCGGCATGTTCGATTTTAGATTCACAGGGCAATGTCACAGAATTTGGCATCGCACCATCGCCAGGATGTGAAATCAATCTTAATCCTCAAGCAGCTCTTCAAGGTCACGACACAATGATTGACTTTGCCATCAATCTCTTAAACGAAATGTAAATTTGTTACATTTAATGTGGATTTCCACTAATTCTTCCCTGTAAAGAAACATTGTACTTTTCCCACGGCGAGTGTGCCTTCGAGTTTTATTGGAATGCGTTGAGCATCGGTTGATATCCATGCCCACATATCGTCAGAGGTTTTTTTGTTCCCTTTTTGAGTAAATGTGAAGGTAATGTGGTAGCATGTGTGCTTTTTCCCTTCATGTTCAAGAGTTACAGTGCCGAGATATTTGATAGTGAGAAGTTCTTTATATTTCCCCGAAAAGATGTTCAATTTCATCTCCTCACCCTTTTTCATCTTGGCATAATTTACCGAACGCATATAGTAAAATACACTCAACATGTCAACTGTAGCGCCAGTGCCCGAAATGATATGCTCCTTTTTAAATCCAGAGTTATCTTTAATATCTCGTTCTACGCGAGTGCAGTAGCCATACACTTTGTTCCCCGAGCGAGAGTATTTGACAATATCGTGTTTGTAATCATTCCCTTCGTGTGCAATTTTTTCGTAAAACATAGGTAGGAACCCCTGTTTTTTGATACGCCCATTGAGCGTGTCGCGCACTGTGTATATAGGGTCGGCCCATGGGTCGGTTCGAGCCGTGAGTTTGGTGACATACATGTCATTTTGGTTGGTAATTGTGAGCGACGCTGTGCCTGCCTGCTTCTGTATAAGTCCCCACTTATACATCACCTTATAATTTAATCGCTCGTTGGCAAACGTGATGTCGTTTGCGCTTGCCCCAAGCATTATAAATCCCAAAAGTAGTGTGATAAAATATCTCATAATCGTTACAAGTCATTTTCTGTATTGACTGCAAACTATAGGTGAGGTTTAATCAATAGCAATTTTTACGCAATATTTGCGATGTCGTCCCACACCGATGTTTGGCGCATGAGCATCTTCGGGAAAGAATACTATGCATTGTCCAGGGTGTACTGTAATGTGGCTTTGAGGTTCGTCGCCAAAATATTCCACATCGGTAGCCTCGTCATAAGGCTTTGTGTTATTGCGAAGATGTTTGGTTGATGCCCAACCAAAAGTTTCGCTATCTGATAACGGAATATGAATGTCGATATGTCGGCGATGTACCTCAAGCATCTGTTGAGGCAACATTGCCACCTCTTTGCGATCAACTCTTAGTGTGCCCTCCTCATTAAGTAAAAGTGTGCCTTTTTCAAAAGCATCTTTATGATGCTCCGCAACCCAACGAAGTGCCTCATTGAGCAATTCGTTGCCAGTTGAAAGTTGTGTTAAATTAGATATTTCTCCTAAAATCATAGTTTTTTATTAATGGTTTAATCTTCTTTCGATTCAAATAAAGGTAAACTGTTGCGCTCTGATTGCTCAATGCGCTTATTTCGCCAGCATTTGCGACACACGGCAATATATCGGTCGTCGCCACCAATCTCCACTTGAGCACCCTCTACTACGAAATCGCCGTTTGAGTCGATACGAGCGTTTACGATAGTCTTGTTGCCACAGTTGCAAGTTGATTTAATTTCATCAATTGTGTCGGCAATTTCAAACAATCGGCGTGAACCCTCAAAAAGATTAGTCTTAAAGTCGGTACGCAACCCGTAGCACACCACATTACATCCAAAATCGTCAACTATGCGCGACAATTGGTCAACCTGCTCTGCCGAAAGGAATTGAGCTTCGTCAATCAAAAACCAATCATATACCACGTTATCCTTCTCAAACATCTCAATGGCTTGTTGATAAAGGTCGGTATCATGGTAAATCCAACTGCATTCACGTTGAATGCCAATGCGTGATTTGATGACATTTGCTTTGTCGCGAGTGTCGATGATAGGTTTCATGCACACATATTTCATGCCACGTTCCTCAAAGTTGTAGGCTGTAGTCAAGAGTAGAGCCGTTTTAGCCGACCCCATAGTGCCATAGCGAAAATATAGTTTTCCTTTGCGCTTCATTATATTAAATAATAGATGTAAATGTGTTAGCGATTTTAATTCGAGTGTAAAGGTAGTAACAATTATTGTAATGACAATTTTGCGCAAATCAAACTTATCAACAAGTTATCAAAACAGATGAAAAATTATGGAGACTGTTTTAGACAGAAAGACAGAATGGGCAGAATGACATAATTGTAAAAATAAAAGCTACCGAGTTTTGATGCTCGATAGCTTTGTTTATAGTCAATTGGACAAAAGACAGAATGAACAAAATGTGCAGAATGACAGAATTCTGTTTTTTATGCGCCAGTCTTTTGTCTTTTTGTTGGAAATATCTAATTCTTTACAATCTCTTTGCGAGTGGTGCCGTTGCTCATTTTCACGATGTTGATGCCTGGGGTTGGTTCGCTCAATAGGCGGCCATGAATGTCGTAACGACTAACTTCAACGGCGTTATTATCCATTTCTACTCCTTCTACTCCACTAATACCCACGGTTACTACACATGATGCTGATACTCCCGAGCCATCGAGTGCTTTAGCTGTAATTATAGCGACTCCATCAGCCACGCCAACAATTGTTGCCGAACCATCGCTATTTGTTTTAACGTATGCCACATTTTCATTACTTGTTGACCATTCTACAGGGGTAGTTAGGGGAATTACCTCATAACTTAATGTCATAACATCATTTACAGGAAGGTTTGCCTCGGTTTGAGACAGTGTTATTTTTGTTTCGACTTCTTTTACTACAACTTGGCAAGAGGCTGATACATTTGAGCCATCATTATCCATTGCTGTTATTGTTGCAGTTCCTGCCGATAATGCAGTAACTTTACCCGATTGATCAACAGTTGCAATTTGGGGATTGCTACTTGTCCAAACAATATTTTTTATTGTTGCATTAGAGGGGGCAATTGTAGCAGAGAGAGTTGCAGTTGAGCCTTTATCTAATTCAATCGTAGAATTGTTTAGTGTGATTGATGATACCAATATTTCAATCTTCTTGATATTAGTAAATTGGCCCCATACTTCATCTACAAAATATTTGGCATAACTATCTTTGGGAACATATAGGGTGGCGCTTGAGTATAAATCATCGTAGAACGATTCACTACTTGAGCAAACTGGAGGTGTAGGATTTAGCGATATAATTGTTCTCAAATCCCAACAATTATAAAACGCCTTATCGCCAATTGAGGTGACGGAATTGCCAATAGTTACTTCGGTCAAGCCACTGCAATTATAGAACGCAATGGCACCAATCGAGGTAACGGAATTACCAATGCTTACCGAGGTCAAGCCGTCGCATCCATAGAACGCATAGGTGCCAATCGAGGTGACGGAATTGGGGATGGTAATAGAGGTCAAGCGAGTGCAACTTGAGAACGCATAATCGCCAATCGAGGTGACGGAATTGGGGATGGTAACCGAGGTCAAGCCAGTGCAATCATAGAACGCCACATCGCCAATCGAGGTGACGGAATTGGGGATGGTGATAGAGGTCAAGCCACTGCAACCAGAGAACGCCCTGTAGCTAATCGAGGTGACGGAATTGCCTATGGTAACCGAGGTCAAGCCGGTGCAATCATAGAACGCATAGTTTTTTATTTCGGTAACATCATTAGGTATAACTAAATCTTTTATTTCTGCGCCATTAAGTTTGAGTTTATGTGCATAACAAAGAGGATTTGCATAATCACTTTCAAAATCAATCTTGCACCAAGCTGATAAATCAGAAATATTAACTTCTGTCAAACCACTGCAACGATAAAACGCCCCATCGCCAATCGAGGTGACGGAATTGGGGATGGTAACCTCGGTCAAGCCGTAGCAATACTCGAACGCACTTTCGCCAATCGAGGTGACGGAATTGGGGATGGTGATAGAGGTCAAGCCACTGCAATTATAGAACGCATAGTTGCCAATCGAGATTACAGA
>JAFOYQ010000115.1 GCA_017424575.1 Muribaculaceae bacterium
ACTAACTGGCAAGACGAAGTGCTCCGCACTTCTATCTCTCAAGACTATAGCTTGAGCGTTGGTGGTACTGCTGGTTTCCTCCCTTATCGCGTTTCGGCTTCTTATACCAACAACCAAGGTATCTTGAAGACTTCAGGCATGGACCGTACTACTGTAGGTTTCAACCTCACTCCTAAATTCTTCGACGGTCTTCTTTCAATCCAAGCCAATGCTAAAGGTTCTTACATCAAAAACCGCATGGCCGACCAAGGTGCTGTAGGTGCTGCTCTTACTTACAACCCAACTCTTCCTGTTTACAGCAATGTAACCACCAACAACGCTAATGGTCTTGCAATGTACAATGGTTACACTACATTGGTTGACGCATCGGGTAAACCACTCGACAACTCTCCTAACAACCCATTGTCAATGCTCGAATCAATCAACAACACTGCTGAGATTTTGCGTTCAAACGGTAACTTACAAATCGACTACGCTCTTCACTTCCTCCCCGAACTTCACCTTAACTTGAACCTCGGTTACGATGTGTCAAAGAACGAAACTGTAAGCACTACTGCTCAAAACTCTCCACAAGCTTGGCGTGGTAACTACTACGATGGTGCTGGTACAATCTACAACCACTACGAACTTCAACGCAACACCCTTCTTGATTTCTATGCTAACTACAAGAAGGATTTCGATGCTATCAAGTCTACTCTTGACGTAATGGCTGGTTACTCTTGGCAACGTTTCGACTATCAAGGTCACAGCTTGACTACTTTCAATACTGCTGGTTATAACAACAACTGGAGCGAAGTTTATGCTGATGGCGTTTACAACCTCACTGAAGACCCTGCAACTGCTGATCGTATCGGTCACTCTTACAACGATCAACCTACTTATTACTGGAAAGGTCAATTGAACCTCGTTTCATTCTTCGGTCGTTTGAACTATACTTTCGACGATGCTTACCTTTTGACTTTCACTCTTCGTGATGACGGTACTTCTCGTTTCTCACCAGATACTCGTTGGGGTCTATTCCCTTCATTGGCTCTTGGCTGGAAAATCAATGAAATGGATTTCTTTGAACCAGCTCTCGACGTGATGAACGAATTCAAGCTTCGTCTTGGTTGGGGTATCACTGGTCAACAAGCAGTAGGTGGTTACTATCCTTACCTTCCTATTTATGCTCAATCTACTCCATCAGGCGTAGTTGACTATCCTTCTCCCGACGGTAAAGGAAATGAATGGATTAGCCCTCTTTATCCAAAAGCTTACCAAGAAGACCTCAAGTGGGAAGAAACTACTACTTGGAACGTTGGTCTTGACATGGCTTGGTTGAACAACCGCATCACTGCTAGCTTGGATTGGTATCTCCGCGATACAAAAGACTTGCTCGCTTACGTGCCTGTTCCTGCTGGTCAAACTACTACTAACTTCATGGATCGCAATATCGGTGAGCTTCGCAATATTGGTGTTGAAGCTAACATCGGCGCAAAACCGGTTGTTACTCGCGACTTCACTTGGACTACCGGTCTTAACGTAGCTTGGAACAAAAACGAGTTAACTAAGTTGACTGGTTCTAACGAAGAAGACCAATCTTACTATCTTCAAGCTGCAGGTAACCCTGCATCAGAAAATGCAGGTGCTCTCCAAGTTCACAAAGCAGGTCACCCAGCTTACTCTTTCATGTTGCTCGAACAAGTATACGACCAAGATGGCAATCCTATTCCAAACCAATATGTTGACCAAAACCAAGATGGCGAAATCAACGATGCTGACCTCGTAATCCGTCATTCACGCGATCCAAAAGTGACATTCGCTTGGAACAACACATTTAACTATAAGAATTGGGATCTCGGTATTCAACTTCGTGCCAACGTTGGTAACTATGTGTTCAACTCTGTTCTTGCATCTAAAACAAACCTCACAACTGTTGACCGCTATGGTCTTAACAACTTAGTAAAAGCTGATTTCTACTTCAACGATGCTAGCGCAAACTCTAACCTCGTACGTAGCGATTACTTCCTTGAAAATGCAAGCTTTATCCGTTGTGACAATATTACTCTTGGTTACACTTGGAATGAATTGCTCAACAATAACCTCAAATTGCGTCTATATGGTGCAGTTCAAAACCCATTTGTAATTACTAAGTATAAAGGTCTAGATCCCGAAGTATTCTCAGGTATCGATAACAATGTTTATCCTCGTCCTGTTACATTCACTCTCGGTTTAGTAGCTACTTTCTAATCTCAAATAAAAGTAAAGAAGATAAATTATGAAATCAATAAATAAATTTTTCATTGCTTTGGGATTGGTTGCATCTCTTGGTATGACTTCTTGTGTCAATGACCTTGATAATCCTGTAATCGACCCCAACGATATGACTCCCGAGGTCTTTGCTGAAGATCCTAAGGGTTATATGGACCGAGTGCTTGCTGAGTGCTATCAATCACTCGCAACATCGGGTTATAATGGTCCTGGTAGCTCTATCATTTCGGGTGGTGACGCTGGTGCCAACTCTTTCACTCGTGCCGTATTCGTATGTAACGAATTGACTACCGACGAATTTGCTTGGAAACAATTTGGTGACGCTGGTCAATATGAGCTCGCTACTATGCAATTCGCTGCCGATAACGGTGTGATGTACACTACTTACTCTCGTCTCTACACTTGTATCGCTCTTTGCAACGAGTTCCTCCGCACTGTTGAAGGTGGCAAATTCTATCTCACTGAAGACTTGAAACCTCTTGCTGAAGAATACAAACGCCAAGTAAAAGTGCTTCGTGGCCTTTGCTACTTCTATGCAATCGACATGTTTGGTAACGCTGGTTATCAAGATGAAACAATGCCTGCTGGTACAGCTCCTGAACAATGGAAACGTGCCGACCTTTATAATAAGGTAGTAGCTGGTCTTGAAGCAGTTTCAGCTGAATGGGGTGACACTTATGCAACTCCTTCATACGGTTATGTAGGTAAAGAAGCTTGTGATGCTCTTCTCGCTAAGTTCTATCTTAACGCAGAAGTCTTCTGTGGTGTTCCTGCTTACGACAAATGTTGGTCTATCTGCCAAAAAATCATCGCTCACCACAAAGGTGCTGGTTTCAATGGTTCAGGTCTTGCTGACTCATACATCGCAGTATTCGGTGCTAACAACGATGAATATATGTCACAAGGTTCACGCGTGAACGAAATCATCTGGGGTATTCCTCAAGATGGCGACCATCTTCAAAACTATGGTGGTACTACATTCTACATCGCTGCTGGTTCATCAACTTCAACTCCAGGTCTTAACATGAGCAATGCTGCTACTGGTTTGAACGCATCATGGACTTGTATGAATGCTCGTCAACAATTCTCGGAACGCTTTGATTGGGATGAATCAGGTGTTTCAACCGATGCTCGTGCTTCTCTTTGGATGACAAAGAAAGATGGTGCTAACATCGAAAACACTTCTATCACTAACTTCGCTGATGGTTATGTGCCTGTAAAATACACTAACTACGCTTATGATGAGTTTGGTGGTATTGACGCAGAAAACAATCCTCCTGCATCTAACGCATTTGCTGATGCTGACTGGTGTGTGATTCGTCTTGCTGAAATTTACTTGACTGCTGCTGAATCATTTGTTCTTGGTGGTGTTGGTAATAGTGCTGAAGCTCTTGAGTATGTAAACTATGTTCGTGAACGTGCATGGATTGAACCATGGGGCTTGGCTCAACTCACTCCTGAAAACATTCTTGATGAACGTAGCCGTGAGCTTTATGGCGAAAACTGCCGTCGTACTGACTTGGTACGTCATGGCAAGTATGCTGGTGGTAACTATAACTGGAACTGGAAAGGTAATGTGGCTGATGGTGGTGCTGCTACTCCTGTTCACATGGATATCTTCCCAATCCCATCTACTGTTATCAGTTTCCAAGGTTACAAACAAAACCCTGGTTACTAATCGTAACTCAATGTTGAATTTTAACAAGAGTAAAGAAAATGAAAAAATTATCAATTCTTTTTGCGTGCTTGGTAGCAGTTCTTTCGCTTAATAGCTGTAAAGAAGATGCCGATCCACAATATAACGACCCAACTGAGTTCAAGCTTAATACTCCAGCTCTTGCTTCACAGTATTATGAACTCACAGC
This sequence comes from Muribaculaceae bacterium, assembly GCA_017424575.1. Lineage (GTDB taxonomy): Bacteria > Bacteroidota > Bacteroidia > Bacteroidales > Muribaculaceae > RGIG4079. The sequence goes on from JAFOYQ010000115.1 coordinate 4,116, forward strand.
TGATGGTACTTTAGACCTCTCTTGGTCTCAACCCAACTATGGCTATGCTGCTGCTGCAGTATATAAAGTGTCAATTTCTCTTCTTGAAGATTTCTCTGAAGCAAAAGAACTTACTTCGGAATACAAGCTTTGCTATGCTCAAATTCCAGGTAGCGAAATTGCTGAAGCTATTTGTAACCTTCGTGGCATTGAAAGTGAAGATGACTATACCGACGAGCCTGCTCGCGCAGTTTACTTCCGTGTAAGTGCTCAAATCAAAGGTATCGAAGGCAGTGAAATCGTTTCTAACGTGATTAAAATTGACCAAGTTAAAGAATATTGCGCTATCCAATCTCCAGGCTTCATCTATGTTGTAGGTGCATTTACTGGTTGGACTGGCCCTGATGCTGGTGCTGCAGGTCACTATGCTGACTTCCGCCTATTCGAAAGCGCTAACGCTATCGGTAGCAAAGTTTACACTGGTATCTTTGATATTCCTGCTGGTCAAGCTATGTTCCGTTTCTACACTGCATTGACAGGTTGGGACGCTGACTCTTATGGTTCACAAACCGATGACAGTCCTATCGATTGCGTTCTCGATGGTGGTGTATTCAATGGTCCTATCGTTAAAGGTAAAGGTTCATTCAACTTCCCCGACTGGGCAGGTGGCAAAATGAAGATTACAGTTAACATGAACAATATGAGTGTAATCATGGAAGAAGGTGGCGTTGACACAAGCAATAGCCCATTCATCTACCTCGTAGGTGCTCCTTCAGGATGGACTGCTCCATCGGCCGACAATGCTGCTCACTATGAAGCATGGAAACTTTTTGACGTTGAAGGCAATGGTGTTTATGTTGGTACATTCCAAGTAAATGCTGGCGAATTCATGTTCCGTTTCTATAAAGAACTCACTGGCTGGGATGCTGCTTCATTTGGTTCACAAGTTGAAGATAGTCCTATCGACATCGCTTTGACTGACGGTGTTTACACTGGTGCTGCAACCGACGGTAAAGGTAGTTGGAACTGTCCCGACTGGGCAGGTGGCAAAGTGGAAGTTAAAGTTGATATGAATAACTTCCAAGTGACATTCACTCAAAAATAATGATTAATCAATAATTTGTCGGTATTGAGTGGGTAGCACCACTATCCACTCAACACACCGATGAGTTAATAAATCAAGAGAAATAAACAATATGAAAAAATTAAGCATAATGTTATTTGCGGCTCTTGCTATGGTTTTCACTGCTTGTGAGGATTACGAACCAGCACAACCACAAAGCAATCCACAAGAGCCTATCATGTCGGCTGAAGGTATCACTGTTGCACCTGTTAACGAAGCTCCTTCTTTCGACCTTAAAGCCCTTGTTGACGCTGAGCAACAAGCTGCTGTACTCAACATTGTTGAGGTTAAAGACATGCCTTCGGTTGGCGAATTGACATTTGTAATGCAACTTTCTAAATCAGAAGATTTTGCTTCAGCTAAAGAAGTTGCAACAAGCGTAGTTAACAGCCAAGTGTGTGTAAAACCTGCTGATTGGCAGGCTGCTTATCTTAATGTTGTGGGTAAAAACCCTAAAACTCAAGATGTGTATGTTCGCTTTGCTGCTTATGTAGTTAATGGTACATCTTCAGTGCGCATCGGTAATCCTAACCTTTACTATGGTGCTCACAAAGTATCGGTTACTCCATTCCCTGCTGCTGTTACTATCGAAGAATCTTATTCTCTCGTAATCAATGGTGGCGAAACTATCGCATTCAACCACTCTGGCGACCAATACGACAACCCAGTATTTTCTCTCAAAGTAGATTTTGCTGAAGCAGCAGAATGGGCTGTTAAAGGTGCTGAACTCACTTATGCTCCTGTAGCTGGTGAAGAAGATAACGCTGGTACATTGGTTGCAGGTGAAGGTTGGGGCGCAATGCCTGTAGGTCCATGGGTACTCTCAATCAACATGGAAACTTTGACTTACTCATTTGCTTCTGCATTTGATAACCTTTGGACTCCTGGTGATGCTAACGGTTGGAACCATGGTGGCTCACAAATGTTGTTCACTACTGACTATGCTAACTACTTCGGTTTTGCAAACCTTTCAGTTAGCGGTTTCAAATTCACTTCTGCTGCTGACTGGTCACACATCAACTATGGTGATGCTGGCGACGGTAAACTTTCTACTGATGGTGGTGCTGGTAACCTCACAGTTGAAGAATCAGGTCTCTACTGGTGTGATGTTAACATCGCTGCTTTAACTTGGAAAGCAACTAAGATTGAAACTATCGGTGTTATCGGTTCATTCAATGGTTGGGCTGAATCATTGGCTCTCACAAGCGAAGATGGTCTCTTCTGGACTGGTACAATCACTCTCAACGAAGGTGATGAATACAAGTTCCGTTGCAACAACGACTGGGCTATCAACCTTGGTGGTGTTGATGAGTATAACCTTGTTCCTAATGGCGCTAACCTCAAAGCTCCAGCTGCAGGTACTTACACTATCACACTCGACCTCTCAGTTGTACCTTACGCTTGCTACCTCGAATAATATCGAACAAGTATAGCATAAACTTAAAAAGCACGATTCCTCAGAGTCGTGCTTTTTTTGTGAGTTATAATTTTAGGAGATTATATGTTTATTGGTATATTTCTTTGAAATACAGGAAAGAAAAATTAAAAGAGGGATAATCAAGTAGTTGCCACAAAAATTGTACATCAGATATGTTATTGCCAAAATTTATGCTCTGTAGTTGCGTATTAAGAAATTTTAACAATATGGAAAGAGCAAAACCATAATAATTTTCTACCTTTGTAAAAATGTGGAATTTTTTAGTAAAAATTTCTTTAATTATGTAAAATCTTAATGCGAATGAAAAACAAAAAAACTATAAACGCAACTAATAATAATTACTAATCTATAAATTTTTTATTATGGTTAAACATGTTTTGCTATTAATGACTCTATTTCTCTCATTTTCAGTTCTCTCGGTAAAAGGAGAAAATTTTGTAGGGGTGGATTATGAGATTGAAGGTGCTGGAGTAGGAGCACAAGGAACTTACTTGGTTAAAGTTACAGTAGTTTCAAAAAAATCAAAGGTGCAAAATGCACAAATCGCACGATGTGCAGTTCATGGAGTTTTGTTTAGAGGATTTGTAAACAAAGAATTACGACAAAATCAAAAACCATTGGCAGGAGGACCTTCTGCCGAAGCGCAACATGCTGATTTTTACAAAGATTTCTTCTCAGAAAGTGGAATGAGCAAAAATTATGTGTCGGCAGTGAAGGGTTCACAACAAGTAGTAAAATCGGGCAAAGAGTACAAAGTGAGTACAATTGTAACGGTAAATAAAGACCAACTACTTAGTGATCTTAAAGCCGCAGGAGTTATTAGAGGATTAAATTCGGGTTTCTAAAAAAATATGAATATGAAAAAGTGTATTTTGTTGCTTATGGTGTTGGTTGCAACACTATCGGTTAGTGCTCAAAATGATTATGTTTATTTGAAAAATGGAAGTGTAATAAAGGGCACAATTGAACAATATAAGGAAAATTCATCGGTAACAATTCGCACCGAAAATGGTCAAGTTTATACTTATCCAATGATAGAGGTGAATCGAGTTTCAAATGGTGCATCAACAAATATTCCTGATCCAACAAACAATAACAATCATAAAGATTATATGTTGGAAAATCAAGGATTTTGGTGTGCAGGTGAATTGATAGGAGGTCTCTCTTGCAATACGAATGGTAAAAATGCTCAATTAGTAGAATTGGATTTTGTAGGAGGGTATCGTTTTAACGAGTATATCCGCGTAGGCTTGGGTGTTGGTGCTCGTTACTATATTAATAATAGTAGTTTGCGCTATAAATCAAATGCATGGGCAATGCCAATATTTGCGAATGTCAGAGGAAATATAATGTCAACTGAAAGTAGAACTATTGTCCCTTATTATTCAGTGGATTTAGGTGGGACTATTAGAGATGGTTTTATGTTCCGTCCTACAATTGGTGTGAGATTTGGAGAACCCCGTTCGGCATTTACAGTTGGTCTCTCTTATATGGGGCAATCAATGGAGCAATTTACTGATGACAATTCAAAAAAAGTTGCTAACCAAAAATTCACTTCATTTGTGGCTTTGAAATTGGGTTATGAATTTTAAAAAGAAATGGATATGAAATTAAAAAATATAATAACAATAGGCCTATTTTTAGTAGGTATTTTTATGGTTTCTTCATGTAGGACTAATACTATAGTATCGGAAGAATATGCTTTTATGACATTCGAAACCGAATGTTTAGGCATTGAACTTGATGGCTCTCAAACATTAAGAGCATGGGGCAAAGGAAAGGACAAAGCCGATGCGATAGAACAAGCAAAGAAAAATGCATTAAGAGATGTAATATTTAAGGGTATTACATCTGGTTCGGGAGAATGTAACAAGCGTGCGTTGATATTGGAAGTTAATGCACAAGAAAAGTATGAATACTATTTCAATGTATTTTTTAGAGATGGTGGAGAATACACAAAATATGTGACTAATGAAGATGAAAATCTCACATCACGAGTGAAAGCAAAGAGTTCTACTCAACAAAATTATGGTGTTGTGGTGAGAGTAAAACGTGCAGAACTTCGCCAACGCCTTATTGATGATAATATTATAAAACCATAAAATAGCATTATTATGAAGAAAAGAATGATTATAGCAATACTTTTGTTATTGCCAATGGTTATGTTTGGTCAAGCAAAGAAACCAACAATTATGGTTGTGCCTGCTGATACATGGTGTTCAGAAAATGGGTACATGTCAAAATCAGAAAATCAAGGTCACGTAACATATATCCCTGAGTATGAAAGAGCATTGCAAGAGCACTCTGATTTATATAATGCTATTACAAAAATTGGGGAATTGATGTCGGAAAATGGATTTCCTTTGAAAGATTTATCGGCAACAATTAAGAGCTTGAATCAAGCTGAAGCTGAAAATGCAATGTTGGTGTCAAAAACATCGGGGGCAACATTAGCCGAAACTCCCTATGAAAAGTTGATGGCGCGAGCAAAAGCTGATATCATTGTAGAGTTGGCATGGAAAATTAATAGTGTAGGACCAAAAAATTCGGTAACATATACATTACGCGGACTTGACGCTTATACTAATAAGCAAGTTGCTGCAGCGCAAGGTACAGGTGCAGCGTCGTATTCGGCAGAAATTCCTGTGCTAATAGAAGAAGCTGTGGTGCAAAATATGGACAACTTTGTAGTTCAACTTCAAAACCATTTTGATGATTTGTTAACAAATGGTCGTGAAATTGCTCTTGAATTGAGAATATTTGACAATGGCTCAGGAGCATCGTTTGAAGATGAGTATGACGGAATGGAGTTAACAGAAATTATAGACGATTGGATTGCTCAAAATACAGTAGAGCACCGATATAGTTTGAGCGATGCAACAGAAAATGTAATGGTGTTTGAACAAGTAAGAATACCTCTATATCGCACAAACGGCATGCCAATGGATACACGCCATTTTGCATCTGAATTACGCAAGTATTTGCGCAAAGATCCCTATAATTTGACATCAAAATTGGTGACAAAGGGCTTGGGTAAAGCAATATTAATTATTGGAGAAAAATAAGTTTCAAATTAAATCTTACGAACAATGAATATTATAAAAAATATATTTTGTGCGATATCTATTTTAGTATGCTGTAATATTGCTTCAGCACAATGTGATATCCATTTAATGGTAGCACCAGTAGCTCAAGGTGATGAAATCCCCGACGATGTAAATGATATGCTCATGACGCGTTTGACAACAGCTATCACAGCAACAGGAGTAACTGCGAGTCCTGATTATGATCGATTCTTCGTTACAGGAAAAATTTCACACTTGTATAAAGATGTAGTGGCTGGACCTCCTGCAAAAGATGTGATACATTCGACATTGACATTATACATTGGAGATGTAATTTCTCGCAGAGTATATGCAACAGAAACTTATGAGTTGCGAGGTGTAGGGACAAGTGAAACTCGTGCATTTGTTAATGCATTTAGCCAATTAAATGGGAAAAATCAAAAATTACAAAAGTTTGTAGATAAAGGAGCAAAGAAAGTTCTTGATTACTTTAACAAGGAATATCCAGTATTGATTAAACAAGCAGAAGCTGCGTCGGCTCTACGTAGTTATGATGAGGCTTTAAGTTATTTGGCTTTAGTCCCAGAATGTTGTGTGGGTTATGATGAAGTTTCAAAAGTAATGCTCTCAATATATAGCAAGTATGTTGACTATGAAAGTCAAATGTTGCTCGCTCAAGCTCGTGCTGCATGGGGTGCTTCTCCCGATGAATATGGTGCGGAAAAAGCACTTGCTCTTTTGGCAATGATTGACCCAAGTGCATCTTGTTATGGTGAAGCTTCTAAATTAATGAAAGATATTGCGAAAGTAACAAAAGAAAATTGGGACTTTGAAAATAAAGAAAAATATAACAATGAGATAGACTTGGAACGCCGTCGCATTGAGGCTGCTCGCGCTGTAGGTGTTGCGTATGGTAACGGACAACAACCTATTACTTCAAACTTAATGTGGTTGGATTGATAAATGTATGAAGTTATGAGAAAAATAATATTTATATGTTGCATATTACTTGGCTTAAGTGTTAGTGCACAAGGCTTGTACCCCGACCAAAATGAAAAAGGTAAATGGGGCTATATAGACGATAATAGCACTGTTGTAATTAAGCATAAGTATGAATATGCCACCGATTTTGTCGATGGTTGGGCAAAGGTGCGCAAAGGCAACAAATGGGGCTATATTGATAGTTCCGACAAAGAGGTTGTAAAGATAACTTATTCCGAAATCCGCAATTGGGAAGGAGACTATTGTAGAGTTGCAACTGGTGGCGATGTAGATGATGGTATTCTTGTTGAAGGTGGAAAATGGGGTTATATAAATCGCAAAGGCGAGGTTGTGCTTAAATGCGAATATGAAGAAATTGGTAGTTTTGTTGATAGTATTGCGTATGTAAAGAAAGGTGATAAATATGGCTATATCAACCAATCAATGCAAGTTGTTGTTCCCTGCCAATTTGCTGCCGTAGGAGCATTTAATGATAAGGGCTTATGCTGGGTAAATAAAGGTGGAAAGCAAAGCAAAACCGATGCTAGTGTTATAACTGGAGGAAAGTATGGAGTATATTGTAAAGATGGACGTGAAATTATTCCAGCTAAATATACATCATTAGGAGTATTCAAGCCATGGGTTAATAAACGAAGTAAAGAAGATTTAAAAAAACTCAAGTTTTATACTCGTAAGATTGTAGAAGAATCGGGTACTCATCGTCTTTTGGTAAAAAATAGAGTAAAAAATAAACTATTCAGTGTTTTGGATATCTCGGAATCTCCATATTTATATGCTTCAAAAAAAGATGATGGTTCAAAAAATGGTGTATTTGACCTAAATGGTAATGAAATAATTCCTGTTGGTGAATATTATTGTGCATTTGGTCCTGAAGAGGGGATGTCGGTAGTGATACCTAAAAAAGGTAAAGGCTGTAATTATTATAACATTGCCACAAAAACATTGTTATATACAAATACAGTGTATGATACTTATGCCTTTGAAGATGGTGTAGCTGTTCAAACTATGTATGACAGTGCTAAGAAAGCATATTATTCATATTTGATTAATAAGACAGGAGCATGTATCTCATCAAAATATCCAACAGTGCGTCCTAAAAAAGATGGTGTATATGTCGTTCAAGGTGAGAATATGAAAAATGGCATTATTGATGCTTTTGGTAATGAAATTGTTTCAGTATCATATAATTTGATATTCCCTCCATATAAGGGTCTTTTTGCAGTTCAAGAAAAAGATGGCGATATGTTTGGATATATTGATAAGTATGGTGTGTATAAAATTCACCCTCAGTATAGTGCAATTTTCCCATATAAATACGATTATGCATTCGTAAAGAAAAATAATGGTTGGGGCATTATTGACGTTGAGGGTAATGAAGTAATTCCATGTCAATGGCATACATTAAACCTCATATCGGCTGAAAATCCTAAATATCAATGGGCTCAAAAATCAAGTGGAAGTTCATGGACTTGTTTAGATTTTGCAACAGGTAATCCTATATTTGAATGTCAATATAAAGGAGTATGGAATTTTGATGCTGAATTTGAGAATCGAGCATTTGTAAAAGATTCTTCTGATAAGTTTGGTATTGTAGATGCAACAGGTGATTTAGTGCTCCCATGCGCATTTGAGTCGTATGAAGTGGCAAAAAGAGCATATAATTTTATGCTCAAGCGTGGCCGCAATAAGTGGACTAAAACCGATACATATCGATTTAAAATCTCTATAGATGACAATCGTAATGCTGCAAAATTAACAGAAGTTATTCAATCTACATTGTGGGATTACTAAATATTAGATAGAAATGAAAAAACTTATATACATATTTGCGTTTATTGTACTAGCAATTCCACATATAAACGCCGACGACTTAGAGGTTACTGATGTAAAGTATAACCGTAGCTCTATATATAGCGTTATGGTTAGTCATGCCGAACAAGACCTCGCAGGAGAAATAAAAGACCAATTTTTGTCAATTCCAGTCCCTGATCAATATAATGACCATGATTTGAGTGTTAAAATTGTCAGTGTAAACTCTAAAGGAAATTATGATGATGAAATTGAACGATTCATTAATAAAAACCATATTGGTAGCCGATTAGTGGCGAAATGGTTTGAACGTGATATCCTCACTGGAGAGTGCTCTATGGATTTAATAAAATCACGTGGAGTATATAATGCATCGGAATTGGATAAAGAACTCGCTTCACGGTCGGTTAGAGGTATGGCAATGTTGGAAGATGCCGGAGAGGAACTAATTGGTAATACATTTTTGTTAGTAAACGAGATTCGATATATCGACAAGGCTAAGAGAAGCCGTATATGGGGTAATGTAATTTCAATATTAGGAAGCGTTGCCGAAGTGGCTACTGGTGTTCAAGGATTAAGCGATATTGGAGAATCATTAGGCGATCTTGCGGCTACTTACAAAGGTTTTAAGGTAAAAATCAATACTCGTTTGTATCAATTGGTTTGGGATGAAGAAACTGCATCAACATTCTACAAATTATACTATTCAAATAAACCTGATGAAGAAAAACGCAAAGCTTTTGAGCAAAATCGCGATAAATTTAAGATGAAATATGTAGGAAATGTAGAATCAAAAGGCTCAATGACATCATTCCTCGGAATTAAGGAGGAAGAACCATTTATGATGGTACGCAAAGCATGTCAACGTGCTATTGATGACAATGTCGCTGATTTGCAAAAAGCTTATGACCAATTTAGAATTAAAGCACCAATCCTTAGCGTGGAGCCTGCAATTACTGTCCAAATTGGTTTGAAAGAAGGCATTTCGTCTGATTCTCGTTTTGAAGTTCTTGAACCAGAAGAAAAGGATGGCAAGATTGAATACAAACGAGTGGGTGTAATAAAACCTGTGCCTTCAAAAATTTGGGATAATCGATTTATGGCTGTTGAAGAGGGTGCTTATGGCGCTGATTTTGGATTTACAACATTTGTAAAGGAAAGTGGAAAGGACTTTTACCCTGGATTGTTAGTGCGACAAATTGAGTAAAAGAAGTCTGTTAAAATTATATATTTGAAGAGGTTGCATATAAATGTGACCTCTTCGTTTATTTTCTATTATTCTCTTTCCTTTTTAATTGCTATCTTTGTGGTTGATTATGGCTAAAACTCTTTATATAACCGATATGGATGGCACGCTGTTGGGTGCCGATAGTAAGTTGAGCGATGTGTCGGCTCGTATCATTAGCGACTTGACTCGTCGTGGAGCTAATATCACTGTGGCTACGGCTCGCACACCTGCCACGGTTGAGATTATTCTTGCCGATGCCGTTACTGCGTTGCCGGCAATAGTGATGACTGGCGCTGCAATGTGGTGTCGCGACTCTAAGTCGTATGTAAATACGCGTTATCTTGCCGAGGATACTTACAAGCAGTTGATGGCAAAGTGTGAGGAATATGGGGTAAATCCTTTTCGCTACACATTGTGCGAGGGGGAAACGATGCAAGTGTACCACAATGGAGAGATGTCGGCAGGGGAGCAAGAGTTTGTGAATAATCGGTTGAATCTTGGGCTCAAAAATTTTAATATTGACACCCCTCATGGATTGTTGCCCTATCTCCCTGGTGTAGTATTTTTCTTTGCTATGGGCGATTGTGAACGCATCTTTGCTCTTGCCGATGATATTCGAACTACAGTTGACTGCTCGGTGTCGTGTTATGTAGATATATTTGGCGAGAAAACGGGGTTGCTTGAGTTGTTTGCGCCAGGAGTGTCGAAGGCTGAGGCTGTGAAGCAATTAGCCCAAGATGTAGAGGCCGATAGAGTAGTGGTTTTTGGCGATAATCTCAACGACATCCCTATGATGCAAGTGGCCGACGTGGCAATTGCTGTAGAGAACGCACTCCCCGAGGTAAAAGCCATAGCACATAAAGTAATCGGTGCCAATACAACCGATGCCGTGGCTCGATTTATCGAGGAGGATTTTGGGAAGATACGATAATTCACACAAAGAATTTGCAAAAACTTACAAAATACTGTACTTTTGTTATAGATAATATTAATCAATGGAATGTGTATGAGCCCAAAAGATTTTGACGAATATATTAAACAAGTAGAGCCATCGGCACAAGAAAGTGCCAATGCATGGCGAACTGCAATTGGGCTTCAGGCCGTTGATGGGTTAAAAACATCACCATATTTGCTTGATATTGCAAGGCAAAATATCAATGGTGATGTTACTATTGATGAGGTAAGAGAGTTGTTAGACACATATTATAAAAGCAAAACGACTCGCACTGCTGTTGAGGATATGGAAGAGGAGGCCGACAAAGTTGCGGCTAATATAAAAAAGATTCTATCTTCAAGAACTATCGCATTCAATACAAATGGTTTTATAGCAACTCATCGCCGCATTTTTGAAGGAGTATTCAAGCATGCTGGAAAAATAAGACAATACGATATTACCAAAAAGGAATGGGTATTACGTGGTGCAACTGTTAATTATCTCAATTGGGAAGATATCAAGAATGCTTTGGATTATGATATTCAACAAGAACGTGATTTTAGCTATAAACATCTTTCTGACGATGACAAGATAAAGCATATATGTCGCTTTGTGTCGGGTTTGTGGCAAATTCATCCATTTCAAGAAGGTAATACTCGTACGACAGCTGTATTTATAATCCAATATTTACGTTCAATTGGTTATAATGTTACAAATACCCTATTTGAAGAGCATTCGTGGTATTTTAGAAATGCCTTGGTTAGGGCAAATTATAAAAACTCTCAACTTGGGATTGATTATGATTTCTCGTTTTTAGAGAAATTTTTCCAAAACCTTCTCATGAATAAAAATCATGAATTGAAAAACAGATACCTAATAATTGAGGCTCCTGAAGGTTTTGATAAAGAGGATTCTTTATCGCTCACCGACGATAAAAAGGCTCAGACCGACGATAAACTAAACGCTATTTTAGAGTTTATAGCAGAGAAAGGTGAATGTAAAACAATTGAAATTGCCGCATTTTTAGGATTAAAACCCACGCAAACAAAGAGTTATATTTATCGCCTCATCTCCGATGGAAAAATTTTAGCAAAGGGAAATAACAGGAATCGCACTTATTCTTTGGTATAGCACCGACGATAAAAAGGCTCAGACAGACGATAAACGTTGTGCCTACCGACGATAAAATCTATTGGTCGTAGCCAATATATACGATATATTCACCTTTGCAGTGAATTGAGAATTGGTTGGAGGTAGTTTTGTTGAGTGTGCCTTGCCACCATGAGGTGAAGTCGCGAATGGGGTAGGCAAGACCTTCGCATTGCATTCCCTCGGTGCCAAATCCAAATATCGACACGGCTGTGCCTTTAGGAGATAAAAATGAGTTATTGCCACTGCAAGCCACCATCACACCATAGTCGGTATAGATTCTCACATTTAATCCCATACGAAGGTACTCGATGAGCAAACTTATATTGCCGAGAGTGTGGTCTTCGCGACGGCCAGTGGCAGCCACGATTGCTATATCTTTTATTCCCCTTTTTGCAAGGTATTCAATGGCTTTTGTTTGGTCGTTTGTTTCTTGGTCGGGATTGATGCGAATGATATCATTGTATTTCGCTTTAGTATCGTTGCTCAACGAGTCGCCATCGCCGACTATGCGCCATGGAGTGAATCCATGCGAGAGATATTCATCGGCAGCACCATCGCAACATACCACTTTTTGTGTGCTGTGGAGTATCGACAACGCCATTTTGTGAGAGGGAAAATCTCCACCACCCACCACTACAGCCTCGGGCTTGAAATCGTAACCTATCATTGTGTTAACATCAATTCTTTCCATTTCTTGTATCCAAAGTAAGCGATTATGGCATAGAGAGCGTATAATCCAGCAGTGAAATATAAATCTTTATAGATATATACACCAGCACTCACTACGTCAACAACGAGCCACACCCACCATTGTTCAATATATTTGCGTGCCATCAACCACATGGCAACAATGCTTAGCGAGGTTGTGAAACTATCGCACCAGGGCACATTGCTGTCGGTAAATGAGATTAGAATATATGCAATGGCAAACGTGAGAAGCGTGGCAATTATACTCAACGGAGTGATTAAGCGACGTGGTGTATGGCTTATTTTTAGTTCCTCTACCGCGTTTTTGTTAGTTTTGCGACCAATTGCCCAACTCCAGCAAATAAATCCGTAGATTGAGGCTAAAATATAGTAAATCTGTATCCCCATGTCGGCATACAACCCAGCATCAAGGAATACAAAGGTGTAAACAATGGGCATAACTACACTTGCTATCCACAAATAGATGCTTGCGCGGTACTCAAGCCATAGGTAAATGAGCCCAATAATCGTGCCTAATATCTCTAAATATTCCATATTACTGCAAAAAATCAACGACAAAGGTAGTAAATTACTCAGTTTTATCTAAATTTGCACATATAATAATCATTAACACTGTGCGTTTTAATATTAATGGCTAATATTTACGACATACGACGATATGGTAAAATCGCATTTCTTGTGGTTGCAGTGATTGTTGTGGCGATATTTCTGTATTTCTTCAACAACCTTGTCAAAGACCTCTCGCAACAGGAGCGTGAGCGCATGGAGATATGGGCCGATGCAACAAAGGAGATGATTACTCAGCAGTCGGGCACCGACGTAGATTTCTTGTTTAGCATCATTAATCGCAACCACACAATACCCGTGTTGCTCACCGATGATGCTGGCAACATTTTGTCGCATAGTAACTTTTCGTTGCCCGAGCCTATTGACTCGCTCAATCCCATGTATCTTTCTGATGCAAATGTGGCATATCTCAACGAGAAACTTGAAGACCTTCGCAATTCCTCAAATGTGATAAACATCGAAATCGCCGAGGGTAGCAATCAATATCTATATTACGAAGACTCAACTCTGTTGAAACAATTGAGTTACTATCCTTATATTCAATTGCTTGTGATGTTGGCATTTATTGCCGTTGTATATTTTGCCGTGACATCGACCAAGACTGCCGAGCAAAACAAAGTGTGGGTGGGGCTATCAAAAGAAACTGCTCACCAACTTGGCACACCCATCTCATCGCTCATGGCTTGGATGGAACTTATGGAAAGCCTCGGCGTAGATGCCGAAACTGTGGCCGAAATGAACAAAGATGTGCAACGATTGAGCACCATCGCATCGCGATTCTCAAAAATCGGCTCAAAACCACAAATGGAAGACGAAAACCTCAACGAGGTGGTGACACGCGCATCGTCATACATGGCATCGCGCATCTCATCGCGCATAAAATTGAGCATAAACACCTGTGCAGGGACAATTCCTGTCAAAGCATCGGCACCACTATTTGAGTGGGTGATGGAAAACCTCATCAAGAACGCTGTTGACGCAATGGAAGGATCGGGAGCAATAACCATCACTACTGGCACCGACAAAGGAGTGGGGTATATCGAAGTAGCCGATACGGGCAAAGGCCTTTCACGCAAAAACTTCAAAACCATCTTCAACCCTGGTTACACCACCAAAAAACGCGGTTGGGGACTTGGCCTCACCCTTGCCAAACGCATCATCGAGCAATACCACTCAGGTAAAATTTATGTGCTCACCTCCGAGCCAGGCGTCGGCACCACCTTCCGCATCGAAGTGCCACTCAAATAAGTTAATTAATTGTAAATCTAATACATTCAATCTATATATCCCATTCGGTATCGGATGATGTTAACGATTTTTGCACTTGGTTGATATCTGCGAGATTTTTGAACGGGCTTGAAGCAGCAAGACTATTAATACTATTTAAACTTAATGCGAGCATATCATTATCGCCACTTTTTAATGCTGCATCTACACATTCAAACTGCTTGGCAAATATTGCACTTCGTTCATCAAATGTTTTCTCCATATATGTCTGAATGCATTGCTGTATTGCTTGAATACGAGCTATAGCGATATCTTTCATTGCTCGAATTTCTTCGCGACGAGTTTCTTGTTCTATGGAGTATCTAACGGTTTCTTCGGCTACATTTTTTAGAGTGGTTAGAGCTAATTTTACTTGTTCTGGGTTTGTTGCTCCTCCCGCTAAAATGGGCTTAACCACATTTTCTAATTCGGTTAAAGTTTCATTAAATGAATTATCCGCTTCGATTTCAGTCCTCATTTGTTTTATGTCGGAAATAGGCTCTTTTACTATTTCAACTTTAACCGATTCGGGTGCTGGCTCTGATTTGTCTCGAGGATTTTCGAGAACTTCTATCCCTTTTGAAATGACCTCTTTTTTGCTTTTTACAGCATCAATAATTCCTACTCCTTTTGAAATAATACCACTTTTCCCTTTTACCGATTCAACTATTTCTAATCCTTTTGAAATAGTTTCTTTTTTGTCTTTTATAGTTTCGGCTATATCTAACCCTTTTTTTAGTAGGCTTCCAAATCCAATCTTTGCCATATTATAATTCAGTATTTAATATTTTGTTTGTTTTTCCTGCAACAATGCTCGATTGCTCGCTAAGATTTCCATCCTCGTCAAGAATTGGCGTTTGAGCAAGTTCACTCATTGATTTAGCCATGATTGCGCATTGTTGGAATAATTTTACATGGTCTTCATTATTTGAATCAAACGATGGTGCTATCTCCTCTAATTGGGCAAGTCTTTCAGTCGATCTATCTTTTAGTTTTTGAGTCAAATCATGAAGTTCTCCAATACGTTGTTTTATGCCTGCAAGGACAGTCCAACTTGTTTGCATTTCTTCAGCCCATATTTTTATATCAGCAAGATATGCTTCAGATTCGGTATTCTTTTTTGCATAAAATTTAGAAGCCAAGGTTCCCACAGCAACAACCGCAAGACCAACAGTAGCAGTAGCAGTAATTGCTCCTAATACAACGGTACCTGCAGCTACACCTCCGCCACCTGCAGCTATCGAGCCTCCTCCAAGCCAAGCAAGAACAGCATTTGTAGCAGCTGCACCTGAGAGAGATGAAATAGCTGTGCCCGTACTTGCTGCACACATTGCAGTTACTGCACTAGTAACTACCGCAGGCGTACCCAATACACCTACAGCAGCAAATCCACCACCCACAGCTAGCGTACGCAATGCATCGGAAGCTTTCATGTCAACTGCTTCCATCTCCTTAACTTCTTCTACTTTGATATCTATTTCAGAGAGGAATTCATATTCTTTGCCTTTTGCTCTTTGATTCATTATTTCAAGACAGCGCAAGAATTTGCCAACAGTATCCGACAAAGTTTCCAAACGGAACTTGCCAAACTCCTCAAGGGCTTCGTTCATGTCTAGTCTTAGTTCCTCATTAGTCTGCTCGATTTGAGCTTTTAATTGGTCGGCTTCTTCTCTATTTTTTATTGACTTTTTGCGATCTTCTACAGCTTGCATCCCAGTTATGACCTTTGTGGTGCGTAATGATGTAGATCGCACTTTCTGCATATTGTCACTATTCCATAGCTCAACAGCTGATTGCCCTGTAGAGTCGGCTATTTCCTTTGCTTTTATTGACAATCTTTTTGCATTATCCTTAAGTCGTTCGGCCTCTTCACTATTCCAAGCCTCTTCGGCTTTCGCAACTACTGCATGAGAAATATCGCCTACTTCATCGGCGATATTTGATGCCATTTTTTTTGCCTTTCCAGCTGTATCTACAGCAAAGTCTTTTGTTGAAGTTGAGAATTTTTGAGCATTTTCTTTGAAGCGTATAGCTTCTTCGCTATTCCAAGCTTCCTCCGCTTTTGTTGCTACTGCATGAGAAATATCACCTACTTCTTCGGCAATATTAGATGCTATGTCTTTTGCTTTTTCCGTAGCTTCTGTTGCAAAATCTTTTGCTACGTTTGCAGCCTCATCTGCAAGTTTCTTTGCTTTGTCTTTAAGAGAATTCCAGATTGCCATAATAATTTGTATTATATTAGTTATATATTTGAAACTGTGGTCTCTATTGCTATTTTGATAGACTTGTGCATATATTCAAGTAACATGGATTTGCGCTCGGTGTCACTTATTTGGGGTAAATGAATAAACCCTATTTTGCAATCTAAACCTTTGTGATGTGCGAGGTGTAGTGCATTATATAAGGTACAATTACACACATATAGTCCTGCCGAATTTGATATAACTGCATCAATCCCTTCGTTGCGTAAATTTTCTACAATCCTTTTCAATGGCATGTTCGAAAAAAGTGCATTTTCGCCACCAGCAACGACCGATTGCTCATTAGGGCAATAGCCATCATTATCACCCATTTTGGAATCCATTAAATTGACAGCGATGCGCTCAATTGAAATTTTCTCTCGATTGCCGGCTTGTCCAAGCATAAGAATAATGTCGGGTTGATGCAGCTCTATTAGTTGCGATAAAACCTCTCCAATACGTATGAAACTCACTGGGAGCTGCGCAACTACAATCTCACTCCCTTCAATTGAATGAGGCGAGAAAGTTGACACAACTTCGCTCGACACATTAGTAGCGTTGCCTCCAAAAGGTTTAAAGCCTGTGAGAAGGATTTTCATTGCTATAAGAGAAAATTTAATCTACATAATCTTGTATTCCAAAGTCTTTGCCTAGTGGGCGAGAGAGCATTTCGGGAGGGATTGGTTTATCTATGCCTGGTTCTAATACTTTGCTCATTTCATCAGCAAGTGATTTTATTACTACCATATAGCGATTGTCAAACATCCACACAAAACATTCCACTCTTAGAGTAAACACATTGTCGGCTTTGATATGGTGCGCAATATTGTTGCTTCCTACTGCATACCATTTATTTTTGTCGCAAGTGTAGTTGAATGAAGTAGAAAGCATTGATGAAATTTCATTATACAACTTGTCGAAAGTCGCAAAATCTTTCACTCGACTTTTGGGGTCATTATAACTTGCATCATGTTTTGTACTATTATAGCAGAAATGGAATTGTTCAGGACGAGATTTAAGACCTATCGCGCCTAAAATAGGGATTACCCAACTGCCAGGTTCTGCTGATAGACGATTAATATCATCTAAAAATAAACGCATATTTGGGCATGCATCTTCATTTGTAATGTTATAGTATGTAATTGGGTTGTCGGGGTCTAATTCAATTTCCTTTGCAACATAATTAAACCCTCCTAATTTTGCGATATGGTAAGCAAACCAACTTGTCGAAGGTTCAGTATATCCCGAGGTGCTTACGATTGTCACCTTTGAACCTCTATCAATGCAACACCCATAAGGTGTATTCTTTTTGTAGTTTACGACTACGATTTTATCTTCTGGCTCATCCGCTGCATTCATAGCATTAGCCATATTGTATAAATGCAAACAATCCGACTCTTTAACTGCAGTGATGATATCTTCTATAGAAATAAATTTACGGGTTAGAATAGTATTAAGTTCTTTATATCTGGGGACAATAAAAAGATTGGTATGTTGTTGATCTTTTTCAAACTTAAAAGTATGAACAATAGATGTAATATTGTTTTTTATTTGATTCTTTTTTTCTTCGTCTTCCATCGCTTCGGTAAATCCCGCACCGATGAGACCAGCAGGAACAGCGAAAATAGCAATACCGAGGATACCAATAATGCAAGCAATGATTCTACCCACGAAGGTGATGGGTGGAGTATCGGCAAAGCTCCCTGGGTCGCCAATATATTGAGCAAATGCCCACACTACCGATGAAAAACCATTGTCATAAACATTGGGCTGAGCTTTATGCTCAAAGAAGAAAAGTATGAATGAAAGAATCAATGTTACAATTACAAGAAATTGAAGCGAAACCATCATTTCACTTCGTTTAGATTTTATTGCATTGGTGAGCAATCTAAACGACTTGAGATAACGGAATATGCGCAACAATCGAGCAATTCTAAGCACCTTGAGGATATTATAAGGGATTGGAATCCAAAAAGTGAGATAGAAGGGATAGGTTGAAAGCACGTCAATAAGACCATAGAAAGAGCAACAATATTTCACACGTCCCCACACTCCCTTGTAATTTGGGTTAATAATATCGGCAGTCCAAATGCGCAAACTCACCTCAATGGTGAAAATTATCAATGTGACCACATCAATCCAATGCATTATCGCTTCCCACACTGGAGGTAATGTAAAAGTGGATACAAATACCTGCAAGGTGCTTAATAAAATGAGCCCAATTATGAAATAGTCAACATAATTGTGCCATTGCGAGGTTTTTAAGTTATCATCAAACACACGCGCTAAGCCTTGTTTAAATTGCTCTAATTTTGTCATATATTAATTTATTTACATTTACTTATTGCAGCATCTCGACGAGAATTGTCGTAAGTGACAGTTCCGATGCAATAATTGCTGCCATTTATAGTATCGGGCTTAAATGTTGTATTTACTTCGGTTTTATAGAGTCGGCTCACTTTCTTAGCCAATTCCATATTGCCATTAGAATAGGCAATGTCAAATACCTGATCGCATCGGTCGTTAAAGAACCGCACCCATGATTGGTACACCATGTGGTCAACACCCACTGGATTGATACCTGCGTCGTTTGAATAAAATATCTTGTTGCCATGCTCACCTTCGGTCAAAGGACTTCCTTCGGAAGGAATTGCAACGAGTAGGCTAATTAATTTTTCATCACGATTGTCGCTACCAGTGGCATATACATGTGACAACTCTTGGCTAAAGATGTAGGCCAATGC
Organism: Muribaculaceae bacterium; assembly: GCA_017424575.1. Lineage (GTDB taxonomy): Bacteria > Bacteroidota > Bacteroidia > Bacteroidales > Muribaculaceae > RGIG4079. The sequence goes on from JAFOYQ010000115.1 coordinate 23,371, forward strand.
CGCACGATAACGTTCTTGATATTGACGAGCTTCGCGGTCGCACCACACTCCACTACGCCATTTGCCTAATAGGCTTGTGTAATCAGCATAATATTTAGCCTTAATAGCATGTGCTGCGGCAAAATCGCCCTCAGCACAACGTTTGTGATAGTCATACTTTTCACGCAATTCGGCATTCTCTGCACGATTGTAATTATCAAGAGGAATCATCACGAGGACGAAGAGGACAAACCACACAATGCAAGAAAGTACGCGATATCCTTTACGGAAACAAAGGATATTTAATGCTGTGGTTATTATTTTATTTTTAGCCATAAGTAAATAAGATTAAATGATTGTCAAAGAGAAATCTACGTTTTGCTGCCACCAATTAAAAAACCAGCAATAACGAGTGCTATCCCTACCAATAGAAATGAAATAAGAATAGGAAAACGTTTATTAATAGCTCCTGATTTTGTTGTTTCATACGACCCAGAAATACACATTAATCCAATTATAATAAGGGATATGTGGACGGGTGCATCAAATACTACACAACAAATGCCGATTACGACAATTGTTGAAATTGATCTAAATATTCTCATCATAAATTAAAGGGGTATGTCGGTTATATTTATGTGATTAATAATATATTTTACTAAATAAATAGCACCTGGATATGCCGCAAAACTCAAGCAATATCCTAATACTGCAGTTACTCTAAATTCAAAAATACTATTTGCTGATTTTGACCAAAACCATCGTGGTGCAATATCATAACTATGGGCATAAAAACCAAATACAATCCCGATAACAGCTGAGATTATCGTAAATATGAGAATTGAATTAAACCCTGTTTGATGTGCTATAAAAAATCCCACCAACCCTAATATATTTACAATCGGTGCGAGTGAATTTATGATAAAGCAAAGTACAACCATGTGTTACATTATTGCGTTAGTTATAAATGAACTATTGCCTTGAATGATGTAGTGCTCGACAATCATTAGTATACCCCCTATAGCCATCATTACCACACATAATGCCTTTTGTCCACTATCGGCATCTTTGATAGTAGCTCGAATAACTAATATCAATCCAGCAAGAAATATCATTGCCCCTATATCTAACAACATACGTTAAATCGTTTATAAATTTTACTATTATATAATCTTTTCTTATTAATCCAAAAGTAGTGGAATGTATCTGTGTTAAGATGATTTACAAAACCTGCACTTTTGATAAATCGGTAAGCGATTGTATTGCCTTTCAAACAAGCAGTCCGCACCTTTAATCCATCGTTTAACAAAGCCTCTACTAATAGAATCATGCCCCTATAAAAAAGTAATGTATTGGCTATTGATTTATCCCATCCTCCACCATGAAACGAAACTACTTTCCCTTTGTCGTCCTCTTTTATAGTATAAGCAAATGCGATTGGAGTATCATCAATTTTGCGAAAAAGAATATGGCATTTAACTATATGAGAATAATCCGATAGGAATTGTTGCCAATCCCTATCGGAATCAACATCTGTTACGATTTTATGCCATTCTTCAATATTAAAATTCTCACACAAAACCTGCCCTTTGCAATATGGTTTCCATTCAATGAGTGAGTCAGAAAAAATTAGCATAAATTTTGTATGTAGAGTTTCTTTTATTTTCTCTTTTTTGCGTTTGCAAGTCGTTGTTTGGCTTTTTTTACCCACTCTTCAGCGCTCCATACGTTGGCATCATAACATGTACCAATTTGACCATCTAAGCGACGATTATTTTTGGGTTGACGAGCATAGGTACCATTTTTTTTTGCATAGGCACGCTGTTCTTTCATTGCTTTGAGGTGGTTTTGAGCATTCTCTAAATCTTTTTTTGCATTTTCAATCTCATTTACTGAACTTGTTGAAGATCCCATAATTATATTGATTTAAAATGTAGTGCCTACTCTATTAAGGATTTTCGGCTCACTCCTTTTTTAGATTAGTGAGTGTTGTTTATTTCCATTCACCTTTTTTGCACTTGTTTTTTTCGCATTCTGCGTTAAATGTAGCAAGCGTTTTTTCATCGGCAGAGCCTGATGTATAGTATCTATGACCATCCCCATCGGTATAGCACACTTGGCAATAAAGCCCAAATACTGTATCAAACTCTTTTTCGAGGCTTTTGATCTTTTTATTGCCTGAAATTGAAATTGTGCCACCTGAATCAGCTCGGCGAACAGACGCTAATGTTTTTGAACCATCAATACCGGTGATTGATTCTCCTTTAGCTACTTGTTGGCGCGCATAACTATAAAATATTCCTAAACGCAAATAGGGGAACTTTTTGTTGAATTCTTTTTTTAGGGTTTCAATCTTTTTGTTACCGTTGACTGTAATTTCAGTTGAAGACTTTGCAGTAGTAGTTTTTGCTGCTGTTGTTTTAGTTGCAGTTGTCTTTTTAGTAGCAGGTTTTGCAGTAGTAGTCTTTTTAGTTGTTGTTTTCTTTGTAACTGCCATATTTGTAGTAGATTTAATATATGGGAATCTTAAAATGACTCCCATATATGTATTGCTATTTATAAAAGTTACTTACCCGCTGCAGCAAGAGTGATGTTGTTATCAGAAAGTTCAGTATCAGCAGGATTAGCTACTTGTACTCCAATACCATAAAGCTCTGCGATTTTCTTTTC
>JAFOYQ010000116.1 GCA_017424575.1 Muribaculaceae bacterium
AAAAACTACCATTATGAAAAAGATATTTTCAATTATAGCATTATTTGTTATTGCGGCAATAACAATGCCTACTGAGGCCGCAACAAAATGGACAAACTATAACATCATGATTGACCCTGGCCACGGCGGTAGCGACCCTGGCGCAAGTGGTCCATCGGCTCCACACGAAGCTACATTAGTATTACGATGTGGTACTGCTCTAAAAAATCGCATCGTCAACGAATGTGGAGGTACAGTCAAGATGACTCGTACGACCGATACATTTGTTTCGCTTTCATCACGCAAAGCTTCATCTGTATCGTATGACCCTTATATTTTCTGTTCTCTCCACCTTAATGCATTCAATACTACTGCAAAAGGTACTGAAACATATTACTATTGGACATCAGGCAATAGTTCTCTTCTCGCAAACAAAGTGCAAGCGCAACTTATTGCCAACTTCAAAACCGTTAGCGGATTTACTCCAACAAATCGTGGTGTAAAAACTGCAAACTATACAGTTATTATGGGTTCATCAAATGTACCCGCAGTATTGACCGAAGGGCTTTTTGTTGACAACAAAACTGAATGGAACATTATTAAGAGCGAATCAAATGATGGTTTCAAAAAATGGGTACAAGGTCACCTTTATGGATTTTACGATCGCCTTGTATTGCTCAAAAGCGACCTTTACGACCCATCAGGATCATCATCGTCATCTACTCCTGACCCAACAATGACTGTAAGTCCTACATCAATGGATTTCTCATGCGTGGAAGGATCTTCATCAACCAATGCTGTTAGTGTTAAAGGCTCAAATCTCACAGCTACACCTACAGCCTCAATTTCTGGCACAGGATTCTCTATTTCATCTAAATCATTATCTGCAACAGGTGGATCTGTAACTGTGAAATTTTCGCCAACTGCATCAGGTTCATATAGCGGAACTTTAACAATTACATCGGGTTCATTAAAGAAAACCATATCACTAAAAGGTACAGCAAGCGTAGCTCCACTCACATTTACCGAAAAATGGAACGCATCTGACCAAAAAGGCACTCTCACAAAATTTGGCTGGGATGCTGGCAAAGTTCGCAATATGACCTACAACAAAGGTAAATTATACCTCGTATATAACCACAGCGACATCAAAGTTGTAAATGCTCAAACTGGTGCCGACCTTGGCAACCTCGATAAAACTGGTATTGAAGGTGGTACACTTACTCTTTGCGATGTTAAAGCATGTGATGGCAAAATCGTAGCATGTAACCTTGCAACTACTGGCGAATTCAAAGTATATGTATGGGATAACGATAACTCTGCACCTCGCGTATTGTTAAGCACAACCAATTGGGGTGGTGCAACTCGTATTGGTGACTATATCGGTTTCTATGGCACATGGTCAAGCGGTAAACTCACATTTGGTCACTACGCATCTGATGCCACTCGCATTGTATCTTACGCAATCACTAACGGAACTTGTGCAACAACTCCTACTGTTGTAAATGCCACTACCGATGGTTCAACTATCCTTAACACAGGCGGCTCAACTCGTGTTTATCCAGGCTCTAATTATTATTGGATTGATGGAAAAAACAACCACACTACTCGCTTGAAGAGCGATGGTAGTAGAGAATACTACATTGACTCAGAAGAAACATGGGGTACTGCATTCCAAACATTCACTTGGAAAGGTACTGAATATGGCGTTGCTATGACTTTCAATACTATGGAAGGTGAAAACTGGAATACTCAAACTGCAGAACAAAAAGCTAAAAACTACACTGGTGGTCGCATGAAACTCCTCAAAAAAGATTCAGAATGGAGCAAACCTACCGATTGTGGTGATTATCCATCAGCAGGTTTGAGTTCAACAATTCAAAACACCAACTGTACAGGTAACGTAATTGCAGCTGTTAACGGCACAAGTGGTGTTGAGGCATGGGTATTGTCAACTGGACAAGGTATTGCATATTATCTCCATGGCACTGCATCATCTAACACAGTAGAAGAAATCAAGCCAACAACTCCAACAATTACCGCAAGCGCAACATCGGCATCACTTTCAGCCGAAGTGGGCACGCCTACTACAAAATCAATTACTTTCACAGGTACTAAGCTCACTGGCAACATTAACCTTGCACTTTCAGGCACAGATGCTGACCAATTCAAATTAAGCACATCTTCACTTTCAAGCACTGGTGGTAGCGTAACAATTACTTACGACCCAACTGTAGGTGGAAGCCATAAAGCTACTTTGACAGCATCATCAACTGGTGCAAGCAATGTGACAGTATCACTCACTGGTACTGCAACCGAAAAACTCATCGTAACAGGTGCTACACTCACACAAGACTGGGCAGTTACAAGTGGTATCCTTGCAGCTAATACCGAATCTCGTTGGGCATCAGGTAAAGATGGTAAAATTTATGTAAACGACTGGAAAAATTCTAAGCTCTACTACTATACTAAATCGGGAAAAACAGAAGTTGCAGCATCGGCTGCTGGTACAGCTCTTGCACACGACGATGCTGGCAATATCGTTGTTGGAACAACAATTTACACTAATGCAGCAGTTTCATTCAAGATTCTTCCTGCTGGCAAAACAACGTTCCAAGACCTTGCTGTTACACTCCCCGATGGTATGACAACAAATCAAATGCAATATTTAGGTCGCATAGTAGGCGATATAATGAGTTCTTCGGGCGGTGTAATGTTCCTCTTCCCCAACACTTCAACATCGGTAGCGAAAATCCACATCGCCAATGGTGTACAAAAATCAAACAAGAAGATTGATATAGGCGTTTTAACAGCCGATGCTCAATCAATCGTTGTGCCATTGGAAAACAATATGGGTAGCGATGCAATAGCAGTGCGTGTGCGTGCTAATAATCACTTCTACTATCACAATGGCACTGGTTTTGTGGCTTATGCAAACAATGGCATCAACAAGACACAAGGTGGTACACTCTTTACACTCAACGAAACATTGTATGCAGTAGAACCTATCGGCACAAACTATGTTGATGGATTCCAAGTTGTAGATATTACCAACAACAAGATTTTAGCTACACACACTGCTCAATTCTCTACTCAAGCAGCTGCTCCTAATGCCAACTGCATCTCGGCTGAAAT
>JAFOYQ010000117.1 GCA_017424575.1 Muribaculaceae bacterium
CACTATTGGTTACTGATGAAGTAATGGAAAATTGGAATATTAAATATCTATATAATATTATGTTTAGGGAATCTATAGAAGGCAGAAACTATATAGCATATGAATTAGAACCATCAAATACCACAGCCGGCACTACTTATTACTCTAATAGCAAAAAAGTGATATTTGATATCGTAGGTTTGCCTGTAGAAAGAACAGCATGGGATACTCACACTAAAATGGGTCTCGATGATGCTCAAATAGCAACAAACGACAACCTCACAAAGTATGGCTACAACACTGCAACAACAAATCACAATTATACCGCTCATATTGATGTAACATATACTCGAAAGGATGATGATAATATTGTAGCTAAGGTGTTTGGCGAGAATGTTGCTTCATCTACAATTGTATTTAGTGAAGGCTTGAAGAGTGGAACTATATTCCCTAACTTGGGTGTTAACTTTGGTACTCAATTTGTAGTGCTTAAACGCACAACCACACACTGGGATGCAAATGCTGAAAAAAGTGATGAAGATCCCTATGGTGGTTATTTCCCTATATATTATGATGCTGTAGCGCAATGGGCTTGGCCTAATTTTAATAGTAACTTAAATCACTATGTAGGATTTCATGCTGTTACAAAAATGAATTGTGTGGGACACTATGTAACTAATGCAGATGGACAATTGAGTAGCACATGGGTGCCTTATTATGCTCCAGAAGTATTGAGTAACAAGTGGGTGGAAAAAACTAATGCTACTCTTGGAATGGCCGGAAATTATACCGATAATTCTAATGAACAAGTAGAGCCCCTTGTGATGCAAGGAATCGGTTATGATGGCACAAAGAATACCAACTGGTCGGCGTTGGCTGCAAAAGAGCTTACTTTGCCAATGCAAGTACACTATGTGTGGGCTGGTAATAGGGATCTTACTAATGTCCTATCTGACCGTGAAAGTACCTCAACTAAAGTGTTGATGACTGCCGATTATCCTATTATTGAAAGTACCTACGGCGCTACAATTATACACGATGCTACATTTGATGATTCGTATTATAATCTTATGGTGGAAACCAATGTAGGTGAAACAAGAATGAATATGATTTCATCAGAAAACCACAGTGGTGTTTATGCCGTTTATGTTACTACAGTTACTGGCGTTGAAGGTGTTCTCACTAATGCTTGTGGTGGAGTAAAGATTTATCCTAACCCTGTTCAATCTTCATTTACATTAGAGGCTCCAATGGATATGGGTACTGTGAAAATATTCTCTACATCGGGACATTTAGTGAAAGAGATAAACAATGTTGAAGCATCACGAGTGACAATCATTGTCAACGACCTTCCTCAAGGTGTTTATATCGTCAACACCCTCGGCGTAGCTCAGATAATGATGAAAATGTAGTTAAAAAGTAACTTCAATCAATAGCAACGGCAATTTCGGTAACCCACCAGAATTGCCGTTTTTTTGTTTTTTATTAGTTGCCGCAACACGGCGTCTCCACTGCGTCAGCTTTATGTTTCTTCTGTCATTCTGTCTAAAAAATCACTCCGCATTAATTACTAACCACGAAGTGCTCAACGAGACTTGTTCGAGTTAATTATGCATTATGAATTATGCATTATAAATTAATTTCCCTATCTTTGTAGATTGATAAATTAAAAAATTAAGATATATGCGTCAAGTAAAACCCAAAAAGGCTCTTGGTCAACACTTTTTGACCGATTTGAGTGTCGCAGCGCGCATAGCGGCTACGCTCGACGATTATAAAGGAATGCCTGTGTTAGAGGTCGGTCCTGGTATGGGTGTGTTGACGCGATTCCTCCTCGATAACGGACACGATGTGAAAGTGGCTGAAATAGATACCGAAAGTGTGGAATATCTTAATGAAAACTTCCCCGACTTAGAGGGACGCATCATTGAGGGCGACTTCTTGCAGATGCGTCTTGATGAACTTTATAATGGGGGTGATTTTTGCGTGATAGGTAATTATCCCTATAATATTTCTTCACAAATATTCTTCAAAGTGCTTGATTATAAAGACAAAGTAACTTGCTGCTCGGGTATGTTGCAAAAAGAGGTGGCCGAACGATTAGCGGCTCCTCCTGGCACCAAAACTCGTGGCATTTTGAGCGTGTTACTACAAGCTTGGTATGATGTAGAGTATTTGTTTACTGTTAGCGAACATGTATTTAACCCTCCCCCCAAGGTGAAATCGGGTGTGGTAAAGTTGCGTCGTAATAATGTAACCGATTTAGGGTGCGATGAGCGACTGTTTAAGACGGTTGTGAAAACATCGTTTGGGCAGCGTCGCAAAACTTTGCGCAACTCCCTGCGTGGACTTTTACCGCCCGAGGCAACGATTCCCGACGACCCAATTTTCACGCGTCGCCCCGAGCAACTGAGCGTTGAGGAATTTATCTCACTCACCAATCTCGTTGCCTCTTTGCGCCAATAAGAGAGAAATACATTATTTGTTAACCAGTTCACCCACTTTCTCAATGAAAGAATATACTCCCGAATACCTCGAACATATTAGCGAAGTAATTCACAATCAAAATATCGAAGTAGCCCGCAAAGAACTTGAAGGGCTACACCCTGCCGACATTGCCGAGCTTTATCAAAATCTCAACCTCAAAGAAGCCGAGTTCCTTTACGACCTTCTCGACGAAGACACCGCTGCTGAAGTGTTGATGCAACTCGACGAAGATGATCGCCGCAAATTGTTGCGCGACATGCCCGCCGAAGAGATTGCAAGTCACATCGACCACCTCGACACCGACGATGCCGTTGATATCATTCAAGAACTTGACGAAGAGGATCGTGAAGAAATCCTTGCTCACATCGACGACGTTGAGCAAGTGGGCGACATCATCGACCTCTTGAAATACGACGAAGACACCGCCGGTGGTATCATGGGTAAGGAGATGATTGTCGTAAACCAAGAGTGGAGTATGCCTGAGTGTATCAAGCAGATGCGCATGCAAGCCGAGGAGATTGACGAGCTATATAACATCTATGTTGTGGACAATGACAATCGACTCAAAGGTATCTTCCCACTCAAAACGATGATTACACATCCATCAGTGTCAAAAATCAAACATGTGATGGAGGTTGACCCAGTGTCGATTAAAGATGATGCTCCTATTGAAGACGTAGCACGCGACTTTGAAAAATACGACCTCGTGGCAATGCCTGTTGTTGACTCTATTGGACGTCTTGTGGGACGCATTACTGTCGACGACGTTATGGACCAAGTGCGTGAATCGAGCGAACGCGACTACCAATTGGCATCAGGTCTCTCGACCGACGTAGAAACCGATGACTCCGTATTCACACAAATTCGTGCTCGTATGCCATGGTTGCTCATTGGCGTTATTGGTGGATTAGCCGCATCGTGGTTACTTGGTTTATTTGAAGACTTCAACCCAGTGTTGGCACTATTCATTCCGTTGATTTGTGGCACAGGGGGTAACGTAGGTATTCAATCATCAGCGATTATCGTACAAGGTCTTGCCAACGGCTCGCTTGAATTGAAAGACTCAGGGAAGCAAATCTTAAAAGAGTTGGGCGTGGGATTAATCAACGCACTTATTATAGCACTTGTAGTGTTTGGATACGCAGTGATTTTCCACAGCGCATCAATATCAGTGCCCATTTCAGTGGCATTATCGGTGTTCTCTGTAGTGATATTTGCATCTATATTTGGCACCTTTGTCCCATTGACACTCGAACGATTTAACATCGACCCAGCCCTTGCTACTGGACCCTTTATTACTATCACCAACGACATCGTTGGCGTAGTAATCTACATGGCCATCAGCTCAGCCCTCATCGACGCCCTCGGCGCAGCATTATAATACTCTTTGCATGATAGACATTCTCGGTTCGGTAGAGTTTTATGTATATGCAACGGTTGTCGCTGCTGCTATCGTGGCATATCTTGCCCGACCATCTTCGCGTGGAGAAGCGCGCCAATATCTATTAGCTGGTGGATTATCAAATGTCTCAAATCGTGCTTGGACCGATTTGCCAACACTTCCTCCGTCAATATCCATAATTGTGCGCGATGATGGAGCTGTCGTGCTTTTTCGTCATGGAGTAGAAGGGGTATCTACTTCGGGAGCAGTATCATTGGCTATTACAGTTATCGGTTATGACATCACTATCGAAGAGCGCATCGTGCCAGGGAATAATCTTGATGACCCCATTGATACTGCAACATTTGTGCTCGACTTCCTTGCCCCCGACCGTTATCATCTAAAGTATAATTCATCGGCAACATCACGCTTCGCCACAGCAACACTCCTCGTCCGCCCCGACTACGAAAAACAAATCACTCTCTCAAATTAGCATTGCCTCAGCATCGTGCGAAGCACGGGAAAGCGCAGCGATTAATCATGAGGGACGTGTTTCAAGAGCAAAGTGCGTGCAAAGCACGTGAAAGCGCAGCGTATGAACCTTTAGCTCGCCGAGGCTTGACCGAGGCAATAACCAGGGGTTGAGCGAAGCGAAACCCTCGGAGAGAGAATCACCCACCCACTCAGCGTCTGCAAAGACGCGAATTTACTTCTCCTCAACTGCCTCTACCTCGATAACATCATCTACAGGCGTGGCTTTCACAGGTACGCGATTAAATTTGTAGATAAACCATAACTCAATCCATGCATTTAATGCAAAGATTATCAGCCCAATCCCCGACATCAACACGATATATTGAGCAGTCAACACCTCTTTGTCGGCATACATGATAGCGAATCCCATACCAAGCAACGCCACGGGAATGACATAGAGCCATGCTGGCAGACGGTGTGGGCGGAAAGCCAACCCCATAGCACACAGGTGGAAACATCCGCCAAGAATGAGTATTATAGCAAAAATCATTGGCAAGAATGGCACATATAAATCGCTCCAACCAATCATTGTGATACCAAAAATCACACTACCCACACTCGATATCAATCCCGAAAATCGTTGAATTTTCACCTTTTCCCCTCTGGAGCATTGGCATTGCTTGTTGTCGACATTGCCATATTGATAAACGAAGGAATGATAAACGCCACACCCAGTGCGATGATGATATAAGTAAATACATCCATAGTATACACCACGGTCAACGCAATTCCGGCAATCATTATAAGGGTAGAGATAATTAGGGCAGTTTTTGCTTTCATGATATAAAATTATTGGGTTAGTATGTTATAAAACGATTCGGGGAGCACAATGTTCGACACATTTAGTGCCTCGCGAAATAGGGGCGCCATCTCCTCATCGCGAAAACCAGCGATGCCACAACCTATGCGAGTGACATAGAACTTCATATCGCTATTTTGGCGAGCAAACTCGATAAACTCATCAACATAAGGTGCAATAGCATCGACACCTCCATGCATTGTGGGTATAGCGTATGTTTGTCCAGTCAATCCTACGCCCACACCCCATTCAGCGCCAAACTGATTGTAGGCCAATCGTGCAGCGCCTCCACCATGTTGTCCAGCAAGATTGCTCCCAAACACAAAGATTTCACCATCTTTCAATTCTGAAATATAATCAGGAGTAAATTCAATAGCCTTTTCCATTTGGTATCTGTTTAGGAATTAGAGTTTCAATCACAAATTTAACTAAATATTGTGATTGAAGAAATTATATAGACTAAAAAACCAATAAAACTATTATCTTTGCATTAACAATAACAAACACTAATAAACCAATGAAAACAATCAATCGACTTTTTATATTGCTCGTAGCGGCAATATTGTGTGGTTCGGTGGCTTATGCCGACGAAAAACCTGTTAAGTATATCAATGCCAAAGACCTTCGCATCATCAATCGTGGGTGGACCAATACTATTCGCGAATATGACCGTCTTCCTACATTCCTCAAAGACAGTGTGCGCGATGTGCTTTGGGAACGTAGCCAATGTAGTTCGGGTATCGCTGTGCGTTTCGCTACCAACTCTACATCGGTAGGTGTAAAATATCGCCTTTTGTGGGATACTCACATGAAACACATGGCCGACACTGGTTTGAAAGGTACCGACCTTTACATTCACGAAGGCGACTCTGTGTGGCGTCATGTCAACACCAATCGCCCTTATACCGATTCGCTCAAATGGTGTAAAAGCACTTATGTGTCAAATGTAGAGCCTCGCATGCAAGAATATATGGTATATCTACCCCTTTATGATGGCGTTGAAGAACTTTATATCGCAGTCGATAGTGCTGCAACAATCACTTGTGGTAACCCCGACTTGATTAGCGACAAAAAGAAAATCATCGCTTATGGCACAAGCATTCTTCAAGGAGGATGTGCTTCACGCACAGGCATGGCTGCAACAAACATCATGAGCCGTGAACTCAACTGCGAAATCGTCAACATCGGCATCAGTGGCGAGGGCAAGATGGACTATTGCATGGCACGCGCTATGGCCGACATCGCCGATGCCGATCTTTTCCTTCTCGACCCAATACCCAACTGCACCGAAATGATGTGCGACACTCTTACCTACGACTTCGTTAATATCATTCGCAAAGCGCGCCCCGATATCCCCATCGTGATGGTCGAAGGTCCTATTTATCCTTACGCTCGTTACGACAAATCTATGGGCAATTATCTCCCTCGCAAAAACGCTGCATTCCGTCGCAACTATGAAAAGTTGATGGCCGAAAACACCAACAACCTCTATTATGTTGACTGCGTAAACCTCGACGGAGTAGAAGATGATGGCACAGTCGATGGCATTCACCTCACCGACCTCGGATTCAAATATTACGCCGCAAAACTTCTCCCATACCTCCGCCCATTGGTTGAAAAAATGAAATAGGAAATACCAAAATAAGAGTATAATAAAGGCGAGCCGTTCAACAACGCTCGCTTTTGTTATTTCGCTTTGTAGGGACACGGCGTGCCGTGTCTCAGCCTTATGTTTCTTAAAAAATACCACACTCGGCATTAATTATGCATCTGCATTAAAATCACTCCTCACTCCGCATTCCTAATTCCGCATTATCTTAAACCCATTCCCTGTGTAAGTGAAATCAATCATACCCACAGCATAAAGTTTTACAATGATATCCTCGGCTGTGTGGCGCGAAATGCGTGCAGCTTTCATAAACTCTTCGATAGTTACCTTCTTATTTTCCTCAAGGAGTGAAATAAGTCCACTTTCGGCATCAGAAAATGAAAGTAATGCCCCTTTTTGCGACTCTTTTTTGCGCCATGCACGCACCATGAGGTCGGGCGCAACGATATTTTCATCTTTCACTCGGTAGTAACTACGCCATGTGCCGTCGGGTTCTTGTGCTTGCACTGGTCGATGCATAGCACGCGCAATCTCAGCACGAATTACCACAGCTCCCCCCTCGGTTTTGAATGCAGTGAACTCAACCTTTTGCGCTGGTCGGCAATACATCGCTGCAGCCTGTTCTATTACATAGATATCCTCCTCATTGCGCACCCCAGCGATATTACCATTATCTTTCACTCCTACAAGCAATCGGCCCCCATCGTTGTTGGCAAATGCCGACACGCTACGGGCTATCTTGCGAGCGTCTGAGATAGAAAACTTAAAATCTTGATGTTCATGTTCCCCCTCCTCAATAAGTCGCTGGATATAAAACTTACCCTTTATGGCTTTTATATCTTTCACGGTGGGGTGTTATTGTGGATAGTTGAGGTTTTCCTCTTTGAGATTATTCAACACCTCATCGAGATATCGTTTTGCCTCTTTGCGAGCCAAGTCGAGGTCGTTGTAGGTGTAATTTCCGCAGTCGCGAGCAGTTGCGCCAGGGATTTCCCCCTCAAACGAAGCAATAAACGCAAAGGTCTCACGCATCAACTCTGCAATGTCACTCGAAGAGTAATCACCATTTACGAGTAGATAATTCCCAGTGCGACAACCCATCGGACCCCAATAGATAATGCGCTCCTTCCATTCAGCATGATTGCGTAGGAAAGTTGCGGCAAGGTGTTCGATAGTGTGCAATGCAGCACCATCTACCGCAGGCTCGCGATTTGGTTCGGTCATGCGAATGTCAAATGTTGTAATCACATCGCCCGAGGTAGTTGTATCCTTGCGCGACACAAAGATGCCACGTTTCATTATGAGGTGATTTATAGTAAAACTTGCGATTTTTTCCATATCGTTGTGTTTAGAAACTTGATAACAATTGTGTCAACTTTTCAAAGGTGTGTTGAGGTGCATCGTCCCAGAAATTTTCATATTGAGCGATGTTATCCTCTCCTCCTGGGGTGTCGCTAATCACGCGCATGCAGAAAAACATCACATTCTTCAAGTAGCACACTTGCGCAATCGATGCCGATTCCATATCCACTGCCATCACATCGGGGTGAATTGATTTGATGCGTTCCACCTCTTCAACTTTCGATACAAAAATGTCGCCCGAGCATATAAGACCACGCTTCACCTTTTCATCTTCAAGGCAGGGGAGAGCAACTAATTCTGGTACACTTGTGAAATAGCGAGGACAACCTGCTGCATCGCCCCATTCAGTGCCAGGACCACACCACACATCATGATAAGCAATGCGTTCACCTATCACTACATCAAGAATGCCAGCGCCACCACCAGCGCCACCAGCCACGCCGGTATTGATAATCAAGTCGGGGTGGAAATTCTCAATCATTGTGAGCGTACCTATAGCAGCGTTAACCTTGCCAATGCCACATTGCATAGCAGTAACCTCGTGATTGTGAATCTTTCCTGTGTGAAAAACGATGTCATTGATTGTTATTGTTGAGTGGTTGTCAATTAAAGGCAATAAGAGTTTCAACTCCTTACCCATCGCCACGATAATTCCTATTTTCATATCTTAAAAATTAAAAGTTTACACTATAATTATGCCTGCGTCAGCCTTATGTTTCTTCTGTCATTCTGTCAAAAAAACTGAAGCATACTCAAGTTATCAAATCTCAATTTTCAATTTCCTCTTCTTCTTCGGCTAGAACATACACATACGCTCCTAAGTCGGGTTGAGTGCCACGAGGCAGCCCATATCGGTCAAACGCCGCCTCTGGTAGCATAAAGTCGGGGCTTCCTGCAGCTATTGCAGGCGATTCATTCTTAACACGATAGTCAAAGATATATTCATTGCGCACAGTATAGTAGAGCGGATCTTGTCCCCATAGACAGCATATAAAATTCTCATCATCTACACCCTCCGACTTCAATAGACAGTAGCGTAGCGTAACGCCAGTTCCTATAAGATCGCCATGCGAAATTTCTGTGCCAAGACCATATATAATAGAGTTGGTAAAATCAGCAGTCATATATGGCAATCCCGATAAGTCATCAAACTCCTCATTGAGGTGGTCAAGTTGTATTGCTGCACCCCCAAAAGCTGAGAATAAGTAATAATTGGCAAACGTACAGTGATTAAATACATGGTTCCCACCACGCAAAAATACCACTCCTGCCGCGGCATCGGCAATCTCGCAACCTACAGCCTTCACATCGCTATAGATTGATGCCAAAGCATACTCTTGCGAGTTGCGCAACTGGCAATTGATAAGCGTTAACGCAGGATTCTCTTGCGCACCCACTGAGTCAACAAACACACCCCACACAGTGTTGCGTATCGAGGTTTGAGTGAGATAATTGTTGCGACTTGTAGGGGTAAATTCCACGCCAGCCCATTGACCAGCCATAAGGTCAAATGAAAGGTCGTTTACCACATTGTCAATTCTATCACCAGTCATATTCACTGGTTGTTCCACAGTGCCGTTGCTCACAAGTGTTCCCTCTACGCGCAATGTGGCATTGTTGTGAAAATAGAGCGTAACTCCTGGATCGAGTGTAAGCGTAACCCCCTCTTTCACCACGAGTGAATCAAAAATTTGATAAGGTTTGTTAGCCGTAAAACGTGTATCAGTATCAATTATCACACCATGCTTGCGCTCTACATCTTGCCCTTCGGCTGTAATTACAACAGTTGAGGTCACTCCCTGCACCACAAAGTCGAGGTGACGTTTCACCTCAATAGGGGCATCGCTACCATTGGCTTTGAGTGTTGCTTCCACAAACACATATATCGAGTCATTTGCTCTGATTTCAACATTTTGGAAGTCTTCACCAGCTACACCATCAACATTGAGTCGAAACATTCCGTCGGCGTCATCACGCATCTTTATCGAACTGATATTTATCCCCTTATCATGGCGATTATATACAGTAAACGAATGGGTAGGAGTGCCCGCTTCAGTGAAAATTGGTCCCAAATCGAGGGTATCGGTCGAAAACGTAGGTTGATCATTGACATTGGTTGATATGCCATCCTCAATACACGACGACAATCCCATTACCATCAACAATCCACATATCGTAAATATTGTCTTTAATCTATTCATTGCTAAAACCATATTTTATCATAAATATAAACGATTTTATGGCTGTTATATTGTTTTTAGTCACTGTTAGATGCGTTAAGATTATTAGGGGACACTTACTTCCATAGAACCCATAAACAACAAAAAAGCCTCGACACAATCGTCAAGGCTTTTCTTTGAGCGGAAGACGGGGCTCAAACCCGCGACCCTCAGCTTGGAAGGCTGATGCTCTATCGACTGAGCTACTTCCGCAACATTATATTTGTGGGCGAAGATGGATTCGAACCACCGAAGGTATAAACCAGCAGATTTACAGTCTGCCCCATTTGGCCACTCTGGTATTCGCCCTAAGCGCCTGCAAAGATAATCAAAGATTCTTAACCGTGCAAGCGAAATCGTGCATTTTAATTGCTGCTTCGGCAGCCTCCGACCCTTTATTGCCTAATTTTCCTCCACAACGGTCGAGCGCATCTTGCTCGCAATCAACAGTTAACACTCCAAAAATCACAGGAATGTCACAATCGGCATTAAGCGATGTAATACCTTGAGTTACACTTTGACACACATAGTCAAAGTGTGGAGTGCCACCACGAATCACACACCCAAACACGATGATTGCATCGTAGAGCGACGATTCGATTAATTGCGATGCAGCAAATGTAAGCTCTACTGCG
Organism: Muribaculaceae bacterium; assembly: GCA_017424575.1. Lineage (GTDB taxonomy): Bacteria > Bacteroidota > Bacteroidia > Bacteroidales > Muribaculaceae > RGIG4079. The sequence goes on from JAFOYQ010000117.1 coordinate 11,006, forward strand.
CCAGGCACATGATATACATCAACATCTTCATCGGCAAACCCTTGCGACTTGAACACCGATAGAGCGCCATCGGTGAGCGCGCCAGTGATATGCGCATTCCATTCGGCAGCCACGATAGCCACTCGCATATTTTCTACTTTGGGAATAGCTCCTTGAGGAGCGCTGTGTGAAAGACTTGTTGCCATAAAAAATGAGTTATTTTATGAGTAGTTTTTAATTATTTACTTTGGGAACATTTTGTGCCACAACCCCAGTATGTCAAGGCTGTTGTTTTTGGCATTTAGGAGTATCTCCACTATCTGTTTATGCTCGTCAGTAGCCTCGAGTTTAGTTGCTTTGTGGAGCATTGTGTTGAGCAGATGCACCCCCTTGTCGCGAGTATTTTTTGTCTGTACCAACGCTTCACCCAGTGCGATTGAGAGACGTAGTTGTTGCAATGTAAATTCACCCTCAATGCGAGTGAGATACTTAAGTGCGCGGGTATAGAAATGAATAGCCTCGCGATATCGATTCATTTGTGAAAGCGTATCGCCTACGTTTTGCAACGAGGTGATTAATCGAGTCGTTGCCTCCACAATGCCATTGTTCACTTCGGCAAGATAGGTAGATGTTTCAACCTCGTAGGTGGCAAGCAGATTGGCTTGGTCCACACGTGAACGGTATATGCTTGTTGACGCATTAAGAGCCGTAAGTTGCGCCGTGCTATATCGCTCTGGATTGATTTTTACCAATCGTTCAAGCAACTTCACCGACTTCAATATCTCGCGTTCGGCCTGTTTATACTCCTTTGTTTCGCAATGAATCAAGGCAAGGTCGTAGAGCGAAATTGCCAATAGGCTCATATACCCCTCATCTTTGCGACGCGAATTTTGCACAAGCATCGACAGCGCATCGGCAGCAATGCCCATTGCCACATTTACCTTTTCGTCTTCAATAAGCGCAGCCACTCGAGTGAGTTTTATTGCGATATGCACATCGGCAACATTATCATTATCAAGACGTGTAAACATCGTGTCAAGCCATTGTAAATGCGCTAAAGCCTTACTGATATTATTCTCGCTAATCATTTGAGTGGTTACCACCCTCAGCGTGTCAATAACTGTCAACAAAGGAGCATTAGCCAACCCATGGCGTAGAGCAAAAATCGACGACCCCGCCTTAAACGCTACAAGTTGATTGAGCGAATGCGAGTTTGTAACCTTTATAAAAAGAGTATCGAGCGACGATTTCATTCTCCAGTCAGCAATAGTTGATATAATCAGTAATCTCCTACAAAGTTACTGCTTTTTGCGAGTATTCCACACCCCCAACTTGATTATTTTTAAAAACACCCCATAATGCATTAAAAAAGATTCCACTGCGCCAGCCTTATGTCTCTTCTGTCATTCTGTCTAAAAGAAACTCCACATTTCGCATTAACTATGTATTATCCTTGGGAAATATAGCCTATAGGCACTATAGCCACTATAGTTACTATAATACCTTATTATGAATTATGCGTTATGCATTACAAAAAGTTCTTTCTCTTCATGCTTGCATATTGCCTTTACCCATTCAGGGTCGATGGGTGCGCCTTGTGCCGTTTTGGGGTCAAAACCTGCCATGACTGTGCGACCGATACACTTCACATCGCCAGTTTCTACATTGATAATGCGTTGCTCCATCTTAAGGCTACGTTGTGAGATAGAGGTTACCGTTGTGAGCACGGCAAGACTCTCCTTGATATATCCTGGCGAGAAGAAATCGCAGTTGATATTTACGATAACAGCATTGATATTTTTCCAATTCACCAACTCGGGCTTCACCGTGTTAAAATACGATGTTTTGCCCAAGTCCATAAACTCAAGATACGCATTGTTGTTGATATGCCCGAGCATATCAATGTCGTTAAATCTTAGTTGCACAGGAGTGATGTGGCGATAGGGTTGTGAAGCCTCTGGCACACGTGGATTTTGTGATGCAGGATATTCTATTGGGTTCATTGTTGTTAATGGATTACGATATTTGTTATAACATTGCTCCCTGCCATTTTATTGAGAGATTCCACGAGGCGACCTCTGTGAAACTGCAACTCATTCTTGAGCGCAGCCGACGAGAGATACACATGCAATACGCCATTCTCCACATATCGGCGAGTTGTGTATCGATTTATGCTTTGCCCCACCACTTCAGGCCATAGGTAACACAACTTTTGTTCATCAAAAGTTGACTCCATGCCACTCTCATTTATGGCAGCGTCAATGATATCTTTAATGCATTTTGCTTCGGTGCGTTTCATTACTGAATTGAATTAAGAGGTGTAAAAGTACCGCCCGACACCTCCCATATACGATAATCGCCCGAGGTGCGTGCTATAATATTGTCGAGATGAGTGCGATTAGTGTCGGTAATAAAAATCTGACCAAATGTGTCACACATCACAATCTCCATTATACGTTCCACGCGAGTAGCGTCAAGTTTATCAAAAATATCGTCAAGCAATAGCAATGGTTTGAGAGATGTAGCCTCGCTCAACAACTCATATTGTGCCAATCGCAGAGCAATCGTAAATGTCTTGCATTGACCTTGTGAGCCAGTCTTTCTCACAGGCATACCCGACACATTCATCTCGATATCGTCGCGATGAACACCCACCGATGTATGGCGCACAATCTCGTCATGTCGGCGACAACCGTCAAATAGTTTTTCGAGCGTAGCATCAGCCTCATTGAGTTGACTTTGATATATCAATTCCACCTGTTCGCCATCGCCTGCAATCGCATTGTAGTAGCGATTGAAAATCTCCGACAGTCTATCAAGCCACATTTTACGTTGACGATTGATATATTCGGCACTCATCGACATTGCAAACTCGATAGCCATATATAGATTATGATCCACACAACCATCACGCAACAATTTGTTGCGTTGGTCGAGCGACTTATTATATCTTATCAACTGGTCGAGATAATTATGGTCGCTTTGTGATATAATCATATCAATAAAACGGCGACGCTCATCGCTATTACCTCTAATAAGGTCAATGTCATTAGGCGCAATAATTACAAGAGGGAATAACCCTATGTGTTGACTCAATCGTTGGTATTCTTTCCCCTTGCGTTTGAGCGATTTTCGTTTATTGCGACTCATGCCAAGCACTAACTCATCTTCGGCATTGCGACGTAGGTATGACGCATTCACGATGCAGAAATCCTCATCGCGTTTTATCAGCATTGCATCATTTACGCCATTAAAACTTTTACAAAAACTCAAATAATATATAGCATCAAGCAGATTGCTTTTACCCATGCCATTATTGCCCAAAAGACAATTAGCCTTAGGTGAAAACTCCAATCGCGCCTGTGCGATATTCTTAAAATTATCTATCGAGAGCCGTTGTAAAATCATATTACAAAGTTACAAATTATTTCTGTCTAAATAGAACTACTCTTTTAACTTTTGCAGAATATATTCGCGCATTTGTTCTTTGGTTGCATTGTACTTTGGTTCTAATGTTGCAAAGTTCTCATCGGGAACAAATTGACCACCAAGTAACATTGCTATGATGTTTTTTGAAGAAAGTCGGTGACGAGAATATGATAATGCTTTTTTTATTCCATTATGAATCGAGTGCCCCTCTTTAATGATGCTATATATATCATAATAATCACGAAATTTCATTCGACGTAACATTACCTCCATTTTCATAGCCATAATAGCCTCAATGTCTGCTAATCTAATGTTACCGAGATAATCAATAGCTGAAGATATAGGAGAATGATTATCACTTACAAAAAAGGAAAATTTCACCCCTTTAACGAGAAATTCAACTTGATCAAAACCGAGCATATTAAAGTTCTCAATTTCTCCGATTTTTTGGGAGAGTTCTTTCTCAATTTCATTCCATTTTACCTCTGGTTTATCGTTTTTTGATATACGCCACATCATAAAGTCTAAGTCCTCGCTTTTACGATGTCCTATTTGCATTGCTAGGGCAGTCCCCCCACACAATATATATGGCTTAATGCAATCTAATTGTGCCACACTTTCAATAATGGCATCGATATTAGTAGTTAATCCCTGACGCATTTGATGCAATTTTTAATAAGTTATTTATATGTTGCTTTTCGACTTTTGCCAAATATTTTTCAGGCTCTTTGATGTCAAAATAATACATTGCAATCAGAATATTTAGTCGTTGCATATATTCACCTTGTATTGCCATTCGTTTTCGCCATACTTGCTGAATTTGTTTTCGAGGATATAACTCAAACATTAAGTTTATGTCATCAATATCTAATGTAGTAAAACATTTTTCAATCAACTCTTCATCGGGAATTGTGTCAAACGATTTTACATTATATGACCAAAATGCATTTTTTGCAGTTAATTGCTCGCAAATATGATTACGAATTGATTGTTTGTGCTTTTTGATAGCCTGCATTGTTTGCATCTTTAACAGTTCGCCATCTGGTAATGAAAAGTACGACTCCAACTTTATTGCGAGTTGAAGTGACATCTCTCGTTTGCCACTAATAACACAACTCAACAATTGGCGAGGTACATTGATATCGCGAGCCAATTTAGCTTGTGTTATTCCTGCGTTGAGTATTAAATTACCTATATATTCTCCTATGTTATAATTCATTATTGTATATGTATGTCAACAAATCTGTTTACAAATATAGTTTGCTTTTTTCTTATAACAAAGAGTTTCGTCACATTTTTTATTTTAATTGTTCAAATTAATGTTTTTTAGAGAGATAAAGACGATTGTCCTAATTTATTACTATCCGTTAAACCTTTTTTCAAGAGCAAATGAGTGCGAAGCACGTGAGAGCGAAGCACGTGAGAGCGAAGCGATATGAACCTTTAGCTCGCCGAGGCTTGACCGAGGCATGGGCAATTCAATAAATGAGAGAAGCTAGAGCAAAAAGGAAAGTCTAAAGATTAGATAGCAAAGATGCATCGTGCGAAGCACGTGAGAGCGAAGCGATATGAATAACCGGGGGTTGAGCAAAGCGAAACCCTCGGAGGAGAAATCACCACACATACAGCGTCTGTAAAGACGCGAATATGTAATCAAAGCTATTGCTGTCCGATAAAAATAAAATGATATAAAATGGAGTCTCAATCGCTGAATTTACGCAGTTGAGATTCCTTTTTTCAATTTACAAACTTCTATATACTGGAGGCAGATGGCATTGCCGAAGGTAATGCTTTTTTGCGTAGCCAGATATTGGCTCGTAGAGGCAATGCCCGGGCGGGAGAAGCATTGAAATTGTATCTGAAAGATACATTATTTGCACTGATTAATGTTTCTTTCAGAAACTAATCCGTTCAAATACAATACCGGGCTTATCCCCTTAGGGGCTAAACCCGGCTACGACTAAATAATCCCTTTGGGATTGCTGTTGCTTTTGAAAAAACTTTTTTATCAATCAATAGTGCTAATGGGAAGGGCTACAATTTTCATGTCGTTGTTCTTGATGAAATCAACTACCTCTTGACGCACTTCGCTCTCGGGAACATCAGCTTCGATGCGACGTACAGCATTAAACACCGATGTGCCACTTTGATATACATGGCGATAACATTTTGCTACATCATCAATTTGTTCTTCGGTGTAGCCATGTTTGCGCATCACCACTGCATTGATACCAAAGTAACTTACTGGATTGTGTGCAAAGATGGTGAACGGAGGAACATTACCACTGATGCGACAGCCCCCTTTAATTAATACCCAACGCCCCACCTTGCTCTTTTCGTGAAGAATTGAGCAACTTGAAAGTATAGTACATTCATCTACTTCGGCATCTCCTGCAATCAACACACTATTTCCTACAACACATTTCCCCTTAATTACAGTGTCATGTCCAATGTGCGATTCAGCCATTATGAAGCAGTCGCTACCAATGCGAGTGCCACCAGTAGAATAGATGCCACGATTGATGATTACATGTTCGCGTATCACGGTGTTATCCCCTATATAGCAATAGGTGTCGTCACCTTTCCAACGAAAATCTTGAGGATCAGCTCCAACAATTGTACCTTGATATACTTTAATATTGCGTCCCATGCGAGTGCCACGAATGATACTTGTATAGGGCATAATTTCGCAACCATTGCCTATTTCAACATTTTGGTCAATATAAGCAAATGGGTGTATTATTACATTTTCGCCAATCTTTGCCGATGGGTCAACATGTGCTAATGGGCTTATCATAATTTTCTAAATTTAAGGTGTTATAAAAATACTTATCTACCACCACCGAGTGATTGATAGAGATTAATAATCGCTTGAGTTTTAGTGTGCTCGCATGCCAATTGCGACATTTGTGCTGCTAATAAATTTTGTTGAGCTGTGAGCACTTCAAGATAGGTTGATGTTCCTAAGGTCAACAACTCTTGAGTATATTCTACCGACTTTTCAAGATTTTCAATCTGCTTATTCAAGAGATTTACCTTTTCATCGCTCTTTTGGCACACCATCATTGCATCACTCACCTCTGCACTTGCGTTGAGTAGTGAGTATTCAAAGTTGTTCATCGCTTGTTTTTGAGCAGCCTTTGATGCCTCAAGAGTTGCAATGTTTTTGCCACGAGAGAATAGGGGTGCTGTCAACTGGCCTGCAAGTTGAATAAACCAATCACCAGGATTAACGATTACCGAACCAGCCGAATTTGTGAAACCACCATTTGCCGAGATTGTTAAATTGGGGTAGAATGCAGCACGAGCAAGATTTGTTGCATAGAATGCCTTCGCTAGTTCCATTTCCGACGCACGTACATCGGGACGTGCTGCCAATTCAGCCATAGGCACACCTGCTCTCACTATATTGGGAATTGCCATTACAGCCTGTGATGAGATGCTCCATTTTTGTGGTAACACATTGAGCAATAATGACATGGTGTTGTTGGTTTCGTTGAGCGACACCTCAAGGTCAGTGATTGTTGCCAACAAATTATAGTAACTTGCAGTGCTTTGCACGATTGCAGCCTCGTTGAGACGACCATCGAGTTTGAGATTTTTCATCACCTCAATGCTTTCAGCCCATATACGAGCAGTCTCTTTGTACAACTCAATTTGGCGTTGAATTGTCGCAATTGCATAGTAGCAGTTGGCAACGCCACCAATGATTTGTGAGCGCACAGCCTGATTATAAGCCTTTGTTTGCTCCACAGTTACCTCTGCGCTACGCTTGTTGTTGAGCAACTTCCCAAAGATGTCAATCTCCCAACTCACAGCCAATGGAATTTGGTAAGTGCCAATGAAATCACTCCCTGCAAATGAAGAATAATTTCCTCCAGGAGCCAATGCCACCGAAGGCAGATAACTCAACTTAGCCCCTTTGAGTTGTGCTTGTGCGATATCTACATTGAGTTTAGCATTTTGGAGATTTACATTATTCTCGAGTGCTTGGTTTATCAAGTCAACGAGCACAGGGTCGGTAAATACCTCGTCCCATCGTAGATTGCCAAATGCAGTTGTGTCAATAGCCTCCTCCTGCACCTTTGCATACTCTGCTACGAGCGCGCTACCATCTTGAGGGGTTTCATATTTTTTATATATGCCACAACTGCTCAGCATCGCGATGCTGAGAGTTATGGTTGCAATATATTTAATCTTATTTGTCATAGTCGTAACAGTTTTTAGTTGCGTGAATATTGTTCCAATTCCGATTCTACTCCTTGGTTGTCGGTATCTTTCCACTTGATTGGAGTGAATTTTTCTTGAATTGATTGGAAGATTACAAATAGTGATGGCACGATAAATACTTGGAGTATCATACCTATCAACATACCGCCAATCGAACCAGCTCCAAGGGCATTATTACCATTTGCGCCTACACCTGTTGCAAACATCATTGGCATCAAACCGATAATCAATGCCAATGAGGTCATTAAGATTGGACGCAAACGTGCGGCTGCACCTGCTACTGCAGCATTTGCGATGCTCATACCTGTGCGGCGACGCTCTACGGCAAACTCTACAATCAAGATGGCATTCTTTGCCAACAAGCCGATAAGCATAATTAATGCGATTTGCAGATATACGTTATTGGTTATATCTCCCACTTTGGCAAAGATAAATGTACCCATCAAGCCAAATGGTATTGAGAGTATTACAGCCAATGGCAAGATATAACTTTCATATTGTGCACTCAACAATAGGTACACAAATAAGAAACATAACCCGAAGATAATCGCTGTTGCACTGCCCGATGATGATTGCTCTTCGCGAGTCATACCAGCATATTCATAGCCATATCCTTGTGGAAGGTATTTTTCGGCTGTACGTTCGATTGCTTTGATTGCATCACCCGATGAATATCCTGGTGCTGGAGTTCCCGATACCGAAATTGCTGTAAACATATTGAAACGTGTCAACAAGTCGGGGCCATAAACACGCTTAAGTGACACAAAATTGCTGATTGGTGCCATTTCTGCGCCATTGCGCACTTTGATGCTATTAAGTGTTTCGGGCGATACGCGTGAATCGGGTGTTGCTTGCATCATCACACGATAAAGTTTACCGAAACGGTTGAAGTTTGACACATACATACCTCCATAGTAGCCTTGCAATGTAGAGAGTATTGTTTGAGGGCTCAATCCTGCTTGTTTTGCTTTAGCCACATCAATATCCACTAAGTATTGAGGGAACGAGGGGTTGAATGTGGTATATGCCATTTGAATTTCGGGACATTTGTTCAACTCAGCAAGGAAATTCATTGCAATACCATGGAATTTATTGATGTCACCACCTGTCTTATCTTGAAGTTTCAAGTCAAAACCATTGGTTACTGAGTAACCCGAAATCATTGGTGGGGCAAAGAACATCACACGGCCATCTTTGATTTTTTGCCCAGTCATTCCATAGAGTTGTTGAACGATTTTGTCGCTACGTTCATCTTCGCTACGCTCTTCCCAATTTTTTAATTTGATGATAAATGCACCATAGGTAGCACCTTGACCTGCAACGAAACTATATCCGTTTACCATCACACGAGTTTGGATTGCTGGCACTTGTGCGAGAATTTGATCTACTTGGTCAAGCACCTCTCCTGTGCGCTCTTGTGATGTTGCAGGAGGCATGTCAACTACCGCAAAGATAGTACCTGTGTCTTCATCGGGAACGAGGGCTGTTGGTGTTGAACCCATCAACCACACAAGCGCTGCAATAGCTATAATCACAATGAGGAGTGATAGTTTCTTTGCTTTGATAAAGAATTTTGTTACACCTTTGTATTTTTCAAGCATTGCATCGTAGGCAGCATTAAATGCTGTGTGGAAGCGTTTCACTACACTCTTCTTTTCCCCTTCATGCTCTTCGTGTGGCTTGAGGAAGATTGCACAAAGTGCTGGCGACAATGTCAACGCGTTTACTGCCGAGAATGCAATAGAGATTGCCATTGTGATACCAAATTGCTTGTAGAATACACCACTTGTGCCAGGCATGAACGATACTGGAATAAACACGAGCATCATTACAAGTGTAATTGATATCAACGCTCCTGCAATTTCGCCCATGGCGTCGATTGAAGCACGACGAGCCGATTTGTAACCTACGTCGAGTTTAGCATGCACAGCCTCGACGACCACAATCGCATCATCGACCACAATCGCAATCGCCAGTACGAGTGCTGAAAGGGTAATCAAGTTGATTGAGAATCCAATGAGATTCATTACAAAGAATGTACCAATCAATGCTACAGGAATGGCGATAGCAGGAATAATTGTTGAACGAATATCTTGAAGGAAGATATATACTACGATAAACACAAGCACAAACGCTTCGAGCAATGTCTTTAACACCTCGTGGATTGACGCTTCAAGAAACTCATTAGTATTCATTGGCACCTCAATAGCCAACCCCTTTGGAAGGTCTTTCTTGGCATCTTCGAGCATTGCAAGAATATTCTTGATGATTTCTGTCGCATTCGAACCTGGAGTTTGGAAAATCATCGCTGTTGCAGCAGTTTTGCCATTTACCTTACTTTCAAATCCATAAGATACTCGGCCCAATTCCACATCTGCTACATCTTTCAAATAGAGAACTTCCCCGTCGGGAGTTGCCTTAACTACAATCTCTTCAAATTCTTCAGGAGTAACCAAGCGACCTTTATATTTCATAATATATTGGAAACTTTGCTTGCCCCATTCACCAAATTGACCAGGTGCAGCCTCAATGTTTTGTTCAGCAAGGACTGCTGATATATCCGAAGGCATCAACCCATATTGTGCCATTATATCGGGTTTGAGCCATATACGCATTGAGTAGTCGGCGCCAAGCACCATTGCATCACCCACACCACTTACACGTTGTATTTGTGGAATGATGTTGATTTTTAGGTAGTTTTCTACAAATTCGGTTGAGAGGGTACTATCTTCGGCATATACACTCACAGCCATCAACATTGATGTTTGGCGTTTTTGAGTAATCACACCCACTTTTGTTACCTCGGCAGGAAGCAACCCTTGTGCCTTTGCTACACGGTTTTGAACATCAATGGCTGCCATGTCGGGGTCATAACCTTGCTCAAAATACACGGTGATTGTAGCATTACCTGTGTTGGTTGCTGTTGAGGTCATGTAAGTCATATTTTGAGCACCATTGATTTGTTCTTCAAGAGGTGCTACTACCGAGTTAAGCACAGCCTGTGCATTTGCCCCAGTATAAGTTGTTTGCACCGAAATTGTGGGTGGTGCAATATCGGGGAATTGTGTTACAGGGAGGGCAAACAACCCAATCAACCCCAATAACACGATAAATATTGAGATAACCGTCGAAAGTACCGGACGATTAATAAAATTATCAAGTTTCATAAGCAATTAATTATTGATAACTAATAAATTGGGGTTTGATTATTTTGTTGAAGTTTTATCAACTGGTTTGATAGTGAGATTATCTTTAACAGTTGTTCCTACACCTTCAATAACGATTTTGTCGCCTGATTTAAGCCCATTTGTTACGATATATTCTTGACCATCATTGATTTCAAACACCTCGATTGCCTTGCTCTCTGTTTTGTTTGAATCATTTACAAGATATACATATTTCTTATCTTGGATTTCGTAAGTAGCCTTTTGAGGAATGATAATCACATCATTTTCTACGTATGGGAAAATCACTGCGCCAGTGCCACCACTGCGAAGCATTCCCGCAGGATTGTCAAATAATGCTCTCACCGATGCCGAACCTGTTGATTGGTCAATAACACCCGACACTGTTGCAACTTTTCCCTCTACACCATACACTGTGCCATCAGCAAGGCGAAGGTTTACGGCTGGCATTGCTGCGATAGCCTCATCAAGCGATAGTGCGCCATTGTTGGTCAAGTTGAGGATATCCTTTTCGTTAAGTGAAAAATAAGCATACACTTGACTGTTGTCGCTCACTGTTGTTAATGGTTGTGCCATTGATGGAGATGCGAGAGCGCCTACACGATTAGGAATTGCACCCACAACACCATTGCTTGGAGCTGTAACCACTGTATATGATAAGTTTTTGCGAGCATTTACAAGATTTGCTTTTGCTTGTGCCAATTGAGCCTCGGCTTGTGCAAGAGAATTTTCCGAGAGTTTGTATTCATATTCGCTAATGATATTCTTCTCATAGAGAGATTTTTTGTTGTTGGTAGTGAGTTGTGCAGTTGCTACAGCAGTTTCAGCAACCTTTACAGCTGCTTGTGCTTGATCTACAGCTGCTTGATATTGCACTTGGTCGAGAGTGAACAATGCTTGACCTTTTCTCACTTTTTGTCCCTCATCAACATGCACTTTAGTGATAAATCCTGTGACTTGTGGGCGAATGTCAATATCAGCTTTACCCTTAATTTGAGCAGGGTAGGAGCGTTGTAGATTTGAGTTGCTCGTTGATACTGTAATAGTTGCGATTTCGGGAGCAGGAGCTTGTTGTTGCTCTTGTTTGCCACCACACGATGCCATTGCTAAAAGAGAAGTGATAGCAATTGACAACGAAACTGATTTAAGCATTTTTACTTTCATATATTTGATCGTTTTTAATTATTATCATTATTAATTGAGGTTTAGTTATGTTAGGGTACATTTATTCAATATGCGAAGGTATAAAAATGTTTTTATAATGAAAAGAAAATACTCCCAAAATGCAATTAATGAACTCCTTTTTACAATAAAATATAGAACGCCCTATTTGGCTCAGTAGTTTTTTAATTATTGGAATCCGATAAACGTTTTCAAGGACAAAGGCGTGCGAAGCACGAGTGAGCGAAGCGATATGAACCTTTAGCTCGCCGAGGCTTGACCGAGGCAATAACCGGGGGTAGAGGGCAAAGCCCGATACCCCCGGTTGTCGCATCTACACTATATGCGTCTGCATAGACGTGAAAAATTATATATGATACAAAAAAAGCGAGCAGCCCATTGGACTGCTCGCCGTATATTTTAAGTTTCAGTTAATTACTTAACAAGAACTTTAGATGCTTTGTTGCCAGCTTTTTTGATGAAGAGACCGTTTTCTGGGTTAGCAACTTTCACACCTTGGAGGTTGAAATATTCTGCTTCACCTTCAACTTCGTCGATTTCAACACCTTCTACGCCGTTACCTTCTACGAATGAATCTTTGAAGCCATTTTCAGCTACACAATAAAGTGCAAGACCGTTGAAGTTTTTGTAAGAGAAGATGTAAGCACCTTGTTTTTCTGCATCGTCTTCAACAACTACTACGTCGATGTTGTGGATACGAGTACCACCGTCAGATACTTCACCAAGACCTGCTTCAGGAAGGCTCCAATATTTACGCATACCTTCGAAAGTCATACCTTCACCAAGTTGGCAAACGTTGATACGGCAACCAGGAGATACGTTATATTGAGCTTCAGCATATACGATGAAAGGAATTTGAGCTTCTTTACCAAGAACGAATTCATTAACACCATTACAACCTACTGCTGGAGCCAAGTCAGGAGCAGAAGCGAAGCTTTCAGCCAATGAAAGTGAAGAAAGGTAAAGTGATGGACAAGTTGTGAAACCGTCAACATAGAACATAGAACCTACGTGACCTTCTTCAGCAACGATTCTTACTGTAGCAGAAGAAGAACCCCAAGTAGCTTGGTCAGCTGGGTAAGTGTCAAGACCATCATAGTAAGATACATAACCTGCGAAGTCATCTTCGTTAGCTACCCATTCAGTTTCACCTTGAGGAAGTTCCCAACGATAGATACAAAGTTTTTCACCTGCAACAGTTGCACCTACTGCAGCCATACATACAGCGTTAGAAGTTTCACCAGTGATGTCACCTACAACGTCC
>JAFOYQ010000118.1 GCA_017424575.1 Muribaculaceae bacterium
ATGCAAATATACAAATTATTTTAATATCAAAATTATTTTATTGTTATTTTTTGTTAATTTATTTATTTTTTATTTTTCTAACTATCTTAATAACTGATTTTCTGCATATTAGAAATTTATCATATTTGTTGCACTTTTGTTACACATATATATGTTTAGTGTTTCACTTTTGTTTTTCGTTATACACACATTATTTATATTGCATATAGATAAAAAAGTTATTACCTTTGTTGAATAAATATAACTTATGACTACACAAAACGACAAACAAGAACTTCTCGACAAGCGATATTTGCGCATGTCGGCAATATGGGCCGAAAATTCTTATTGCACACGACGCAAAGTCGGGGCCATCATTGTGAAGAATAAAATGATTATTTCTGATGGGTATAATGGCACACCTGCTGGATTTGAAAATATATGTGAAGACGAATCTGGCACAACCAAACCATATGTACTTCATGCCGAGGCTAATGCCATAACCAAAGTTGCCCGCAGTAATAATAGTAGCGACGGAGCAACATTATATGTAACAGCATCACCATGCGTAGAATGCGCAAAACTCATAATCCAAGCTGGTATTAAACGTGTTGTATTTAATGAGCTCTATCGTATCACCGATGGCATTGACCTATTAAAAAGAGCTCAAATTGAGTGTATACACATTGAGAACCTTGAATAATCAAGTCTTATAATGGCAAATAAGAATAATAGCAAAATCTTCATCCCTTTAATCATATCCATTTCATTGGTATTGGGAATGGTTATAGGACGCATATTTACAGAGACATCATTCTATAGTCCCTCTAATAAAAAACTCGCTCAAATATTTCGTCTAATTGAGGACAAATATGTTGACACTGTAAGCATTGACACTATTTTGGAAAAATCATTTTCAAACATAGTTGCTCAGCTTGACCCCCACTCTACTTATATACCAGCAGAGGACCTCGCGGCGACCAACGAAGAATTAGAAGGATCTTTTAGTGGTATCGGAATCTCTTTCTCAATAATGAACGACACCATTGCTATTATTGAAGTAATACCAACTGGACCAAGCGAAAAAGTTGGGCTAATGGCTGGAGATAGAATTGTGTCTGTCAACAATGAAAACGTTGCCGGCATTTCAATTACCAACGAAAAAGTAATGAAACTACTTCGTGGCAAAAAAGGCACCAAATTAACACTTGGCATCAAACGCAATAGCTCTGCGGCTACCCTATCTTTTGACATTGTGAGAGGCGATATTCCAGTACATTCAATCGATGCATCATACCTTATTACCCCCGAGATTGGATATATAAAAGTAAACAAATTCAGTCGTAATACATATAACGAATTCCTAACATCTCTAAACAACCTCAAAAACGAAGGAGCATCAAAATACATTATTGACCTCCGAGGTAATGGTGGTGGTATTATGGAAAGTGCAATCCTTATGGCCAACGAATTTCTTCCCGAAAGACACGTCATTGTAAATACTCGCTCTCGCTACGATAGCCAATCGACAGGAAGCGATGGCAATGGGTCATTCCAAAATGCTGAATTAGTAGTACTAATTGATGAATTTTCTGCCAGCGCAAGTGAAATCTTCGCTGGAGCAATTCAAGACCATGATAGAGGGCTAATTATTGGACGACGCTCATTTGGCAAAGGACTAGTTCAACAACAAATATTATTATCAGACAGTAGTGCCGTTAGACTAACCGTTGCTCGATACTATACTCCATCAGGACGATGCATACAAAAAGACTACAAATTGGGCGACAAAAACTACAACAACGAACTCATCGAACGTTTCAACCATGGTGAAGCATATAATGCAGACAGCATAAAACTAGATAAAAACTTAGAATTCACCACTGCTCATGGCCGAAAAGTATATGGTGGTGGTGGTATTATGCCTGATATTTTCGTAGCCAACGACACATCCGGAATCACAAAATATTACTATAGCGTCATTAACGCTGGGCTATTTCAAAAATTTGCATTTAATTTTTGCGACAAAAATCGCAACAGATATAACGATTGCAAATCAACAAAGGAACTCCTAAAGAGACTCCCTAACGACGACTATCTTTTGAGCGAATTTGTTGATTTCGCCAAAAAGAACAAAGTACCAGCTCAATGGTATTACATTAGCATCTCTCGCCCACTCATTCTCCCTGCGATTAAAGCCCTTATTGCTCGAGATTTTATCGGTAGCCATGCTTATTACGAAGTATATAACAACTACGACAATAACATCAAAAAGGCTATTGAGCAAATAAACAAAGGTGCATCAAAATTTCCAATACAATTGGATAAAAAATGACCAAAAGCGAAATACGACAATTCATAAAATCACTTAAAGCATCAATCCCTAATACTCAAAAGGAGATTGATGCCTTTTTAGTAACATCTGTTATTGAAAAATCCCAGTGGTTCAAAAATGCACACCACATTTTGACATATCATTCACTCCCTGATGAAATTAGCACTATTGCACACTTCAATTGGGCAAATGACAAACACCTATACTTACCTCGTGTAGCAGGAGACTCCCTTGAGATTCTTCCATATGGAAACACTGCAATAGGCTCTTTTCGCATACACGAACCTATAGGAGAAGACATAATCAATGCACAAGAAATTGAGCTCGCAATAATCCCTGGAGTAGCATTTGACAGAAATGGTGCACGAATGGGTCGAGGAAAAGGTTATTACGATCGCTTACTCAGCACCACCAATGCACTTAAAATAGGCATCTGCTACGACTGTCAATTGCTTGACTCAATTCCTCAAGAAACGCATGACATAAAAATGGATGCAATAGTAACTCCTACCCAACAAATAATATTAACCCATAACACACCTTGGTAGCAACACAACTCCCCCCCAATAAATATAGGATAAACAAAAAAGGGAACTCATCGGTCCCCTTTTTTTGTATTATTGCAAGCGATTATTACATCAACTCTACACGTTTGAGATTTTCTTCATCACCAAGAATGTAATAGATGTTTTTAAGGTGCTTCAATGCTTCACCCATATTTTGTTCATCTAAGTTAAATGCTTCTTCTAACTGAGCTGCAGCATCGCGAAGAAGAGGTTCTGTTTGCTCTTTGCGAATTTTTTCATATTCAGCTTGACTCTTATTTGAAGCCTCATTATCAATAGCATAAGCTTTGTTATACAACGCATAACCCAAGTGGAAATGAGCAATAGCCAATTTAGCATCCAATTCTACAGCTTTTTTGTATGATGCTAATGCAGCTTCTTGATTACCTTCATTCTCCAACAATACGCCTTCCAAATCATAATATTGAGCATTTGCTGGATCTTTTTCAATCAAACCACCAATAAATTGTTTAGCATTTGCAAAGTCTTTCTTTTCAAGATAATCATTTACAATTACTTGCAAATAAACTGGATCTTCATTGCCATACATTGGGTAAGCTAATTTTGCATATTCACTTGCCACATCATTCTTTTTAGCTTGAGTTGCCACAGCAATAGCATAATCAAAAAGATTTTTCTTGTTATATCCTTTTGCATATGCTTTCTCAAACGCTACGAGAGATTTATCCAATTCATCTGTTTGCCAAGCAGCAAGCGCTTGGTTGAAAACAATTTGAGCAACAATTGAGTCAGCATCAGCTTTCAAACCAGTTTTTGCCATTCTTGCATCTTCTGGCAAATTAGCATAAATGTCCCAAGCTTTATATGCACCTTTATAATCTTGTGCTTCCCACAAGAAAATACCTGCATTATTAAAGTGAGCATAGTTTTCAGCAATAGTTTTTACAATTTTCTTAGATTCTTTTGCCTTAACTTTACCCTTTGCATCAACTACAGTATCCAAAGGCAATGCTTTTGTCAAGTATTCATAACCTTCAATCATAGCTGTACCCATCTCTTTCTTGTCAACTTCTTGACCCATTTGCATTTTTAAAAAAAGGGCATCATAGTGTGCAAATGATGCATTACCTGCAGCCATCCACGCTTTAACATCATCTTTAGTTTCAGGATTTGTTGTAATCTCAACTATTTTTGCCTTTACAGTAGGATAATCAAAATTACCCGCTTTTACAGCGCTTTCAACCTCTTTTATTAAACTCTTTTGAGCCGACATTGAAAGACCAGCAACAAGGCATAAGCCTAAAATACTAATTTTCTTCATAATTAAACCTATTTGATTTGTTAATATTATTCTTCGTTTTCTTGAGTTTCATCTTCCGATTCAACATCTTCTACATCTTCTACACCATCAACGATTGGTGCTTCGAGTTCTTCGCCATCAACTTGTTCCACCTCTTCTTCAGGATCAGTATCAACACAACAAACTGAAGCAATCGAATCATTTCGTTTTTCAAGATTTATTACTCTTACACCTTGAGTAGCGCGACCCATAACTCGGAAGTCAGCAACATGAATGCGCAATGTAATACCCGATTTATTAATGATTACCAAGTCATTTTCATCATTAACGCTCATAATTGCAACAAGAGCACCTGTCTTATCGGTTACATTCATTGTTTTAACCCCCTTACCACCACGATTGGTTATGCGATAATCATCTAACAATGAACGTTTTCCAAAACCATTTTCAGAAAGAACCATTACATTGTTTTCTGTATCGGTCTTCATGCAAATCATACCGACAACTTCATCATCACCGCCGTCAAGAGTCATAGCACGAACACCGGTTGACATACGTCCCATTTCACGCACTTTACTTTCATGGAAACGAATTGCGCGACCATTACGGTTTGCTATTAAGATTTCAGAATCGCCATCAGTAAGTTCTACTTGCAACAATTGATCATCTTCTCGGATTATAATAGCATTTACACCATTAGCACGAGGTCGTGAGTATGCTTCAAGTTTAGTTTTCTTAATCAAACCATTTTTGGTACAGAAAATCAAATTATGATTATTAACAAACTCACTATCATTCAAACCTTTTATGCGGATAAATGCTTTAACAGCATCATCTGGTTCAATATTAAGCAAGTTTTGAATTGCTCTACCCTTTGAATTCTTAGAGCCTTCAGGAATTTCATATACTTTCAACCAATAGCAACGGCCCTTCTTAGTGAAGAACAACATATAATTGTGCATAGATGCTGGATAGATATGTTCAATGAAGTCTTCATCACGGGTATCACTACCTTTAGCACCAACTCCACCACGATTTTGAGCACGGAATTCAGTCAACGGAGTACGTTTAATATAACCCAAGTGTGAGATTGTAATAATCATCTCATCATCGGCATAGAAATCTTCAGCATTAAAATCGCCAGCTGTATAATCAATATCAGTGCGACGTTCGTCACCATATTTATCGCGAATTTCAAGAAGTTCTTCCTTAATAAGATTGCGACATACTGCATCATTGTTAAGAATTTCTTCCAATTGAGCAATTAATTGCATAATTTCTTCGTATGCTTGAGTCAATTTGTCTTGCTCCAATCCTGTGAGTTGTTTCAATCGCATTTCTACGATTGCAGTTGCTTGAGCATCGGTCAATTCAAATCGCTCACTCAATCGAGTCTTAGCATCATCTGTATTAGCAGAAGAGCGGATAATATGAATTACCTCATCAATATTTTGACATGCGATAATCAAACCTTGCAAGATATGTGCACGCTCCTGAGCCTTTCCGAGTTGGAATTTGGTGCGACGAATCACTACATCATGACGGTGATCAACGAATGCTTGAAGAAGTTCCTTCAAATTTAATAATTTAGGACGGCCATTTACCAATGCAACATTATTCACACTGAATGATGCTTGCATTTGAGTCATCTTATAAAGTTTATTAAGTACTACATTAGCATTAGCATCACTCTTCAAGCGAATAACAATGCGCATACCTTTATAGTTACTTTCATCATTCAAGTCGGCAATACCATCAATTTTTTTCTCATTAACAAGTTCTGCGATATATTTAATTAACTCCGCTTTGTTAACATTGTATGGGATTTCAGTAACGATGATATCTTCGTGATTAGCACTACTTTCAATTTCAGCCTTTGCTCGAATCAAGATACGACCACGACCTGTTTCGTATGCATCTTTCACACCATTATAGCCGTAAATTGTTCCACCTGTTGGGAAGTCGGGTGCTTTAATATATTGCATTAATTCCGAAACTGTCAATTCGGGATTGTCGACCAATGCCACACAAGCATTAATTGACTCAGTCAAGTTGTGAGGAGGCATATTTGTTGCCATACCCACTGCAATACCTGAAGCACCATTTACCAACAAGTTAGGGATACGAGTTGGGAGAACAGTTGGTTCTTTTCGTGAGTTGTCATAGTTAGGTTGAAAATCTACAGTATCAGCATCAATATCTTGGAGCATTTCTTCCCCAATTTTATCGAGGCGTACTTCAGTATAACGCATAGCCGCAGCACTATCACCGTCAACCGAACCGAAGTTACCATGACCATCAACAAGTGTGTATCTCAAAGCCCAAGGTTGAGCAAGGCGCACAACTGTACCATAAATAGAAGAGTCACCATGTGGGTGATATTTACCCATAACTTCACCTACACAGTTTGCCGATTTTTTATGAGGATGATCTGAGGTATTACCCATCTCATTCATACCATAAAGCACTCTTCGATGCACAGGTTTCAAACCATCTCTAACATCGGGCAAGGCACGCGACACAATTACCGACATCGAATAGTCGATATATGCCGACTTCATTTCGTTCTCGATATTAATCTTTAATATTCGATCTTGTTCCAACATTTTTTGTTATAATGATATGTTAATTAGTCTATTATTTCATTTAAGACACTATCATGCCCCAAATGGTTTAATTTTCTCAAAAATTATCATACAAAGATAATATTTTTTTTGCAAAAAACATCAAATTATCAACGCCTTTTTCGTTTCTTTTCCTTTTTTAATTATCTGTTATTTTTATTAGCAAATTAGCTTTTATCTTTGGCACAATAATTGCACTATATTTGCAAAATAATAGCATAAGTTTTTACAAGACAAAGAATGAACAACAACTTCTCATCAGAATACAAATTAATACTCCAAATTAGCAAAGAGGAAGCCATTCGACATAGATGTGCCGAAATTGAACCAGCACATCTTCTACTTGCTATTGCAAAAAAATTAGATTGCAAAGCATATCAACTTATGGCAAATCTCACATCGGCGATAGCATTAGACGAATTGTCACAAGAACTTGACAACAACCTATTTAACACCAATTCAACAGATTCAAGTCACGACATCGCAGCAAATGCTCAAACCGAAAGAATAATTAAACTCAGCGCCTTGGAAGCGCGAATGCTTAAAGATGATGACATTCGCTCAGAACATCTTCTTTTAGCTATATTCCATAATGTCGAAATATTAAATATGACCTTTATTCAGAATTTCCTCAGCGCTGGAATAAGTTATGATAAATTATATGCACAACTCAAAAATTTGTCAGAAATGCCCATGTTAAATAATTACACTGCCGACGACATTGCCGACGATGATGACAATATGTCATTTGAGAACAATGGTAATCAATCAAAATCAAGTAGCAAAACAGAAAAATTTACATCAAAAAAGACTAATGACACACCTGTTCTTGACAAGTATGGAATTGATGTAACTCGCGCTGCTGAACAAAACCAATTGGACCCCGTCGTTGGACGCGATGTAGAGATTGAACGCATTGCCCAAATTCTCAGTCGACGCAAGAAAAACAATCCCGTATTGATTGGCGAACCAGGCGTGGGGAAATCGGCTATTGTTGAAGGGCTTGCTCTTCGCATAGTACAGCGCAAAGTATCTCGATTGTTATTTGACAAACGCGTCATATCACTTGATATGGCATCAATTGTTGCCGGCACAAAATATAGGGGACAATTTGAGGAACGCATTAAAGCAATTCTCGATGAATTATCTAAAAATAAAGATATTATCTTGTTTATTGATGAACTTCATACAATTGTGGGCGCAGGTAATTCTCAGGGAGCAATGGATGCAGCAAACATGCTCAAACCAGCTCTCGCAAGAGGTGCAATTCAATGCATTGGCGCTACAACCCTTGA
>JAFOYQ010000119.1 GCA_017424575.1 Muribaculaceae bacterium
TCTATAAGATTCCACTAAAAATCGTATTGGATTGCGCGACTCTTTTGTTTGTTCTACCTCTCCCTCTTTTATACCTAAAAACAGTGATAAACCCCAACCTAACAGAGCTAATATAATCATTATGCCAACTACAATCCACCAGTCATAATTATCCGAAATATATGCTGCAATAATTGTACCCACAAGAATCCCTAAAAATGCCATCATCTCAAACATACCACTACCAAAAGCTACGCCGCGCTCGCCATCCACATCGCGTATAAGTCCGTATTTTGCAGGCGAATAGAGGCAACTTTGCGCCCCCATCAGCAGCACAGCCAATAGCACTATCCACACCGACTCCGCCCAAAATCCTACACCTGCCAACGCAACGATTGGTAACTCCAACATCTTCATCAATCGCACAATCTTTTGTTTCTCAAACCGCTCGGCAATCTCGCCCGAATATGGCGAAAGCAGCAAGTATGGCAACACCAATGCCGCACTCACTGCCGATATCAACTGACTCTGTGTCATCCACTCAGGCATTACCCATCCCACCGACACAAATATGATGCAGTGCTTCATGAAATTATCATTCAACACTCCAACAAAATTCAATAAAAATAGTTTAAGCCAACGCATATATAAAAAAGACAAAAGAACATAAGAACATAATTTTGTCCTTTTGTTCTTCTGTCTTATAAAATTTATTTCATCATCGAAATACTTCTCTTAACAAAGTCAGCCAAGTCTTTGCCTTTCAACATATTGTTAGCGAGCAAGGCGAGGTCGATCAATTGTTTCACTTTGTCGTGACCAGCTGCGAAACGAGCAAATACTGCTGTGCGGCGTTCGCCTAATTCGGCAATCTGTCTGTCGAGGTTGTTAATCTCCTCTTTCTCTGCCACTGGCACTTCATCGTCTTTTTTGCCTTCGTGCGATTTTTTCAACTCTGCTTTGCGTGCATCGAGCGACTTCATCTCTTCGGCAATTGGTTTTATTTCGCCAGCGCATTCAGCCTCTTCTGCTGCCAACACACCTTTCACCAATGGGTGAGCTGTGTTGAGCACAAGCGAATATGAATCAGGCATTTCGCCATAGAACGCCATCATCGGATTGCCTCCGTTGCGCGACATCTCTTTCATACGACGCATAAACTCGTTTTGAGTAATCACGATAGGTGCAGCCTCTTCGCCAAGCGAATCGAGAGTTACGATAAACTCTGTTTTCTCCATTTTTGGCAATTGTGCTTGGAATACCGATGTCAATGCTTGACGTTCATCGTCCGAGAGTTCCACTTGTGGAGCATCTGCCTTTTGAATCAATTTGCCCACAACATCGCTATCCACACGCACAAAACGCACCTTTTCGTTCTTTTGTTCCCACTGTCCTACCCAGTGCGAATCCAACTGGCCGTCCATCAACAACACGTCATAACCCTTAGCCTGAGCTGCTTCGATATAAGAGTGTTGTTCGTCGGCATTTTGTGCATAGAGACAAATCAAATTGCCATCTTTGTCGGTTTGTTCGCCTTTAATCAATTCTTTGTATTCTTCGAATGTAAAGAACTTGCCATCAACATTTTTGAACAAAGCAAAGTCTTTAGCGCGGTCGTAGAATTTCTCGTCAGTGAGCATACCGAATACGATAAATATCTTCAACGCATCCCATTTTTCTTCGAACTGAGCGCGCTCGTTTTTGAAAATCTCGTTCAAACGGTCAGCCACTTTTTTAGTGATGTGGTTAGAGATTTTTTTCACGTTGCCATCGGCTTGAAGGTAAGAGCGGCTCACGTTCAACGGAATATCAGGTGAATCCAATACACCATGCAACAATGTCAAATATTCAGGCACAATACCATCAACCGAGTCAGTTACAAACACTTGGTTGCAATACAATTGGATTTTGTTGCGCTCAAGGTTCACGCCCTCTTTGATGCGTGGGAAATAGAGAATACCTGTCAAATTGAATGGATAGTCCACGTTCAAATGGATGTGGAACAATGGGTCTTCGCCGTATGGATAAAGTTCGCGATAGAATTTATCGTAATCCTCATCTGTCAAATCGGCAGGTTTGCGAGTCCAAGCTGGCGTTGGATTGTTGATAACGTTAGGTTCGCCAGTTGCCACCTCTTTGCCCTCTTTCCACTCTTTTTTCTCGCCAAATACGATGTTCACAGGCAAGAATTTGCAGTATTTGTTCAACAAAGTGCTGATGCGACCCTCTTCCAAGAACTCTTTGTTCTCATCATCGATGTGAAGCACGATATCAGTACCACGATCAGCCTTGTCGCAATCTTCGAGTGTAAACTCAGGCGAGCCATCGCACGACCAGTGTTGAGCGGGCTCATCTTTATATGATTTAGTGAAAATTTCCACCTGTTTAGCCACCATGAAAGCCGAGTAGAAACCAAGACCGAAGTGACCAATTATAGCATTTGCATCATCTTTATATTTATCAAGGAATTCTGTTGCTCCCGAGAATGCTATTTGGTTGATATAGCGTTCGATTTCGGCAGCAGTCATACCCACACCGCGGTCAGAGATAGTGAGCGTACCCTTCTCAGCATCAATCTTCACCTCCACGTTAGTAGTGCCCATTTCGCCTTTGAATTCACCCACCGACGCAAGAGTTTTCAACTTTTGAGTAGCATCTACCGCATTCGACACCAATTCACGCAAGAAAATTTCGTGGTCGCTATACAAGAATTTTTTAATCACGGGGAAAATATTATCCGTAGTTACCCCAATAGTTCCTTTTGCCATAATATAGATTTTTAGTGGCGAGTAACGAGATTTTAATACTCGGCTTCGCCTCGTTAATATTTATTTGATTTCGTTTTGAATTTGTTATACCGATTAGTCAAATTGGACCAATTAGCGAAAATGCATAGTCAAATATAGTGCCATAGTAGAACTTCTGCCAGAATGTCACTATAAATCAAAAAAAAGAATTTGCGAACTTTCGAAGTTACGAAGTCAAAAAAATTAGGATAATGTCTATATTTTTAGAAAAAATGTCTACTTTTTTAAAAAAAACAGTTTGCAAACTTTGCAAATGTATGGTGTGAGAGTGACTGTTTTCTTCGGTGAAGGTTGCTTGCACCTTGCTTGAGATGGGGCGATTTATGAGTTAAATACAAAAAAAGCGAAATCCCAAAGGATTTCGCTTTTCATATTATTGATACGAACAATTATTATGCGATGAAAGCAGCGTATGCTTCAGCATCCATAAGGCCATCAAGTTCAGCAGCGTCTTTAACTGCGATTTTGATCATCCAGCCTTCGCCATAAGGGTCGTTGTTAACCAATTCAGGAGCATCTTCGAGAGCAGCATTTACTTCGAGAATTTCACCTGTTACAGGCATGCAAAGGTCAGAAACAGTTTTAACAGCTTCGATAGAACCGAATACTTCGTTAGCACCGATAGTTTCGCCTTCTTTTTCGTTTTCAACGAATACGATTTCGCCAAGTTCTGATTGAGCAAAATCAGTGATGCCTACGTATGCAACTTCGCCTTCTACGCGAATCCATTCGTGGTCTTTTGTGTACTTCAAGTTGTTTGGTAAGTTCATAATATATAGATTTTTTTTGTAGCGACACGGCACGCCATGTCCACTAGATTAATATTTTTCTTTCGAGGTGCAAAGTTAGATAATTTAATTCATTATACAAAATATTTTTACATATTTTTTATCTAGTTACCCTCAAATAATCGCCTGTGCGGGTTACAGTGTATCGTTTAAGTGGATATTTCGACTCGCCTTTGTTGCAAAATCCACTGCCAAATCCCACATCAAACTGCGAACCGCACTCGGGGCATGTTGCGAATATCATATCAACCTCAACTCGTACATCGCGTCTGTGCTCATGCGGACAACAAAGGTCAAATGCATAATATTTATCGTCCAACCCATAGCATATCAGCAATCCTCCATAACCAATATACTGCCCCTGCTTATTAGGCTCAGTAATCGCTATACTATTGCCCGGAGTCATCAACAATGGAGCATCACGCAATATATTCAACGTATAACTCACTGGTGCATCAGGGATTGGACTAATCTGATTGATATTGCTATCGCACGATGAGAGTACTAATAATAGAGTGCAGAGCACAAAGTATAGATATTTTTTCATTATAAGTACGGAATAAGTTTATATAGACCAATGCCGTTAGAACCCTTCAAAAGAATAAGTTGAGAGTTAAGAACTGAGAGTTGAGATTTGAAATCATCACCTAACAACTCAATTATCTCAAATTTATTCACGCCTAACGTCTCACATGCTTTCTTAAACTCTTTTCCTACCAGAATAATCCTTTCAATCTTCGACTCCATCAATCGACGCACGATATTCTGATGCTCAACCTCCGACTGTTCGCCCAATTCGAGCATATCGCCTAATATTGCCATCTTATTTTCCCCCTCCATAATATCAAAATTGTCAATCGCAGCCATCATACTTGTAGGGTTGGCGTTGTAGGCATCTACAATGAGCGTATTGCGCTCGGTTTTGGTGAGCTGCGAACGATTATTTACTGGCACATAATTACTTATTGCATCGCAAATATCTTTTTCATCTACTCCAAAATGCAAACCTACAGTAATCGCCGCCAACATATTATCAAGGTTATATGCACCAACAAAACAAGTTGAAAGTTGAAAGTTGAACCAACGGTCTTTGAACCGAAGGTGATAAAAAGTTGAAAGTTGAGAATGCCATTCAAACTCAACGTACGGCGCACAACGCAACAAACGACCATTCACATCTGCCACTACATCGGGATTTGAACTATAAGTCGAAAGTTGAAAGTCGAAAGTTGAAAGTTGAAAATCATTTATAATATTAGTCAAATAAGGGTTAGCGGCATTCACAAACAGATGACCGCCACGCTCAACAAGATTGTCGTACAACTCTTTCTTGGTGTTTATCACACCCTCAAGAGAACCAAAACCTTCTAGGTGAGCTTTGCCTACGTTAGTAATCAAACCGCATGTTGGCAATGCAATATTGGCCAAAGTCTTAATCTCGCCCGGATGGTTTGCTCCCATCTCTATAACCGCTATTTCACAATCGGGCTTAATACTCAACAACGTAAGTGGCACTCCAATGTGGTTATTGAAATTGCCTTGAGTATAATGTACACGATATTTTTTGCTCAACACCGTAGCCACCAATTCTTTAGTCGTAGTCTTGCCATTCGTGCCCGTAATGCCTACGAATGGAATGTCCAACTGCTCACGATGATAACGCGCCAATTGTTGCAATGTATCTAACACATTATCAACCAAAATCGTTTGAGGGTGCTCGATTGTTTTATCATCTACCACAGCATAGGCACATCCTTTCTCGATTGCCGCAACTGCAAATTTATTACCATCGAAAGTCTCTCCTTTCAAAGCAAAAAATATCGACCCTTCCGGGCAGTTACGACTATCTGTCGTTACCACCGGATGAGCCTTATATATTTCGTATAACTCTTTTATTTCCATTTTTATATACTTTTCTGAAGACAGAAGAACAAAATTTATCAAATTATATTTTTTATGTTTTTATGTTATTCTGTCTTTCAATTCTCAATTTTATTTCGCTGACATTGTTACAATTGGCACTATCATCTCTTCCATCGAGA
>JAFOYQ010000120.1 GCA_017424575.1 Muribaculaceae bacterium
ACAACCTAAAAAAATCACATTTAATTCATTCTTCTTTTGCATGAACAACAAAAAAAACATATTATTTATCATTGATACAATGGGAGGAGGAGGTGCCGAAAAGGCATTTCTTGAGATTGTCAATAGATTAGATTGTTCCATTTTCAATATATCGATTCTCCTATATACTAAAATAGGGGAACATTTAGATAAACTACCCTCCCATATAAAACAATATTCAATATATCATATCCAACCCAATTCACTTCTATCTCGCATCATTCGCAAAGTTCGACACATCTCCAAATTTGACATCTGGAAAGCTAAATGGATTTTGCGCAATCAACAATTTGATACCATTGTATCTTTTATGGAAGGCCCCCCTGCCATGATTCATGCACATATACTCAATAAAGCACAAAGAAATATAACTTGGTTACACACCGACATAACTAAATTTACTTGGGACAAAAAATATATCTCTTTTAATCAAAAAAATAAATTTTTCAATAATGTTGATTTAATTGCAGCTTGTGGAAAAGATATCATTGACAATCTTATGTTAATATACAACATCCACACACCAACCATTATTATACCCAACATAGTCAACAAAGAACACATTACACACCTTAGCATTCAAGAAACCATAGAAAAACAAAAGTTTACACTATGTGGAGTAGGTCGCCTTATTGAATGCAAGCACTGGGAACGAGCAATTAGAGCAATTGCACTGCTGAAAGAACAAGCAATTGACTGCGATTTATGGATTATTGGACAAGGTCCACTTTGCTCTCACCTAAAAGAGCTAACCACAACACTAAACATTGAAGACAATGTCCATTTTTTAGGATTCAAACAAAACCCCTATCCCTATTTCAAAGCGGCAGATTTTTCAATAATAACCTCCGATGTTGAAGGTATGCCACTTACCCTAATTGAATCATCAATATTACAAACGCCGGTAATTACAACAAAATGCAGCCATGTCACAAAAGAGTATAGTTCTACAACTGGATTGGATGTAGATTTTACAGCAGAATCAATCGTTGAAAAAATTAAATTTCTTTTATCAAACCCACAGATAATGGAACATATACAAATAAAATCCGAGCTATTCGCAGATAAATTTACTCCAGAAAAAATAATCAATAAAATAACATCGATTTTGTAGTAGTCTGTTTTACATCACCCCACATTTTTAGCATCTTTTCGATTTTTATGTTTGCAGATATATTTGTATATTTGCAAATAAATTTCACATTATGCAGTTTCTTTTTAATTTTGACATTTCATTAACCACTATCATACTCCTTTCGGCAATCACTCTTTGTGTGATTTTTCTTCTCACATTATATCGTTGTCGCATTGCACGCATTGCCAAACATCAACAGGTGTGTAGCGACTCCATCTCGCATCTTTCCACCGATGAAGATGGCAAATCTCGCATTGATACATCTACATTTGGCAATCTCCCCACCGCATCCATTATAGTGTATGCCAACGACGAAACCTCGCATCTTGCCCAACTGCTCCCTCAAATTCTCGAGCAAGAATACACTGCAAAATTTGAGGTTATCGTAGTAAACGATGGTGCTTCTGAATCTACTCAAGATCTCGTAAGCGAACTCGAATTGCGATACCCCAACCTATATTACACTCACACTCCCGACCGCTCACGCAATCTCTCGCGCAAAAAACTCGCACTAACAATCGGCATCAAAGCCGCTCGATATGATGTAATTGTGCTCGTCAATGCCAATTCGCGCATCAACTCTCCATACTGGCTCTCATTGATGACACGCAACTTCAATGACAAAACCGATGTAGTTATCGGATATGCGACTCCTCAACCCCAAGACGACACATCTATGGGACGCCGCCGCCGTGCATTCGACCGCGTAGCCGAAGCCGTGACATACCTTTCGGCTGCAATCGGCAAATCTCCTTATCGAGGATTCAACTACAACCTTGCATATCGTCGCAGTTGCTTCTTTGACAATAAGGGATTTTCACACTCTCTCAACCTACATTATGGAGATGACGACGTGTTTATCAACGAGATAACTAATTCTCACAATACAGCAGTAGAACTCTCACCCGAGTCAATCGTAGAGTGTCATTTCCATGGCGCAAAAGAGACACATCGCATTCTTAAGCGCCGTTATAGCTACACCTCTCGTTTCATTCGTAAAGGTGCACGCTTCTTCTTTGGGTTCAGTTCACTACTATTTTGGGCATGGGCATTGCTATCAATTGCAACTATCGTCCTATCCCTTCCCAATCTCCTTCCTACAGCCATCGTCGTAGCCCTTGGCATCACATTGTGGATACCCACAATTCTCACTTGGCGCAAAGCAATGATTACACTCAAATCACGTCGCCTGTTCATCACAATCCCATGGTTTGTAATGACACGCCCATTCTACAACGCTCGCTATAAATTTAATAGTCGTCGCAACTATCGTCAACACCACACTTGGATTAAGCGATAACCTCGACCATCTTACAATACAATAGGCGTGTCATCGTTTTTTGACACGCCTATTTTTTTACACACTAAAACTAAAAGTATTTACCCACACTTCAACGTTTAAGATACGACAAAAAAAGGAGCCTCAACAAAAACGTTAAGACTCCTTAGCCAGTCGGGGTGAGAAGATTCGAACTTCCGACCACACGCCCCCCAGACGCGTACTCTAACCTGGCTGAGCTACACCCCGGTTGCCGTAAAAGCGGTGCAAAGGTATGTACTATTTTTTAGTTATGCAATAGAACTACTTATAATTTTACATTTTTTCACTTTTACAAACACCCTTGCGACACCCCAATTATCAGGCAATTAAATCACCTAAAAAAATATCAAATCTATTGGCAAAAAATTTTGTCAACCACCAAAAAATTAGTATCTTTGTTTGCTGAAAAGAAGGCGCAATTCGCCACCTACTTTTCCATATTTTAGAAGAAAAAATAACAAAATATAGACTCCAAATTTATGGCAGAATTAGAAGAGGATTATGGCGCGAATAGTATTCAGGTCTTAGAAGGCTTGGAAGCTGTGCGCAAACGCCCTGCAATGTACATTGGCGACATCAGCGTTAAGGGTTTGCACCACTTGGTGTATGAAGTTGTCGACAACTCTATCGACGAAGCCCTCGCTGGGTTCGCAAGTCACATCGACGTAACCATCAACGAAGACAATTCTATTACAGTCATCGACAATGGTCGTGGCATCCCTGTAGGTATGCACGAAAAAGAGAACAAGAGTGCTCTTGAAGTTGTACTTACCGTGCTCCACGCTGGTGGTAAATTCGATAAAGGTTCTTACAAAGTATCAGGTGGTCTCCACGGTGTGGGTGTATCGTGTGTTAATGCACTTTCATCTTACCTCCGTGCCGAAGTTCGCCGCGAAGGCAAAGTGCATGTTCAAGAATATGCTTATGGCAAACCTACTACTGAGCTTCGCGTTATCGGCGAAACCGACCAAACAGGAACCAGTGTAACATTCAAACCCGACGGCACAATCTTCACTGAAACTGTTTACGACTATAACACTCTTGCAAATCGTCTTCGCGACTTAGCATTCCTCAATGCTGGCATCACATTGACATTGACCGACAAACGCGTAGTCAACGAAAATGGTGAAGCTAAAAACGAGACATTCTACTCACAAGATGGTCTTCGCGAATTTGTTGAATATATCGACGGCAACAAAGAATCACTTATTAACGACGTTATTCACCTCAACACCGAGCGCCAAGGCATCCCTGTTGAAGTTGCGTTGACCTATAATAATACCTTCAATGAAAATGTTTACTCTTACGTAAACAACATCAACACCATCGAAGGTGGTACACACTTGACAGGCTTCCGTCGTGGATTGACTGCAACGTTGAAGAAATATGCCGAAGACAACAAAATGCTCGACAAAATCAAAATCGAGATTGCCAGCGACGACTTCCGTCAAGGCGTTACTGCTGTTGTGTCGGTAAAAGTTATGGAACCTCAATTTGAGGGACAAACAAAAACCAAACTTGGCAACAACGAGGTTATTGGCGCAGTGCAACAAGCCGTGAGCGAAGCCCTTCGTAACTACCTTGAAGAGCATCCAAAACAAGCTAAAGCAATCGTTGAAAAAGTTATCGTTGCTGCTCAAGCTCGCCATGCTGCTTACAACGCTCGTGCAAAAATCCTTCGCAAATCACCTCTCAGTGGTGGTGGTCTCCCTGGCAAACTCGCCGACTGCTCATCACGCACAGCCGAAGACTGCGAATTGTTCATCGTCGAAGGGGACTCTGCGGGTGGTACTGCAAAACAAGGCCGCGACCGCACATTCCAAGCCATTCTCCCATTGCGTGGTAAAATCCTCAACGTAGAGAAAGCGATGGAACACAAAATATTTGACAACGAAGAGATTGCCAACCTATTCCGTGCAATGCGCGTAACTATCGGCACCGAGGAAGACAAGACTCAAGTCAACCTCTCACGTCTTGCTTATCACAAGATTATCATCATGACCGATGCCGACGTCGATGGTAGCCACATTGCAACATTGTTAATGACATTCTTCTTCCGTCGCATGCGCCCAATTATCGAAAACGGCTACCTCTACCTCGCTACACCACCATTGTACAAATGCTCTCGTGGCAAAGTAGAAGAGTATTGCTGGAACGATATTCAAGTGCAACAATTCATCGCTCGCCATGGCGAAAAGACTAAAGTACAACGCTATAAAGGTCTTGGTGAAATGAGCGCCGAAGAACTTCGCGACACCACTATGGACCCCGAGCAACGCATGTTGAAACAAGTCAACATCAGCGATGCTGCCGAAGCCGACCGTATCTTCTCTATGCTCATGGGCGAAGATGTAGCACCTCGTCGCGACTTCATCGAAGCTAATGCTAATTACGCTAATATCGACGCATAATCATTGAAACGCGCCTAAACTTATGGCGCGTTTCTTTTGTTAACCAACTATAACTATTATACACTGCTATGGCACAATCAAAGAATCAAAAAAAGGCTGCCAAATTGATGCAATTAGTAAAAGATTTCATCGCGCAGCAACATAACAACACCTTCAACTACAAACAGGTGTCACACGCCATTGGAGCAACCACTCCAAAGCAACAACGCGCCGTAGCACTCGCCCTTGCCGAAATGGCCTTTGATGGAGAACTCATCGAAACCACTCCTGGCAAATACAAATCACCAATGCGTACCAATTTTGCCACTGGCACTTTTGTGCGCCGTAGCAATGGCAAAAATAGTGTCATAACCGACGATGATGATGAATCTATATTCGTTGCCGAACGCAATTCTATGCATGCGCTTAATGGTGATAAAGTTAAGATTAACATAGCAGCACACCGCCGCGGTGCTGAACCTGAAGCCATAGTAGTAGAAATCATTGAAAAGAAAGAGCAAGTATTTATCGGAGAACTAAAAGTAGAGAAAAATTATGCTTACCTACTCACCGACTCAAAATTCCTTGCTGCAGATATATTTATCCCTAAAGCCAAACTCAAAAAAGGCAAAAATGGGGATAAAGCAATAGCTCGCATCACTCATTGGCCCGAAAACGACAAAAATCCTCAGGGAGAAATCGTTGATATTCTCGGCAAAGCCGGCGAAAACAATGCTGAAATCCACGCTATTCTCGCCGAATATGGATTGCCCTATAAATATCCCGAAGCAGTAGAACGTGCTGCCGATAAAATTGATGCTGGTATCACTCCCGAAGTTATCGCATCTCGCCTTGATATGCGTAAAACTACGACATTTACCATCGACCCTCGCGATGCCAAAGACTTTGACGATGCACTTTCGTTGACCACGCTACCCAATGGCAACTACGAAATAGGCGTACACATTGCCGATGTAACCCATTATGTCAAGCCTGGATCAATCATTGACCGCGAGGCCGAAAGTCGTGCCACATCGGTATATCTCGTTGACCGCGTTGTGCCTATGCTCCCCGAGCACCTCTGCAACGGCATTTGCTCATTGCGCCCTAACGAAGAAAAACTTGCTTTCTCATGCATCTTTGAGATGGACAACAACGCCAAAGTTGTAAACCATAAAATAGCTCGCACCGTCATCGAAAGCAACCGCCGATTCACCTATGAAGAAGCGCAAGAAATCATCGAAACTGGTGTAGGCGAATATTCTGAAGAAATTCTCACTCTCGACCGACTTGCAAAAATTCTTCACAAAGAGCGTTACGAAAATGGGTCGGTTGAATTTGATCGCTGCGAAGTGCGCTTCGACATAGATGAAACAGGACATCCAGTGGGAGTATTCTTCAAAGAATCAAAAGATGCCAACAAACTCATTGAAGAGTTCATGTTGCTCGCCAACAAAACCGTAGCGCGCGAAATCGGTTACGTTACAGGCAAAAAGAAAGCAAAAGCATTTGTATATCGTGTGCACGAAGATCCAGACCCTGAGAAATTAGCCCAACTCGCAAAACAATCACGAGTATTTGGATACAAAGTAAAGGATACTGGTTCGGCTCGCGACGTGAATCGCTCGATTAATCGCATGTTGAAAGAATTGAAAGGGAAAGGGGAAGAGAATTTCCTCGCTACCCTCGCAATACGTTCAATGGCAAAAGCAATTTACACTACCGTCAATGTAGGTCACTACGGATTAGGATTTGAATATTACACTCATTTCACATCACCCATTCGCCGTTACCCCGACATGTTAGTACATCGTTTGCTCGAAAAATACCTCAACGGAGGTCGTAGCGTCAATGTTGACAAGCTCGAAGACCTTTGTAAGCACTCATCAAGCATGGAACAACTTGCCGCCAATGCCGAGCGTGCCTCAATCAAATACAAACAAGTTGAATTCCTTGCCGACCACCTCGGCGAAGTATTTGACGGAGTCATCTCGGGTGTTACCGAGTGGGGATTATATGTTGAACTCAATAGCAATAAGTGCGAGGGGATGGTTCCTATTCGCGACCTCACCGACGACTACTACGAATTTGACGAGAAGAATTTCTGCGTAGTAGGCCGCCACACAAACACTCGCTATCGTCTTGGCGACAACATCACTATTCAAGTGGCACGCGCCAACCTCGAGCGCAAACAGCTTGACTTTGCTATTGTTGACGACCGACACCCTCGTCGTGACGAAGACATTTTGGGCAAAAAAGTGTCAGCAAAACAAGCAATCAATGCTCCTACCCCTAAAGGTAGAGACAAAGGAAAATCTAAAAGTAAAACTAAAGACAAAAAACGTCGACGCAAATAATCATTACACATTAATATATTATTGATATGTCACAAGGTTCAATTGAAATCAATCGTCTTCAGGTATATGCATATCATGGGGTTCTTGCTCAAGAAAACCGCATCGGCAACTTATTTGAAATAAGTATCAAACTTTATTACCCCATACAACGTGCAATGATTAACGATAACATATCGGGAACTCTTAATTATGCCGAAATTATCAACCTCATCAAAGAGGTGATGAACAAGCCATCACACCTCATTGAAAATGTGATTGAGCGCATAAGAGTTACATTGGTTACCAACTACCCTCTTATCGAAGGTGGCAAAATCACTATTGCCAAACTCTCACCACCTATTGCCAACACCCAACTTGAGTCGGTGGCAGTGTGTTATGAGTGGTAATCTACCCCACTAATTGCGACCACATTTCATCAAATAGAGCGCGGAGCATTCCGGGCTCTTTTATTTTGGCGCGAAACTCTTGCAAGCGTTGAGCGTTGGGTGACTCGGGAATCCACAATTTAAGATATCCACCATCGGCATATTTTTCCATCATGTGCTCTACAAATCGTTGATATTGTTGTTCCTTTGTCATTTCGGGATAATGAGCCAACCCATATTGAATTGTACGGCGCACTATCGTAGCTCCATCAATAATTCTATCGGCTTCGGCTACAATTTTGCCGTATATCGAACGTGGTTCGCGCGAATTTGAAGCACGATGGTCAACCACAGCTTCGACCATAACCTCTATTTGGGCATCATCAAACCACTCACGCAATCGTTCATCATTACACACAATCTCGCTCGATACGATATGATGATATTCACGACCTGCCACTAATCCTGTATCGTGATATGCGGCAATAGCATAAACCATATCAACATTCACATCATAATACTGAGCAAGATTGAGACTCTGTTCTATTACCGTCAACACATGGTCACGACGATGCCCAGCGTCAAATTCATCATAGCGAGGAATTATCTCCTGCTCAATATATGTTCTCAATTCCAATGAAACCTTTTCCATATTTATCTTTTTACAAAATTACAAAACTCATTACAAATTCACTCTATTTACCACAAATAATAAGTATCTTTGCATTACTAACACCCTACACTATCATGTCACATAACTACAATACTCTCAACTCGCATCACCGCGACAATCTAATTGAATTTGACGAAAGTCAACACAAATATAGCGTTAACGGAAAAGATTTAGTTTCTGTTACAACCATCATCGACCACTATTTTCAAGATTTTGATGCCGACTATTGGGCTAAACGCAAAGCTCCTTCTATGGGATTAACTCCCGAACAGCTAAAAGCCAAATGGGAAGAGAATGCACAAAAAGCGCGTGATTTAGGCACTTCCATGCACGACAAGATTGAGAAATACTACCTAGGCATCACAAGCGAAACCGATGAAACCTTCAATCTATTCCTCGATTTCACTAAAAGCCACACACTTTACCCCTATCGCACCGAGTGGAGAATTTTCTACGAAGAATATGGCATTGCTGGCACACTTGATTTCTTGGAATACAAAGATGGTGTATATACCATATACGACTGGAAACGTAGCGAAAAACTTGTGAAGAAAGGGATTATCCTCAAAGACAATCCCTGGGGAACAACTGCATTCGATCCTATTTCACACATTCCCGATACAAGTTTCTACCACTATGCATTGCAATTAAGCATGTATCGATATATTCTCGAACAAAAATACGATATACATGTGAGTCAAAGTCGTCTTGGAGTCTTTCACCCCAACAACGGCACTTATCATGTAATCGACCTACCCTATCTCAAAGAGGAAATCATTGCAATCCTCAACGACTTTAAGCGGTAATCACTATTCAAAAATATATAACAAAGGTGGTGTGTCTAAATTCATAAAACTGACACACTACCTTGCTTTTTATTAATAGCTAACACAATCAACATTACAACAATGAGTATAAATTAAGTTGATTTTTGTTATGTAAAAATTGAGCTTAGTAGAAAAAAGATGTGGGCAACCATGCTTCGCACGGCTGCTGAGAGTGGAGGTGATGCCATTGTCAGGAGGTTTCGGGCTACACCCTCAACCACGCGGTTATTACATATCGCTACGCTTTCTCGTGCTTCGCACGCCTTTGTGCTTGAAAACCTTTATCGACAGTAACAACAAAATTTCAAACACCCAAAGCCAGTCATTATCAGCGAATTATGAAGGTTTTACCAACTAAAATGACCATTAGGCTGTTTTTTATCTCGTCAAAAAAATTCCTGTATCTCCCTTCAATCAGGGAGCTACAGGACTAAAGCCATTAAGGCAGAAATTTGTGATTCTAAAGATAGCTGTCTTATAGCTTTCTTTGTGTAGAGATTATATCATACTTATATTTTTTGCCTTTATTCTTCAAATTCATTTCACAACGTATCTTTCAGAATCTTGCCTTATTCTTTAGTCCAAATGTTTATATGTAAAATAATTAATCGACCTAAAGAAACAGGTAATAGGCATACTTCTACTATTACAGTTACAAAAATAGACACTAATTTTCTAATTTGCAAATACTCAACACATTTTATTTACAAAAACAAAGGAGATGTGTTAATTTTCAACCTTAACACACCTCCTATATCATATTTTTCTAATATTATTCCATCAACTTGCGATAGCGACGGCGTGGCAATTCTTTTCCTCCATTATGAGCCTTCTTAAATTCTTCATAATCAGAGTAAGAACCCTCGTAATATACCACTTCGCCATCTCCTTCAAATGAAAGGATGTGGGTACAGATGCGATCGAGGAACCAACGGTCGTGACTCACAACTACTGCACATCCTGCAAAATCATCAAGACCCTCTTCAAGAGCACGGAGTGTATTTACGTCAATATCGTTGGTAGGTTCGTCGAGAAGCAATACGTTACCCTCCTCTTTCAATGCCATTGCGAGGTGCAAGCGGTTACGTTCACCACCCGAAAGCACGCCAATTTTCTTCTCTTGGTCAGCTCCAGAGAAATTAAATTTTGAAAGATAAGCACGAGCATTTACATCGCGACCTCCCATGCGGAACGATTCAACTCCTTGAGAGATTACCTCATACACCGATTTTTCAGGCAAAAGGTCGTGGTGTGTTTGGTCAACGTAAGCAATTTTCACTGTTTCGCCTACATCAAATGTACCAGCATCGGGTTGCTCTTGCCCCATAATAAGACGGAACAAAGTTGTTTTACCAGCACCGTTAGGACCGATAACACCCACAATGCCGTTAGGTGGCAATGAAAAGTTCAAATCTTTGAATAATTGTTTTTTTCCATACGCTTTAGCCAATGAAGAGGCTTCAATTACTTTATTACCAAGGCGTGGACCGTTAGGTATAAAGATTTCGAGACGTTCTTCACGTTCTTTTTGGTCCTCATTCAACAAGCGGTCGTATGAAGATAGACGTGCTTTACCCTTTGCTTGACGAGCTTTGGGAGCCATGCGCACCCATTCAAGCTCACGTTCAAGAGTTTTGCGACGTTTGCTTGCTTGTTTCTCCTCTTGAGCCATGCGTTTAGTCTTTTGATCGAGCCAAGAAGAGTAGTTACCTTTCCAGGGTATACCTTCGCCACGGTCAAGTTCAAGAATCCAACCAGCCACATGGTCGAGGAAGTAACGGTCGTGAGTAATTGCGATTACTGTACCAGGATATTGTTGTAAGTGTTGTTCAAGCCAGTCGATTGACTCTGCATCAAGGTGGTTGGTAGGCTCATCGAGAAGCAACACGTCGGGTTGTTGAAGCAACAAACGACAAAGTGCTACACGACGACGTTCACCCCCAGAAAGTGTACCGATTGTTTGGTCGTCGGGAGGACATTGAAGGGCATCCATTGCTCGTTCGAGTTTGCTATCGATATTCCAAGCATCAGCAGCATCAAGTTTGTCTTGCAACTCTGCTTGACGAGAAATCAATGCATCCATTTTATCAGGGTCTTCAAGCACATCGGGATCGCAGAATGCGGCATTTACTTGGTCAAATTCGGCAAGGAGGTCCATAATAGGTTGCACACCTTCACGCACTACCTCAATAACTGTCTTATTTGCATCGAGTTGAGGTTCTTGCTCGAGGTAACCTACAGAATAACCTGGAGAGAATACAACTTCTCCTTGGTAACTCTTATCGATACCTGCGATGATTTTCAACAAAGATGACTTACCCGAACCATTCAAACCGATGATACCAATCTTAGCACCATAGAAGAATGATAGGTAAATATTTTTCAACACTTGTTTTTGGGGAGGATAAATCTTGCTCACTCCCACCATTGAGAATATTACTTTTTTGTCGTCGGCCATAATGTTATGGTAGATGATTTATTTTGTTACTAATGATTTATTTTCTTTTCTTGGGAGCATAACGCACTTGATAGTCGCAACGTATTTTCCCCTCAATAATATTATTGAGTTTGCTCTTAATGAGCTGCTTACGAATCAACGACACATGGTCGATATACAATTTACCTTCAAGGTGGTCACACTCATGTTGCACAATGCGAGCAAGAAAACCACTCATCACCTCTTCATGTGGTGTAAAGTTTTCATCAACCCAACGAAGACGAATATGTTCTACTCGGCTCACATTTTCCGACAATCCTGGCAAACTCAAGCAACCCTCTCCACGAGTTACCGATTCACCCTCCAACACCTCTATCACAGGATTAATAAGAGTCAATTTGCGACCTGCACATTCGGGAAAACTTTCTGCTACAGGGTCCGCATCAATTACTACAATGCGATCATTGCGACCAATTTGTGGTGCAGCCAACCCCACCCCTTCCGATGCATACATAGTTTCATACATATCATCAAGAAGTTTTTTCAAATCGGGATAATCGGGTGTTATATCTTCCGATACTTTACGGAGCACTGGATGTCCGTACAAATATACTGGTAATTTCATATATTGAATGTTTTACTTTGCAAATAATCGTTTAATATAATCGTTGCCGATATTTCATCTACTATGGCTTTATCTCGGCGAGCCATTTTCTTCATTCCCCCATCAATCATTGCTCGATGAGCTATTACCGAGGTAAATCGCTCGTCCCAAAACTCAACAGGGATATTTGGCAACTCTTTTTTCAATTTGTTAATGCCTGGGGTGATATATTTCATTGACTCCGACTCTTCACCACGCATCGTAGTGGGGTGTCCTACTATGATTTTATCAACAGGTTCGGTTGACACATAGTTTTTCACAAAGTCAATAAGCGTATTTGTTGGCACCGTAGTCAAGCCATTTGCTACGATACACAACACATCTGTAACGGCGATGCCGCAACGCTTTCGCCCATAGTCAATAGATAATATTCTTCCCACAATGCAAAGTTAACGATTTTGTTGATGATAGACAACTCTTTAAGCACACATTACTCACTTTCCTCAAGCGAATCATAAAAATCATACAACGCACGACGCACAATATGACAATCAAAACGCGTTGCCATCGATTTTCGAGCATTTGAAGCCATTCTCGTTCTATCAGTTTCATTTACATGCATTTCAAGCATCGCTTCATACAAAGCATCAGCATCTTTTGATGGGATAATCACACCATTCTCATTGGGGATAATAATTTCATTGCACCCATTTATATCACTCACTATTGAGGGTAAACCAAGA
Organism: Muribaculaceae bacterium; assembly: GCA_017424575.1. Taxonomy (GTDB): domain Bacteria; phylum Bacteroidota; class Bacteroidia; order Bacteroidales; family Muribaculaceae; genus RGIG4079. The sequence goes on from JAFOYQ010000120.1 coordinate 12,892, forward strand.
GTTCCTGCCTCAATTACCACATTGGGAAATCCTTCGCGATAACTTGGGAACACCAACACATCTGATGCCACCAACCATGGTCGCACATCCTTTTGGCTACCCACAGCCTCTATCGCATCATGAGTGTCGATAATTTGTTGTGTTTCGGTGTTCAATGGATCGAGTTCGGGCTCCATTCGCCCCACGAGTATCAATCGAGTATCGTTATGCTGATTGTGCAATTTCACAAAAGCCTCAACGAGTTCGTGCATACCTTTGTCGCGCACCACTCTACCGATAAATATGAATGTAGTGACACCCTCTTTGCGTATTTTCGCCGCCTCTTGCATCACTTCTTCTGTGCGATTATAATGCTCTAAATCAATGCCTCGCACATTGCCATTTGCCAACACTTTCATTGATTTGCGAGTAATACCACCCTCAATCAAATCGCGCTTCACGCCATTCCCCTCGGGGATAATGTGAGTGGCACAAGCACACAATATGCGGTCGGTTGTCATGAGTATCTTTCGCGTCATGCCGGTTGCAGTAGGCCACACGAGTCCAGTAAAAGTATGCACTCGCTTAGGCACACGAGTAATCCATGCTGCCACCATACACACCAGTCCAGCCTTTGGAGTCATACTATGCACCATCCATGGACGCTCTTTGGCAAAAACATATATCATTTTTATCAATGATTTTAGGTCGTGCCATGGCGAAATGTGTCGTTCCATCTTCACTGCGATAGTTCGCACCCCTTCACGATTTGCCACAACCTCAAGTTCGGGCAATGGCGACGACACAGCCACAACCTCATATCGCTCATTTAATTCTCGCAATTGTTCGCGACAAAATGTATCCAATGAGGTAGGTACAGTAGTAGCTCGTATGATTTTTTTCTTTTTTTGCATAAGCACATTATTTTCGTATTGCAAAAATAACAAATATATCTCAATGATTTTTCTCAATCAACAAAATTGCACTACCTTTGTAGTTAAAATTACACTTTTAATGAGATTTCGTTTTTTTTCAAAGGCAATAATAATCTTTTTGGGCGCAATTCTTTTATGGAATTGTAGTTCAACAAAGCATGTTCCCGCAGGGAAATACCTTGTTGACGAGGTCTCCATCAACATCGAAGACACTAAAGAGGTTTCTTCGAGTGACCTTTACAATTATCTTCGTCAAGTTCCCAACCACAAAGTATTAGGATTTCTCAAACTTCAATTAGCAACCTACAATCTTTCGGGACGCGACTCTACCAAGTGGTACAACCGATGGTTTCAAAAACTCGGTCAAGCACCTGTTATATACGATCCTCTACTCACCGATATTTCGGCTAATCAACTGAAACTTGCCATGGTAAATCGTGGATTTCTTGGCGCATCGGTTTCGGTTGATACCATTACTCGTCCAAAAAAGAAAAAAATTGATATCAACTACACTATCCATGCAGGAGAGCCCCATAAAGTTACATCAGTAACCTATGATATCCCCGACACTGCAATAAGTAAAATCGTATTGCGCGACTCGTCAAGGTTTGCAATACGCCCTGGCGAACTACTCAATCGTGATGTTCTCGATGCCAATCGCTCTACGATATCGCAACAACTTCGCAATCACGGATACTTCACTTTTGCCAAAGACTATATCACCTATACAGCCGATACTGTCGCTGGCTCCAAAGGGGTTGATCTCACAATGACTATCAACCCTCCTAAAATCAAAGTCGATTCAAGTTTTGTCAATGGCGAACATGAATCATACTTGATTAGAAATGTGTATTTTGTAACCAATTACCAACCTATGTCGGGCGTGGAAAATCTTGATGAAACTGCCGATACTGTAACATACAAAGGCATTAAAATCATATATGGCAAAGACCGCTATTTAAGTCCACAAGCCCTTGAAGAAAAATGTTTTATCGATGCTCTTGAACCATACAATTCTTCCGACATCGACCGCACCTATGAAGCTCTTTCTCGATTTGAGATATTGAAATATATCAACATCGAAATGAAACCTGTGGGCAAAATAATGGGGCAACAATGGCTCGATGCTCACATTCTCCTTTCTCGAGGCAAACTACAAGGAGTTACCGTAGAACTTGAAGGCACAAACTCCGAAGGCGACCTTGGGTTTGGGATTGGAGCAACCTATAAGCATCGCAACTTAGCACGTGGTTCACAAGTGCTTACTACAAAATTCCGCATGGCCTATGAGAGCCTTTCGGGCGACCTTGAAGGTCTTATCAACGACCGCTATACCGAATTTGCAGGAGAGGTAGGTGTAAAATTCCCTAAATTCATGGCTCCAGTGCTTTCTAAAGACTTCAAGCAACGCATGAACGCCTCAACCGAATTTGCACTCTCGTTCAACTATCAAGAACGTCCCGAATACACTCGCATCATTGCTGGTGGTGCATGGAAATACATTTGGGCCGACCGTCGCAATACCGAGCGAAGCACATTCGACCTCATCGACCTCAACTATGTGTATCTACCCAATAGTACACTCAATTTCGTTGATCAAATCACAAATCCGATTCTTCGATATAGTTATGAAGACCACTTCATTATGAAGATGGGCTACTCATATTATCGCACCAACAAGCGACAACCCTCTACCTCAACATTCCAACGCAATATACTCCAACCTCGCGTATATACCCTACGTGCATCGAGCGAAATCGCAGGCAACTTACTTTATGCTATTTCATCAATCGCTGGTCAAGAAAAAGACAATGGAGTATATAAAGTTTTCGGCACTCAATACTCTCAATATTTCAAGGGTGATGTTGACTACACACTCAATTTCAACCTCAATCCACGCCACTCATTTGCATTCCACGCCGGTGTGGGCATAGGTGTACCCTATGGCAACTCTAAGGTATTACCTTTTGAAAAACGCTTCTATTCAGGTGGTGCAAATAGCGTAAGAGGATGGGGTGTAAGAACTCTCGGACCTGGCACATACAATTCGCGCAACTCAATGGATAACTTCATCAATCAATGTGGAGATATTCGCCTTGACCTTAACCTCGAATATCGTGCAAAACTGTTCTGGGTTATCGAAGGGGGATTGTTTATTGATGCTGGTAATATATGGACCATTCGCGAATACGAAAATCAACCTGGTGGCGCATTCCATTTCAACAGTTTCTACAAAGAAATAGCTCTTGCTTATGGAGCAGGTATTCGCCTCGATTTCGACTTTTTCCTTTTGCGTTTCGACCTCGGTATGAAAGCCCATAACCCCGCTAAAGACCAAGAGCGTTGGCCTATCATCCGCCCTAACTGGAAGCGCGATGCTACATTCCACTTCTCAGTGGGCTATCCATTCTAATTCTCAATTCAAAATGAAATCATTAGTAATATTTGATCTCGACGGAACTCTCCTTAACTCTATTGAAGACCTTGGAGAAGCTGCCAACTATGCGCTTAAACAATGTGGATACCCCATCCATAGCATCTCATCATACCCTCTCTATGTAGGCAATGGCGTTACGAAACTTCTCGAACGGGTATTACCAAAAGAAGCTCGCAGCCCTGAGAATATTGAAAAGCTACGCACTCATTTCATTGAATATTATAATAATAACGACACCGTTCACACCACACCCTACCAAGGCATTCCCGAACTATTAAAGGTATTAACCCAACGTGGCATCAAACTTGCGGTGGCATCAAACAAATACCACGAAGCTGTAGTGCGCCTTATCAACCACTACTTTCCCAACGAGAATTGGGTAGCAATAGAAGGGCATAAAGAGGACTATCCTGTTAAGCCCGACCCCTCAATCGTATTTGACATATTACTCAAATCCCCCACTCCTAAAGATGAGGTGCTCTACGTAGGCGATTCGGGTGTAGATATCGAAACTGCGCGCCGTGCGTGCGTTGACTCTGTTGGTGTTACATGGGGATTTCGTCCAGCCAGCGAACTGCGAGCACACTATGCCGACCACATCATTGACCACCCTGGGGATATACTTGAAGTGTTGTCTAAGGTATAAATATTCTTTATTCAAGTAAAATAATAGCCTTATCACACCCCCTTTTTCAGTAAAAAGCAGTAACTTTGTAGCATTATTTGCAACAGTTACTGTTGCTCTTATTTTTTTACAACTCATAAAATCACATATTCCAATGGATTGGATACAAAATCTTTTATTCCCCGGGAATGAATCATTAGCGAGCACAATCGTGCTCTATTCTTTTGTTATAGCACTTGGTGTATATTTGGGCAAACTCAAATTCTTCGGCATTTCGCTCGGTGTAACTTTTGTGCTTTTCGTGGGAATCTTGATGGGGCACTTTGGCTATATCGTTAATCACGATGTATTGCATTTTATTCGCGAATTTGGGCTAATCCTTTTTATCTTCTCCATTGGTTTGCAAGTGGGTCCAGGGTTCTTCTCTTCTTTCAAAAAAGGTGGTATTAAACTCAATGGACTTGCCGTATTGGGAATTTTGCTTAATGTAGCAATAGTGTTATGCATATACTTCTTTGAAGATGGTAAAACATCTATCGATGCACTCGTGGGAGTTATGTCGGGAGCTGTTACTAATACCCCTGGACTTGCAGCTGCTCAACAATCGGCTACAGCCACTCAAGCCGATACCATGGCAATGGGTTACGCCGCCGCCTATCCACTTGGCGTAGTAGGTATTATCCTCTCAATCCTCATTATAAAAGCAATATTCCGCATCAATGTCAAAGACGAGATAAAAGAGATTGAAGAGGAACAAGAAAACAGCCAACTCAAACCACACGTTGTTACTTTTGAAGTTGCCAACAACCTCATCGAGGGTAAAAACCTCATCGAATTACACAATATTATACAATGTAACTTTGTAGTATCACGCCTCATGCGCACCGACGGCACAGTGGTAATTCCTAAGGCTGAAACCCAAATTCATATTGGAGACAAATTATATATTGTGATGTCGGTTCAAGACGAAGATCGCATGAAAGCCGTAATCGGCCCTGAGGTTGAAATGGACTGGGTGGCAGCACCTTCGCAAGTTGTGTCGCGTCGCATTCTCATCACAAAAGGTAATTACAACGGCGTAGCACTCGGCTCACTTCGCCTTCGCATGGGTTACAAGCTCAATGCCACCCGAGTAAATCGCGCTGGGGTAGATCTTCTTGCGGCTCCCAACCTTCGACTTCAAATCGGCGACCGCCTCACAGTAGTAGGGAATCCCGAAGATATTGAACGCCTTGCAAGCAAGCTCGGGAACTCAATGAAACGTCTTAACGAACCAAACCTCATCACAATCTTTGTGGGTATCCTATTCGGTATCATTCTCGGTTCAATTGATGTGGGCTGGGGCATGAAACTTGGTCTCGCTGGAGGTCCACTCGTTGTGGCAATTCTATTAAGCCAATTTGGATATAAATTCCACCTCATAACCTATACATCATCATCGTCATCACTACTCATGCGCGAATTAGGCATTTGCTTATTCTTAGCTTCGGTAGGGATTTCTTCAGGACAAGGATTTGCCGAAACTGTATTCAATTCCAATGGTATGTGGTGGGTTATTTGGGGCGTTATGATAACAGTAATACCTCTACTTATAGTTGGGGCTATAGCTCGTGGCGTTTATAAAATCAATTTCTTAACCATAATGGGGCTTATGTCGGGAGGATACACCGATCCCCCTGCCCTTGCCTATGCCAACAACTCAACCGGCAACGACGCACCAGCCGTGGCTTACTCTACCGTGTACCCACTCACAATGTTCCTTCGAGTAGTGGCAGCACAAGCCCTTGTGCTATGCTTTATGTAGCATAATAATCAATCATTTCCACTCATCAGGCTCAGCACCGACATAAGTTTGTCGTAAGACTGCAATCCTGATGCGCGCCACACAACCTCACCACTTTTGAACACTATAATTGTGGGGATTGATTGTATGCGATATTGCGATGCCAACTCTCTATCCTTATCAACATCAATTTTTATCACATTTGCCCTATCACCACAACTATCCTTAACCTTCTCAATAATAGGCATCTGATGTCGACAAGGGCCACACCAAGTAGCATAAAAATCCACCAACGTGGGGCGAGATTCTTTTATAATTTCATTAAACTCTTTCATATTATTCTTCTTTTTGTGATAACATATCAACACGCAAATATGCTATTGAGTTCAAAAAATTGCAAAATATCATCTACCTTTTGCCGTGATAATTTGTAGAGGTAACTTATTATTCCTAAATTTGCAACCTTAAAGAATAGTTTTATGGCGCGTATAAACCTAAAAGGTATGGGGGTTGCACTCATCACCCCATTCAAACAAGATAAAACAATCGATTTCGACGCACTTGCACGATTACTCGAATATCAAATTAAAAACGGGGTTGACTATCTCGTTGTTCTTGGCACAACTGCCGAAACTGCCACACTTTCAACCGACGAAAAACGCCAAGTGCGTGATTTCATCGTTGAACGCGTTGCCGAGCGCGTTCCCTTGGTTATCGGTATCGGTGGCAACAACACCATGGCTCTTGTTGAAGAACTTAAAACATCTGACCTCACCCCATTCAGCGCTGTGCTATCAGTAGTCCCCTACTACAACAAACCATCACAAGAAGGTATATATCAACACTATAGCGCCATTGCAAAAGCATCACCCATTCCAGTGATACTTTACAATGTACCAGGTCGTACAGGCGTGAATATGACTGCCGAAACAACACTTCGACTCGCTCGTGACCACGACAACATCATCGGCGTGAAGGAAGCATCGGGCAACATCACACAAATGGACGACATCATCAAAAACAAGCGCGAAGACTTTATGGTAATTTCGGGCGACGATGGTATCACATTCCCTCTCATCACACTCGGAGCCGTGGGAGTTATCTCTGTGATTGGCAATGCTTTCCCTCGTGAATTTTCACGCATGGTGCGACTTGCACTCAACGGTGACTTTGAGAAATCGCTATTAATCCATCACCGATTTACCGAATTGTTCAGTCTACTCTTCGTTGATGGCAACCCTGCCGGGGTGAAATGCCTGCTCAACGCCATGGGATTTATCGAAAATGAACTTCGTCTTCCATTAGTGCCTACACGCATCACTACCTACGAAAAAATTCGCCAAGTACTCGATAGTTTGAACTAAAAAGACAGTCTATTTTAATCCTAAAGACCTCAAATATTGGTCTAAACTTGGCAAAATAAAAAGAAATCATTACCTTTGCACTCGCAAACGATAATTGCACGAGTTCTTCACGAACTCAACAACAAGGTAGGTCCAGTAGCTCAGCTGGATAGAGCAACAGCCTTCTAAGCTGTGGGTCGTGGGTTCGAATCCCGCCTGGATCACTGGAAAATTAGAACGAAGCCACCTAATCGGGTGGCTTTTTTCATTTCTATCCTTTTGACACTCAGCGTTTAGCATTTCTTATCAATCTGATTTATAATACTTTAGCAACTTTCGTGCTAAATTTTTATAGGGCAATTTAGCATTTGGTAGTATTAAAATAGTGTTGTAACTTTGGTACACGAAAAGCAAAAATGTACCAAAATTGTACCACAAAAGGGGGTCAAAAAAACCTCGATTTTTGCCCCTTTTTCGAGGTTGTGGTACACATTTTAGCAAAGTGTGGTACATTTTTCATCGTGTGTGGTACATATTTTTTCTGTACCACTCGCACACATTGTTTAACTATTTTAATGCAAAACTGCAATGGCCTTAGAAGCAAGTATCAGAATTATCTATGACCGTCGCAAGAAAGCGTCGGCTACAGTAAAAGGTGGTGTCGAAATCGAGGTGTATTACAATCGCCAACGTATTCGCTTCGCCACAGGTGTAAATGTACTAAAACAACATTGGAAAGGTGGCATGGTTGTCAGCCACCCCAAAGCACAAGAGCTGAACGAACAAATCATCAGCTTATACGAAACAATCGACCAACGCATTACTACTATGCGTCGTCGTGGTGTGATTGACCTTAATTTGCTTAAAGAAGCAAAGGTCGAAGAGGAAAACAATTCTTCTAACTTCCTTGATTGGCTCGAAGATCGCATTTACAAGCGTGATATAAAAGAGTCCACTCGTCGCCAACATTTCGTTATGCTCGGCGAGCTTCGCAAGTTTGGCAAGATTGTCAATTTCCGCGACCTTACTACTCGCAATATTAAATTGTGGGACGACTCTTTGCGTGAGCGTCTTGGTGCTCAATCTTCCGTGCATGGCTATCACAAAAGATTGAAACCTTACATTCTTGAAGCTATCCAACTTGAGCTTATTAAGGACAATCCTTATAATGGTATGAAAATCTCTCGTGGCAAATCTGAGGGCATCAAATATCTCACAGAAGCTGAGCGTAATCGCATTGAACAACTCGAAGTATATGGCCCGATAGAAAAGGCTCGTGATATGTTTATATTCTCGTGCTACACAGGGCTTGCATACTCCGACCTTATCCGTGTCAGCAAGGATTGTATCTACGAAGAAAATGGCGAATACTTTATCAAAGACCGCCGTTTGAAAACTAACAATGAGTACACTATTATGCTTTTACCACAAGCATACAATATTCTACTCAAATACGATTTTGACCTGAACTTGATGACGAACCAAAAGTGTAATGAATATTTGAAGATAATTGCACAACAAGCCGACATTCATATGAATCTTACATTCCATGTTGGCCGTCATACATTCGCCACATGGGCATTGTCTAATGGTGTAGATATTGCTACCGTTAAGGATATGCTTGCTCACTCAAGCATTGAAATGACTATAACCTATGCCAAAGTACTCAATAAACAGGTTGTGGACGGATTTCAAATGCTTAAACGTAAGGCTGCATTTGCCCACAAATAAACATTCGCGTCACATAGAAGCAAAAAGGATAGCCGCTTGAGCTATCCTTTTGCTTTTATAGTCATCGTGACCCGGAGTGTCAATAAGGTTGTTTAATAAAAATTGGAAGTCAATCCAGCAGATACATAATGTGTCCTCAAAATCTCATTCTCGTTGCGTAACTTATCTACTTCTGAACGCAAGGACTCAATTTCGGCTAATTGCTCGCTAAACATTTCAAAAATGGTTTTCACTATTTCGCTCGAATCAATTCTTTTCTCTGCAAGATTTGTCAAGGCTGACAATGATAATACTTTTGGTAATTCAATTTTATCTTCAGAGGGAGTTTCAGGCTTATTTATCATTTCACCTACTCCCGTAAGCACCCATTCGGCATTAATCCTTTCATCTAAGCCGCTTAATGTCCTAACGAACTTCTCTGCAACTGGAGTTTTGCCGTTTAACACTTGGGATAAAACGCAATGGTTATATCCCATTAACTGGGCGATACCCTTCTGCGATTTGGCAACGCGGTTGGAAATTAACCAATCCACAACACTTCTCACGCGTGCCACTTCTTCTTTAGCCATATTTCTCTTTTTTGCATATCCGAGATAGGTTTGCTAAAAATGTAAACATTCTCGAATATTGTTTATATTTTGTTTGCTTTGTTTTTATTCTTGTGTTAACTTTGCCATTGTTTTGCTAACCAATGTTTAGTATTGTTTAGGTTTTGCGGTAGCAAAGATAAGAACTTTACTTCTAACCAACAAACATTTTAGCAAAAAAGTTTATATTTCATACTAATAATTGCTAAACACCTATGGAAACTCCCGTAAATAACAATATCCTCAAAGAAATTAAGAAGTTGTCAACAAAAATTGACAACCTTAGAAAGCTGATTCAAGAGGGCAACCGTAAGGAAGACCGATTGATTACTGTACGCGAGGCTGCAAATCTTCTTGGTGTATCGGAATATACCGTGCGTCAGGAAATTCGCGCCGGAAACTTGAAGGCTCAGCGTTCTCAAAACGCCAGAGCATACAAAATCTCTTATTTAGAAATATTAAAATTGATGTCTTTATGATTCCAACAACTTCTCCTTCTGCCATGGCTACACCTTATGTAGCTCCTGTTTTGTCTGTTGTTGATACAACAGTAGTTCCTAACTCTATTCATTCTGATTCATCACATTCAGTTAATAACCCTCAAAATACTCCTCAAATGTTTACCACTCGCCAAATCAAAGAGATTGAGTCGAAATTGCTCTACGACTATGTTCACGCAATGCCCTATGTTGACCGCAAATATTTCATCACTAAGGTCGTTGACGAATGTAAAGTACCTCGTCGCCACTTCTATAACTGGCAAGATGGCTACTCTCGCATTCCTACTTTTGCCAAGAAAATCATTGAAAGCATTGTCGGTTACACTATGTTTGAAGCTACTATCGGAATGTAAGTTGTGTTATGATACCACCATAATCTCTTTGTTGTATGATTCCCGAAAGTGTTAAAATACAAATCCACGACCTCGACATAGCCACTGTAATCGGTGGCTATGTTGCCCTAAAACGCAAAGGTCGCTACTATGAATGTTGTTGTCCGTTTCATAACGAGAAAACACCTTCTTTTAAGGTCAATCCCTCTAAGAACACCTGGTTCTGCTATGGGGCTTGTCAAGAAGGTGGCGATGCTATCGCTTTCGTTATGAAAAAAGAATGTTGCTCTTATCCTGAAGCCGTTAAGATTATTGCAAATAATCACGGTATTCATTATGTAGAGCAAGAATACTCCTCCCCCGAAGAAGAAAACAAGGCTCGCAAGCGTGATGCTTTCTTTGCTGCAATGGTTGTCGCTAACGACTTTTATACCAAATCCCTTTACGAAGATAAAGAAGAGGCTGAAAAGGCTCGCCTCTATGCTCATGGGCGTTGGGGAAAGAATTTCGTTAAGGAATCCGGTATTGGCTATGCTCCGATTTCTCGCAATGCTCTTTTCTCTTATGCTCGTAGTAAAGGTGTTTCTATTGATGTGCTTGCTGAGATTGCTCTTATAAAGATGTCGGAGAAGAATAACAGCTACTATGATTTCTTTCGTGGTCGCTTGGTTATCCCTATTCGTGACCGTTTTAATCGTGTCATCGGCTTTACGGCTCGTGACCTAACTAACAACTCTAACACTCCTAAATATCTTAACTCTGCCGAGTCTGCTATCTTCCATAAGTCTGAAATTCTTTTCGGGATTGACTCTGCTTTGCGTCAAGCCCAAAAAGAAGATAAGATGTATCTCGTAGAGGGTGCTCCCGACGCTTTGCGTATGCACTCTATCGGCGTGCTGAATACGGTCGCTTCTTTGGGTGGCTCTTGGAGCGATTTTCAGTTTGATGTACTGAAAAAGTTCGTTTATAACGTCTGCTTTATCCCTGACGCAGACCAACCCAAAGACGGTGCTACACTTGGTGCAGGATATATGTTCGTTATTAAGAACGGAAAAGAGGCCATTAAAAAAGGTTTATCTGTATCAGTCATTAACATTCCTTTGGCTGAAGACGGCTCTAAACAAGACCCCGACACCTATTTCAAGGACATCAACGATTTCCGTTCTGCCCCTGAAAAGGATTTTGTTATTTGGTATGCTTCTTTGTGCTACTCAAAGTCGCTCCCGGTAAACAAACGCACCGAGATCGTGCAAGAAATAGCACAACTCGTTGCTCTCTATAACAATCCTGTAAAGGAAGAAATGCTTATTGACGAACTTGGCTCTATGTTCGGACAAAAAAGCCTTTGGAAAACTGCTATCAAGGAAGCTTGCAAGGCAAACCAGGAAAATGACAAGCAGTCCAATGCAAAGACTCTCGACCGTGATTCTTATGCAAAATACGGCTTTTTCGTAGATGCCAATCGTTACTATTCTATAAGCAAAGATGGTGATGAAGTGCCTTGGAGTAACTTCATTCTTGAACCTATGCTACACATCAAGGACGCTATCAATCCTAAACGCATTTTCCGTGCTATTAACTACAAAGGTCGCACGGAGCTGATTGAGTTTAAGCAAGAGGAATTGGTGTCGCTTGCCAAGTTTAAGCATATCGTCGAGGGGCGTGGCAATTTCCTTTGGAAAACTAATGAAACGAACTTGACTCGTTTGAAAGAATATCTCTACGAGAACACTGATACAGCCGTTGAGATTATCCAACTGGGCAATAACGACAATGGCTTTTTTGCTTTTGGCAATGGTATCTTCTATAATGATGAATGGTACCCGGTAGATGAAAATGGTGTGGTTCGTCTGCCTAACGGTGAGAACTACTATCTTCCTGCTTTCAGCTCTATTTGGAGCAATTCGCCTAAACTATATCGTTGGGAACGCAAGTTCATTCATCAATCGCTGAATGGCATTTCGTTCTATGATTTTTGCAATCATATCGTCTCTGTTTTCGGCGATAATGGCATGATTGGTATCTGTTACTACCTTGCATCACTTTTCCGTGATGTCATCTACAAGCAAACTCAGCATTTTCCTATGCTGAATCTCTTTGGCCCGAAAGGAACAGGAAAATCAGAGTTGGGACACTGCTTGATGTCGTTTTTCGTGGCTAAGAATGAAGCTCCAAATATAGAAAACTCTACTATTGCAGCTCTTGCATCGGTGGTTGAACAAACTGCTAATGCTCTTGTTCACCTTGACGAGTTCAAGAACGACATTGATTTGCGTAAGCGTGAGTTTCTAAAAGGTCTTTGGGACGGTACCGGTCGCACCAAGATGAATATGGATAACGACAAGAAAAAGGAAACGACACAGGTAGATAGTGGCGTTATCGTGAGTGGTCAAGAAATGGCGACCGCTGATGTCGCGCTTTTCTCGCGTATGCTTTTTCTTGAGTTCAATAATTGCGAGTTCTCTAAACAACAACAGCTTCGCTTTGACAAGCTCAAAGAGATTCGTCAAAAAGGCTGTACACATATCACATTGGAATTGCTTCGCTTCCGTGAGAAGTTCTGCTTGGAGTTTTCGCAGAACTATCGCGAAGCTACAAAGGAATTGCAAAATAAAACTGAGGGTAAAATGGTTGAAACACGCAATCTTATGAACTGGGTTATTCCTCTTGCTACTTTTCGCACGCTTAAAAATGTTGTGAATGTGCCTTTCTCGTATGAGAAACTTTTTGACTCTGTGGTTAGTTTTATGCTCAATCAAAACGAGAAGTGCAAACGCAATAATGATATTGCTCAGTTCTGGAATATTCTTAACTATCTTAAATCTGACGGTCTTATCTATAACGACGCCGATTATAAGGTTAAGTCGTACTCCAAAATGTCGTTTGATAAGCCTAAAGGTTCGGTTGAGTTTAAGAATTTGACTCCTATTCTTCTGCTTCGCAAGAGTCGTATCTTTATGCTTTACAAAAAACAAGGTCGCTCTGCCGGCGATGTTACCATTCCCGAAGCGTCGCTCCTTTACTACTTGGAGAATAGCAAGGGCTATCTCGGCACTAAACGCTCCGTGCGTTTTAAGCAGATTTCTGCCAATGGCTTAAATCAAGTAACTATGGTGGACGGTAAGGTTAAGGAGACTACTTGCACTGAACCGGCTCTATGCTTTGACTATTCCACGCTGAAAGAGCTTTACGAATTGAGCCTTGAAGTGGAAACTACAGACATCAACGATGAGCCTGAAGAATCACAAACAAATTGCGATAATCAACAATGTAATGAACCTGAATTGCCGTTCTAACATTCATTTCTCTATACAGAGGGTACTCGTTTCGGGTATCCTCTTCTATTTCGCCTAAAAAAAGCGAACTTGCGTTCTCAAAAGCCGATTTTCAATGCAACATACGACAACATTGCTACATCGCTGATTATAAACATCTTACAACGCAACTTTCTGTTGCACGAATACAACACCTCGCAACATTTATCAATTATTAGAAATCTTCTACAACAAATTACAACAAATATAGTATAATGTTGTCAAAATCAATTTCATTAACACCCTCATTACCATTGACTTACAAAAATGTTGCAAATGTTGCAGTTGTTGCACGCATTTATGTCCCACTTTTGGCGATTTTTTTCTTTTTTGAAGAATTGAGCTAATATTTCTCTCTTACCGATTATAGCACCCATATGCTGAATTAAATAAACAATACTCCGTCGAGCACTTTTACGCCGCAAAGTTATTACCGATACTTGCAACAGCAAGGTCAAGCAACAAGTGTCTGAACAGAAATCTCCACTCCTTTCGGGTAGTATTTATGCTCCGAACCTTGCCTAATGTTGTGTGTCGGTACTTTGTGAGCAGTGTAAAAGTCGCTCCTATACGGAGTATAGTGTTTAATCATTTAATTCTATACGCTTATGTGTACTATAACACAATCGGTTTTAGAGAATGAAGTTTCTCGTCGCTCGTTTCCTTCTGAGGAAGAAATCGCTTATCACAAGTATGACTTCAATAGCAACAATCCTGCTTTATATTGTGGCACTTATGGTAAGTATAACAATGGCTCTATTGAGGGTATGTGGATTGATTTGACTACATTTGATGAATACGATGAGTTCATCGAGTTCTGTTGCAATTTGCATGCTGATGAAGATGACCCTGAATTGATGTTCCAAGATTACGAGAATTTCCCTCGTGAGTTGTATTCGGAAAGTTGTTTCGATGAAGATGATTTCGATACTATCATCAAGTACGCAAGTTTCGCTGACCGCGATGCCGTTGACGCTTTCCTATCTTGCTTTAGCGTTGACGAACTTGACAAGTTTGAGGACGCTTATCAAGGCGAATTTGATAGCGAAGAGGATTTTGCGTACCATATCATTGATGAATGTTATGACATCGAACAGACAATGGGTAATTTGTCGTTTTACTTCGATTACGAAAAATTCGCTCGCGATTTGTTTATGTGTGATTACTTCTTCGATAATGGCTATGTTTTCAGAAGATAAATCTTCACATTCCCACTTCACTAAGGCTTCCAATTCGGAAGCCTTTATTTTGTGTAACACATTCATTTATAGCAACATCTACAAATTATTAGCAAACTAATATCAGTAAATTTGTAAAATAAAATTTGTGCTATATATGAGTAACTTTTGTGTTTATGTCGAACTTGAACCGTACCTCGCTCAGTGGTTTATTCATGAGCAAGGTGGTGCTTCTCCAGTCAATCTTATTAAAGGATCGGTGGAAAGCAAAATCCTTTATACTTTCCTTACCAAACCTCCTAAAGATTACTACACTGAAGAACATTCCGATTGGGCTGTAGCAATAAATATTCCTACTTTCAAACAATACGATGTCCGAACTTATAATCACTTACCAAAACACGCAATTGTGGCTTTGCGTAAGTGCATAAGCAATCGCTTCGTTTTGGCTCTTTGGAATGACCTTCACGATTTCGGACATATCGGCAAGGAACAACAAGAATTGATTTATGCGTGGATGGAAAATCACGGCATTGAACTGAATGAAACAAACTGGAATACTATTGCCAAGATATACCAACGCAAACGAAGAGTTTACTTAAACAAAAAAAATCGAAAAAATCGTTCCGACTTGGACGATAAAAAATAACGAATGATGACCAATGATGATTATGATGAATGCGATGATTTCCCACCAATCCCTACCGGGTGTCAAATCCATAGGTTTTGTTGACCCCGAATATTTGCAACCAAATGTTGCTTTCAAGTCTATTGCCGGTATTCCTATCGGTGTGTTCTGTCATATCAATTCTATCTCGCTATGTGGCAATGCCACTTGTGAAGCAGTATCTGAATATAATAATAATGGACGCTCACAAAAGACTACGCTTAAATTTAATACAACTGATGTGTTACCAACTTACTTCAAACTTGCGTTCATCGTGGTTGATACAAACAGTGATTCCTATCTTATCGGAGCAAGGGAAAATCCTTATCCTGTGATTAAATGTACTAAATCGTTTGGAACTCCAGGTGGAGATTCTGCCGTTTACTCCTACGAAATCTCTCTTACGGCTCTTAAATCATTGATTCCGTGCAGAATTTAGTCTTTTACTCCCTTTTATTAAGGTGGTATATTTGCATTGTAATAATTCTGATACTGCTAATACTATGAATAACACTTTCTACAATCTTCATCTCAAAGGCTTCGTCGGTGGTGCTGACTTCGACCGCAACTATGTGGACTTCGTGCTTGCCCAAAATAGTGAGCAATCGGTTTCGGTACTGATTGACTCGCTGGGTGGCTCGTTAGCTACGGCTCTGTCTATCGCTTCGGCGTTCCGTAATCATGGCGATGTGTCAGTGCATTTCGTGGGCATGAATGCGTCAGCGGCTACTATCGCTTCGCTCGGTGCGAAACATATCTCTATCGACGCTAACGCTATGTACCTCGTACATAAATGCTCCACTGAGTTCTTCCGTTGGTGCGACCTCAATGCCGACAATACTGAGGCTCTTATCCAAGAGCTGCAAGCACAGAAGAATGACCTTGACAAACTTGACATCAACATCGCTTCGATGTATTCTGCCAAGTGCAAGAAAGATGTCAAAGATTTGCTCGACCTCATGAAAATCGGTGGTTGGCTATCGGCACAAGAGGCTCTTGATTGGGGCTTCGTGGACGAAGTCACCAACTCTAACGAGCAAGCACCTGTGCTTAC
>JAFOYQ010000121.1 GCA_017424575.1 Muribaculaceae bacterium
CGTGGCGACATGAACTATGCATGGCCTACTGCTGAAATCGCAGTTATGGGTGGTGCTGGTGCTGTTGAGGTGCTTTATGCTCGTGAAGCTAAAGAATCAGACAATCCTGCTCAAGTTCTTGCAGAAAAAGAACAAGAATACAACAAATTGTTCTGCAACCCATACAATGCAGCTAAATATGGTTACATTGATGACGTTATCGAACCACGCAACACTCGTTTCCGTGTAATTCGTGCATTGCAACAACTTGCTACTAAGAAAGTAACTAACCCTGCTAAAAAGCACGGTAATATACCTCTATAATCGACGACATTATAAAGATTTATGAAAAAGAAATTATTTTTAATGCTCGTTGCCCTTATGGCAGTCTCTACTGCGGCTTTTGCTCAAGGTCGCAAGGGATTGTACATAAATGAGGTAATGGTGCAAAACGACTCAAGCGTGGTTGACGACTATGGATTGCACCATAGTTGGATTGAGTTGTATAACTCTACTCACGCTTCAATGGAAATTTCAAGTGTTTATCTCACCAACGATAGCACTAAGCCAACACTTTATCCAGTGCCACTTGGTGATGTAAATACCGAAATTCCGGCATTGCAACATGTATTATTCTGGGCTGATGGCGAACCTAATAAAGGTACATTCCACGTTAGTTTCAAAATTAAACCAGGAGAAACTCTCTACATTTTTGACTCTGACCAAAAAACAATTCTTGACAAAGTTACTATTCCTGCCGACCTTGCAGCAAATACAACATTTGCACGTAAAGCCGATGGTCAAGGTGGTATGAGTCAAGATGCGTGGGAAGTGCGTGATGGTGGCGATAAATACATTACTCCAAGCAGTAACAATATTATCGTTGATACTAATACAAAGGTGGAAAGTTTCCGTATCCTTGATAAGAATGGTATTGTCCTCACTTTGATGGCAATGGCAATTGTGTTTACAGCATTGTTAGTGTTGAGCCTCTGCTTCTATGCAATTAGCAAAGTAGGTTCATTAGTTTCATTGCTTAATAAAATGCGTTCTCATGGAGTTGATCCAAAAACTATTGCAGAGACTGAAAATCTTGCTCACGATTCGGGAGAAGAGATTGCTGCTATTGTTATGGCTCTCCACGAACATCTTAACGCTCACGACCAAGAAAATACAATTCTCACTATTAATAAGGTGAAGAAAGCATATTCTCCTTGGAGTTCAAAAATTTATGGATTGCGCGAAATTCCTCGTCGTTAATCGTTTATTGCTAACCATTTAATTAATTTTACCAAAATGAAAGAATATAAATATAAAATCAATGGTAACACCTATAAGGTAGCCGTAGGCGATATCGACAATGGTATTGCTCAAGTAGAAGTTAACGGCACTCCTTACAAGGTAGAACTTGAAAAGAAAGAAACTGTTAAAGTAGCTTCTGCTCCACGTCCTTCAGCTGCTCCACGCACTCAAGGTGGTGAAAAAGTAATTGCTAAACCAGCTCCTGCTGCTGCAGGCGGTCACCAAGTTAAAGCTCCACTTCCTGGTGTAGTTGTATCAATCTCAGTAAAAGTTGGTGATACAGTTAAAGCATCTGATACAGTTGTAATGCTTGAAGCTATGAAGATGGAAAATGCTATTCACGCAGGTCGTGATGGCAAAGTTACATCGGTAAATGTAAATAATGGAGACTCAGTGCTTGAAGGTTCTGTTCTCGTCACTCTCGAATAAATTTAACTTAATATGGAACAATCTTTAAGTGAATTTATGGCAGGCAACTTGGAAACCTTCTGGCACATGACAGGTTTCTACAATGCCACATGGGAGCATTTTGTGATGCTCGCTGTTGGTGTTTTCTTCCTTTGGCTTGCTATTAAAAAGAATTTCGAACCAATGTTGCTCGTGCCTATTGGTTTCGGTATTCTTATCGGTAATATTCCTTTCTCAGCCGGTATGGAAGTCGGCATTTATGAAGAAGGAACTGTATTGAACATTCTTTACAATGGTGTAAGTGCTGGTTGGTATCCACCATTGGTATTCCTTGGTATCGGTGCTATGACCGACTTTACTGCATTGATTGCTAACCCTAAACTTATGCTTGTGGGTGCTGCTGCTCAATTTGGTATCTTTGGTGCATACATGGTTGCTTTGGCTCTTGGATTTGCTCCCGACCAAGCTGGTGCTATCGCTATTATCGGTGGCGCTGATGGTCCTACTGCAATCTTCGTGTCATCTAAACTCGCTCCTAACTTGATGGGTGCAATCGCAGTGTCGGCTTACTCTTACATGGCTCTCGTGCCTGTAATCCAACCACCTTTGATGCGATTGTTTACTACTAAGAAAGAGCGTCTTATCAAGATGAAACCTGCTCGCGCCGTGTCGCAAAACGAAAAAATAATCTTCCCTATCGTGGGTTTGTTGTTGACATGTTTCGTTGTGCCTACTGCACTTCCATTGTTGGGTATGTTGTTCTTTGGTAACTTGTTGCGTGAATGTGGTGTTACAACTCGTCTTGCTAAAACTGCAAGCAACGCGTTGACCGATATCGTAACAATTCTCCTTGGAATGACAGTGGGTGCTTCTACTCAAGCATCAGAGTTCTTGACAATCGAAACTATTGGTATCTTCTTCCTTGGTTTCATGGCATTCATCATCGCTTCTTCATCAGGCGTGTTGTTTGTTAAATTGTTCAACCTCGTATTGCCTAAGGATAAAAAACTCAATCCGCTTATTGGTAACGCAGGTGTATCAGCAGTGCCAATGTCGGCTCGTATTTCAAATAACGTAGGTCTTGAATACGATCCTTCTAACTACTTGTTGATGCACGCAATGGGCCCAAATGTTGCTGGTGTAATCGGTTCGGCAACTGCGGCAGGTGTGCTTCTCGCATTCCTTGGTTAAATCGTGATATAGTAAAGCACTATATATTAAATGTGGATATGGAAACATATCCACATTTTTTATGTTTTATAGCACATAAAAATCTGATTTAGATTGTTGAAAATTTAGTAATTTTGCACTCTGAAAAAATGGAGCGCGAAAATAGATGAAATTTGCCCTAAAATAGATATTTATTAACTCAAGTTAGGGAGTCTCGCAAATCCACTATTACCATAATACATACAATTTTTTTACAATGATTACTCTCATTATAGCAATATTTGTGCTTGGATATGCGTGCATTGCATTCGAGCATAAAATCAAAGTAGATAAAGCTGCAACATCGCTTGCAATGTTTGGTCTTATTTGGATGGTCTATTCAGTCTTTTCGGGTGGTGCTCATGTGGGGGAAGAATTGATGGAGCATCTGGGTAGTACCTGTGAGACTTTGGTATTCCTTATTGGAGCAATGACTGTAGTTGAGATAATTGATACACACGGTGGATTTTTTATTATATTAAAAAAGATTACGACACGCAAGAAACTTAAATTATTGTGGTTGCTTGCTTGGATTGCTTTTTTTATGTCGGCAGTGCTCGACAATATGACAACAACTATTGTTATGGTTATGGTGCTTCGTCGCATGATTGAGCGACCTAAGGATCGTTGGATTTTTGCAGGGATTATCATCATAGCAGCTAATGCAGGTGGAGCGTGGTCGCCAATTGGTGACGTTACGACCATAATGTTGTGGATGCGTGGTAATGTAACCACAGTGCCATTGATTGTGTATTTGATTGTGCCTTGTGTGGTATCTTTACTCGTGCCATTGCTATTTGCAACAATGATGGTAAAAAAGTATAAAGGTGAAATATTCTCACAGCAGGAACTTACATATACCTTGCCCGAGGGGGTAGGTCGTCAATTTAGCCGTAGTGTGTTCTGCTTGGGGGTGTTGGGACTGTTGATGGTTCCTGTGATTAAGGCTACTACTGGATTGCCACCTTATGTAGGTGTGATGATTGTATTAGGCTTATTGTGGATTTATACCGAAATCGTTTATGGTCAAAAAAGAGATATTGAGGAATCGGCTAAAAATCGTGTGTCAAAAGTTATTGAACATATTGATATGCCCACAATTCTTTTCTTTTTGGGTATTTTGATGTCGGTGGCTGGTTTGCAAAGTGCGGGCATTCTTGGCTCAGTTGCTACATTCCTTGATGAAAGTGTGCATGAAGTGTTTACTATAGCTGGTTCTATTGGGGTGTTATCGTCAATTGTTGATAATGTGCCATTGGTCGCAGGTTGTATGGGTATGTATCCTATCGCTACCCCCGAGGCAATTGCTCTCAGTGCCGATCCTGCATATTTGCAAGCGTTCACACAAGATGGCCTATTCTGGTTATTACTCACATATTGTGCTGGAGTAGGTGGTAGTATCTTGATTATTGGTTCGGCAGCAGGTGTGATAGCTATGGGATTGGAAAAAATAAATTTTACATGGTATCTTAAAACAATTTCATTGCTTGCGCTCGTAGGTTATCTATCGGGTATTGCAGTAATTTATTTAGAACATTTGATTATAGGATTGTAAAAGAAAAGTTACAATATCACAAAACAAAATAGACCTCTTTATTGTTCATATAATAAAAACATGGTAGAATGACGATTAAATATCGTATTCTACTCTAAAATACATGCCTATGATAACAAAAAAAATGATTAAAGAGGTATATAAGAAATACCACAAAAAACCTAAATCAGTTGATTGTATTAATGTGAGTTTGCTTTTTGGTGACGAAATGCAAATGCATGACATCGAGATTATTGATGACGATATTGTTATTAATAGTTTAGAGCCCTCATCGCTATTCCATAAAATAGCATTACAACGAGTGTATGGCATCGAAGAATTTGAAAAATCGGTGGCAATTGTGCTACATTCATCAATGATTTTTCTTAAAAAAGGAGCCAAAGATGTGGCTGTGCACATCAAACCTCAGTCTATTAGCATTTGGGATAGGATAAAAATGCTATTTAATAGGTGATTTTAAGTGATTAAAAGCGCAATTAATATGCGTAAATTCAATGAAATGTTGTAACTTTACACCAAATTTCATTTGATAATTATTATTTAATACACCAATATGTTTAGAACTAAAACCTGCGGTGAACTCCGCATAAGTGATGCTGGTCAAGTGGTAACGCTTGCTGGTTGGGTGCAACGTGCGCGCAAAATGGGTGGTATGACATTCGTTGACATGCGCGACCGTTATGGCGTGACTCAAGTAGTGTTTAATAACGAATCAAATGCTGCTCTTTGTGAAGCTGCTAACCATTTGGGTCGCGAATTTGTGATTCAAGTAACTGGTGAGGTGGCTGAACGCTCAAGCAAGAATGCAAATCTTCCAACAGGGGATATTGAAATAATTGCAACCGACTTGAAGATTCTTAACAAGTCAGATGTACCTCCATTCACAATCGAAGATGATACCGACGGCGGTGATGATTTGAGAATGAAATATCGTTATCTCGACCTTCGTCGTCCTGCAGTGCGTCGTAATCTTGAATTGCGTCACAAAATGGCATTCGAAATTCGTCGTTACCTCGATGAAAAAGGCTTTATTGAAGTAGAAACTCCAGTGTTGATTAAATCAACCCCAGAGGGTGCTCGTGACTTCGTTGTGCCTTCACGCATGAACCCAGGTGAGTTCTATGCATTGCCACAGTCTCCCCAAACATTTAAGCAACTTTTGATGGTTAGTGGTTTTGACCGTTATTTCCAAATCGTGAAATGTTTCCGCGATGAGGACCTCCGTGCCGACCGTCAACCCGAATTTACCCAAATTGACTGCGAAATGTCATTTGTGGAACAAGAAGATGTGCTTCAAATGTTTGAAGGATTGGTAAAACATATCTTCAAATATGTAAAAGATATCGATTTTGTTGACCCATTCCCTCGCATGACATGGGCCGACGCTATGAAATACTATGGTTGCGACAAGCCCGATACACGTTTTGAAATGAAGTTTGTCGAAATCAAAGACCTCACAGTGGGTAAAGGTTTTGCTGTGCTTGATGATGCTGAGTATGTAGGTGCTATTTGTGCTCCTGGTTGTGCTTCTTACACACGCAAACAACTTGACCAATTGACCGACTTTGTAAAACGTCCACAAATTGGTGCAAAAGGTTTGATGTGGGTGAAAGTAGAAGAAGATGGCTCAATCAAGAGTTCTGTGTCAAAATTCTATACCGAAGACGAATTACGCACATGGGCTGAACGCTGTAATGCAAATCCTGGCGACTTGATTTTGATTCTCGCTGGTCCTACAATGAAAACTCGCAAACAACTTTGCGAATTGCGTCTTGAAATGGGTAACCAACTCGGCTTGCGCGATCCTCAAAAATTCTCTTGCTTATGGGTTGTTGACTTCCCATTGTTTGAGTGGGACGAAGAAACTCAACGTTTCTACGCAATGCACCATCCATTCACATCGCCTAACCCCGAAGATTTCCACAAACTTGATTCAGCAACAGGCGAAGTGCGTGCAACTGCTTATGACATGATTGTTAATGGTAACGAGCTTGGTGGTGGTAGTATCCGTATCCACGATGCTGAATTGCAAGATAAAATGTTTAAGTTACTCGGTCTCACCGATGAAGATGCTCAATATAAATTTGGCTTCTTGATGAATGCATTCAAATATGGTGCACCTCCTCATGGTGGTTTGGCATTCGGTTTTGACCGTTTCGTTTCAATCCTTGCAGGTCTTGACTCAATTCGTGATGTTATTGCATTTCCAAAAAATAACTCTGGTCGCGATATGATGATTGATGCTCCATCAACTATCGACGAAGCACAACTTCAAGAATTGTCAATTGATGTAGTGTTGCCTCAAGAAGAAAAATAATCGACAATGATAACAATATCTCAAGTAATATCTACAATAGAAGCTTTTGCTCCTTTATCATTGCAAGAAGACTATGACAATAGTGGCTTGCAAGTAGGGGATAAGTCGGTAGAATGTACTGGCGCGCTTTTATGTGTAGATGTTACTCCAGCTATTGTTGATGAAGCAATTGATAAAGGTTGCAATCTTATAATTTCACATCACCCACTTATCTTCAAAGGGCTAAAACGCTTGACCGGTAACACCCTTGTGGAGCAAACTGTGTTGAAAGCAATTAAGGCAGGCATAGCAATCTATTCATGTCACACATCGGTCGATAACGCACTCCATGGTGTGTCGTGGGAGATGGCTCGATGGTTGGGGTTGATAGATGTGCGAACTCTTGATCCTAAAAACGAAAGATTATTAAAACTTTCGGTATATGTGCCCACTAACCATTGCGACATGGTAAAGGCTGCACTTTTTAATGCTGGTGCGGGTTGTATAGGCACATACGATTGCTGTTGCTTTGAGGTGGATGGTCGAGGTTCATTCCGAGCAAATGATGGGGCAAACCCTTATGTGGGAGCATTGGGTGAAGTTCACATCGAACCCGAAACTCGAATTGAGGTAATCCTTCCTCTTAACAAAATGAAGGAGATAGAGGATGCTATGTTGTTTGTGCATCCTTATGAAGAACCTGCGTATGAATTTGTAGAAGTACAAAAAGCAAATTCAAAAATAGGGTCGGGCGTAATAGGTGAATTGCGAGAGCGCATTCCTCTATCGGCACTGATTTTCCATATTAAGAGCACATTTGGCTCGCCAGTGGTGAGGTGTAATACATCTGATACAGAGCAATCGGTTTCACGAATCGCTATGTGTGGTGGTTCTGGTTCGTTCCTAATTAAGAGCGCAATTGCTCAAAGAGCAGAAGTGTTTTTGACTTCAGATGTGAAATATCACGACTTCGTTGACTATAAAAATGATATAATTATCATCGATATAGGTCATTTTGAGGGCGAACAATGCACAAAAACAATTTTTTGTCGTATAATTCAAGAAAAATTTCCTAACTTTGCACTTTATTATTCAGAATTAGAACAAAATCCCATAAATTATTTGTAAGATATGGCTGCAGATAAGAATAAAAGTGAAGCATTATCAGTAGAACAACGTTTGAAATCTCTCTATCAACTTCAAACATTGCTTTCAGAAATCGACCGCATCAAAACTATTCGCGGCGAACTACCTTTAGAAGTTAAAGACCTCGAAGATAGCATTGAGGGTTTGAGAACTCGTATCGGTAATTTCCAAAATGAGATTAAAGAACTTAATCACAAAACAAATGTAGAAAAGGAAAAAATCAACGAGGCTCACGCTAAAATCGAACGATATAAAGAACAACTCAGCACAATTATCAACAATCGCGAGTTTGATCTTCTTTCTAAAGAAATCGAATTCCAAACTCTCGAAATCCAATTGTGTGAAAAGCATATCATCGAGTTTGCTCGTATGATTGACGCTAAGACTAACGAAATCGCTGCAATTCAAGAAAATCTTGTTGATAAAGAACATGTTCTCGACGAAAAGAAAGTAGAACTTGAAGAGATTGTTTCTGAAACACGTCAAGAAGAAGAAAATCTTCGCGAAAAAGCTAAATCACTTGAACCAAAGATTGACGCTCGCACATTGGCTGCATTCAAACGTATTCGCAAAAATGCTCGCAATGGTCTTGGTGTTGTTTATATCCAACGTAACGCTTGTGGTGGTTGTTTCAACCGCATTCCACCTCAAAAACAAATGGAAATTAAGCTCCACAAGAAAATCATTGTTTGCGAATATTGTGGTCGCATCATGATTGACCCTGAATTGGCTGGAATCAAAGATTAAATCATAATTTGATATACGTTATAAACGAGGTTTACTGAAAAAGTAAGCCTCGTTTAGTATTTTTCACATTTCAAATGACTCTAATCGGGTGATTTATTAATGAAATAAGCAATCTATTTCGTTAAAAATTACTAACTTTGCACTTTCAAAAATTCAAAACAATAAATTAGCGAAATAAAAACTTATGAAGCTATTACAAGCTAAACTCGCGAAATATACAGCACCTCAAGAAGCTAAGGCTGCAGGAGTATATCCCTATTTTCGTGCAATTTCAAGTGAGCAAGACTGTGAAGTAATCATCGACGGAAAAAAAGTGTTGATGTTTGGTTCTAACTGCTACACTGGTCTTGTTAACGACCCTCGTATTAAAGAAGCTGCTATTGAAGCAACTCGTAAGTATGGTACTGGTTGTGCTGGTTCTCCATTCCTCAATGGTACGCTTGACCTTCACAAGAAACTTGAAGCACGCATTGCTGAATATATTGGCAAAGAAGATGTAATGATTTACTCAACAGGTTTCGGTGTTAACCTCGGCGTGGTATCGGCTCTTACAGGTCGTGAAGATTACATACTTTGGGACGAACAAGATCATGCTTCAATTATTGAAGGTCATCGTTTGGCATTCTCTCAAAAATTGAAATACAAACACAATGATATGGAGTCGCTCGAAAAGCAACTTCAAAAATGTGCTCCCGATAAAGTAAAACTTATCGTTACCGATGGTGTATTCTCAATGGAAGGCGATGTTGCAAATCTTCCTGAAATTGTTCGCCTTGCAAAACAATACGATGCAACAGTGATGGTTGACGAGGCGCATAGTATCGGTGTGTTTGGTAAAGGTGGTCGTGGTACTTGTGATCACTTTGGTGTAACAAAAGATGTTGACCTCATCATGGGTACATTTAGTAAATCTTTTGCTTCACTTGGTGGTTTCATCGCAACTGATAAAGAAATTACAAATTTCCTTCGTCACCACTCTCGTTCATATATCTTCACTGCAAGTATCACTCCAGCATCTACTGCTGCTGCGCTTGCTGCAATCGATATTATGGAAAAGGAACCAGAATTGCAAGAACACCTCTGGGATATTACAAACTATGCTCTTGAAGGATTCCGCAATATGGGTTGTGAAATAGGTCACACATCAACACCTATCATTCCATTGTATATCCGTGACAATATGAAGACATTTGCAATCACTCGCGACCTCCTCAACGAAGGTATCTTCGTTAATCCAGTAGTTTCGCCTGCTGTTGCTCCTCAAGACACATTGATTCGTTTCAGCATGATGGCTACTCACACAAAAGAGCAAGTAACTTATGCTCTCGAAAAAATTCAAAAAGTATTCCGCGCTTACAAATTGATCCCATAATAAAACAATTTATTATATATCCTCGAAGACTCCGATGCAAATTTTGTATCGGAGTTTTTTTTGTTGTGCGATTGTGTGTTTGGAGTCAAATTTTGATTTATTCATTACTAAAGCGATGTTGTGATGAATATAAATTGGTCGTAATTTAAATTATATGCACGATTTTGTATGATAGAAGATGTAGAAAAAACTTAATTTTGTGATAATAAACAAATTTTCTATCTTTGTGAAGAACCTATTGTCACGATTATGTTATGGATATGAAAAAACTATTAAAAAGATTTGGGCTATTTATAACTATATTGCTTTTAACAGTTGACATTTTTGCAACAGAGGTGTCTATGGTTGAAAAACAACTAAGTGATTGTGAAAAATTGCATGGAAAAGAATTAGTAAGTGCTGGGAATGAACTAATGCAGACGTTTTATGAAGAAAAACTCACCGATACTCAAATTGTATTTAGCGCTAACGATAATCCCCAATTTATAAATCAACAAATGTGGTATTGGGCAAGTGAATATTTTTATGCGCATCAAGCCTATCCACAAGCATTGAAATATGGTTTGCAAGCATTGCCATTATGCTCAAATGATGAAGATAGAGCTAATTATTTGAGCTTGATATCTTTGATATACTTTCGTCAGTCCAATTATGAGCAAGCTGCTAATTATGCCAAGCAATGCTATAAATTAGACGAAAAATCGGGAGACCCTGATGTTATGAGTTCGTCACTCAACACCCTTGCAGGCATATATATAGGAGCGAACCAACCCAAAGAGGCCGAACAATATATACTCAAGGGGATTAAACTTGCCAAGCAAGCAAATAATCCAGCACGAATGGCTGTATTGCAAGGAATGGCCTCGGAGGTGTATCATGCACTCGGCGATGCCAAAGAGGCTTTAAAATATATTAATGAGGCATGCAAACTTGAGCAAAAATTAGGGAATGAACACAAATTGATGGTGCGTTTGTCGCAAAAAGCATCAGTATTAATAGGACTACATGATTATAAGGAGGCTAAAAGTCTTCTTAACCAAGTTATCCCATATTTAGAAAAGGTCGGAGATAAACAATCGCTTGCAATTTCTTGCAATAAGATGGGGATGGCTTTGATGGGAGAAAATCGCAACGATGAAGCTGTGTGGTATTATCGCAAGGCTGCCGATATTTTTGCCAATATTGGTGACAGAGGAAATGAAATGCACTCTCGCAAAGGGCTATATGAGTGTTTATGGAGTAGTAATCCCGATAGTGCAAAAATTGAACTAAATCGCTTTAACGATTTGAAAGATTCACTATATAATATGGCCTCGGCCGAGAGTCTTGCTCGTTATAATGCTGAGTTTGGCTCTGATTGGTTGCTACACGAAAATGAATTACAAAAGGAAAAAAATCAGAAGACAATCATTTGGGGAGTCATTATATTAGTGCTATTGGTTGGTGTAGTGTGGTTATTAATGCGTCGCAAAATGAGATTGAGAGAAGTGGCATTACAAACAATTATCAATGGACTACAACCACAAGCGCCCAAAGAGATAGCTATTGAACAAGAGGAATTGGGTGCATTTGATCAAGAATTACTGGATAGATTGGTTAACGAAGTGAAAATTAATATGGCCGATGGAATTGTGTCAATCGAAGCATTGGCTTCAAAATTATGTATCACTCGTGGACAGTTAAATCGTCGCATAAAGTCAATTACTGGAGTTACTACTCAACAATATGTATTGCGTATTCGCCTTGAGCATGCACGTTTGTTACTCGTTGACAATAAAGAGATGCCGATATCGGAAGTGGCAATGAAATGTGGCTTTGAAGATGCCACAAGTTTTTCTCGAGCATTTCGTCGCACTTTTGAAAAATCACCTTCTCAATATCGCAACGAGAGGTAAAAAAGTTGCATAAAATAGTGTAATTTGGTTATTTTGCATCATAATGCCAAGGCCTTGCACGATTATGCAAGGCCTTTTTTTATTGTTATATATACCTTTACAATGTAAATGTTTATGACAAAAAGTTATATGGATAAAGGTAGACGTAACAACAAAGTAAATCAATTTTTTCTTGAACGATTATCATCAATTATAAAAAAAGAGATGGCTTCTGGGAGTGTCTCTTTAGAGGCTATTGCTTCACAGATGTATATCACTCGTGGACAATTAACGCGTCGAGTTAAAGCAATTAACGGAATGACTACCCAGCAATATGCGATGAAAATACGTCTTACTCATGCTAGTAATTTGTTGAAAAACAATACTGATATGCCAGTATCTGAAGTCGCTTTTAGGTGTGGTTTTGAAGATGCTACAAGTTTCTCTCGAGCATTCCGTCGCAAATATGGGATATCCCCTTCTAAATATCGTGAAGATGATAATTTAATTGATATCTAAGAGCAAGAATATGGGCTTGAAAGTGAAAATATTAATGGCATTTTTCGCTATTATGTTTTTGAATAGCGCATCAAGTCAGACTATAAAGGTTGGCGACAAATTCTTTGATGGAGAATGTCTTTACACTTGCCAAGAGATTCGTATGGGCAAAATCGTTTATTTTACCGGTGTAGATTACAACGGCGATTGGCGTGAATTGACATTAAAGCACAAATCAAAAAATGAATATACACTTCAACCCAGTTATCAAGCCGAAGACGCACCATTTAATGTAACTTTTGGATGCTCTGTGAGATATATCCGTCAAGACGGAATGTATTTCCTTGAGGTGTTGAATAAAAATAAAACGTTGGAATGGGTGCTTTTGTTAACCCCCGATGATGTTGATTATTGCCTGTCGGCCTATCCGTCACTCGTGGGCAATCGTGTGTGTTCGGTTTCTACAAGTC
>JAFOYQ010000122.1 GCA_017424575.1 Muribaculaceae bacterium
GGGGGTTCGAATCCCTCTCTCTCCGCAAAGGAAGCTTTTTAGCTTCCTTTTTTTGTTGATATAATTGCCTATAGGCATTTAAATTTTACATAATGGATAAGGTATCGGACAACCCTTTAAAAAACCGAGAACACGCACAATCGCTATTGATTGTCGTGGTGGCTCTATTTGTGACACTATATCTTGTGTCAAACATTATGGCTGTTAAAGTCATAGGTTTATTTAATCTCTTTTATTTTGATGCTGGCACAATCACATTTCCATTTGCTTACATGCTTGGTGATGTGTTGACCGAAATTTGGGGCTATCGCACTGCTCGCAAAGTAATTCTCATGACTTTTGTGTGTAATGTGATATTGGTATTCTGCACTCAAATAGGGGTGTGGCTCCCATCGGTTGATTATCTCGACCCAACGGCATCGGCCTACAATCACATTTTTAATTATGTGCCCCGCATCGTAATCGGTTCGCTTGCAGGTTTCCTATGTGGTGAACTGTCAAATGCTTGGCTCATGGAGCGAATAAAAAAATGGACTAATGGACGACGTTTATGGATACGCACAATAGGAAGTTCGATGGTGGCGTATGTTTTTGACACTGTGCCTTTTGTGCTTATTGCATTTTGGGGTGTAGTTTCAACTCATGATCTTATATATATGCTTGCGTTTCAATATGTCTCTAAGTTGCTTATTGAGGCAGTGTTTGGTACGCCAATGGCTTATGCGGCAATTGGATTTCTTCGCAAAACAGTATTGAAATAGAGTGCTATGGAACGATATGCATTGATTCACAAAAAGTTTCCTCGAGAATTTGTACTATTGCAAGGCACAGGCTGCAGATGGGGAAAGTGTACTTTTTGTGACTATCACACCGATGTGAGTAACAATCCTTTTGAGATAAATAGAGCGGTTTTATCGCATGTGACAGGGCAATATGGTGTTCTTGATGTGATAAATTCGGGCTCGGGTATCGAACTTGATAAAGATACGATTGCTCTCATAAATCATGTTGTAAAAGAGAAGAATATCCACACTCTGTGGTTTGAAATGCACTATATGTATCGCAATCATCTTGATGCATTTGCTCAACAATTTGCTCCCGCAACAGTGAAATTTCGTTGTGGAATAGAGACATTTGATGCCGAGTTGCGTAATCTTTGGTGCAAAGGTGTAGCAAGCGAAGTAACAGCCGCAGATGTGGCGCAATATTTTCATGGCGTGTGCCTATTGTGTGGCACAAAAGGGGAGTCGCGTGAGCATATTCTCAACGATATTAAGTTGGCAAAGCAGCATTTTGAGTATATGAGCATTAACTTATTTAATGAAAACACAACATCGGTTAAGCGCGATGAAGAATTGCAAGAGTGGTTTGTGAATGAGGTGTATCCTATAATCAAAGATGATTCACAAATCGAGGTGCTATTGAATAATACCGATTTAGGTGTGGGATAAAAATAGTGATATCAGTTGCTAAAGTGCAGATTTTGTGATAATTTTGTTGCCCCAAACTATATTTATATGAAAAAACTATTTAATACAGTTCTTATATGCATGGCATTGATGGTGGTTGTGTCGTGTGGTCAATCAAGCGATGCAAACCCCGAAAATCAAGCCGACTCAGTTGAAGTAGGAGAGGTGTTAATACCCGATACAGCTACAGTAATTGAAACAAAAGAAATTCCACGAGTTGCCACAAATTATAAATTTGCTACAGCAAGTGATGCTATTGAATTTATGAAAAATTCGGGTGACTGGGATAAGTATTCCGAAGGAATTATAACTCAAATGACAAACGATTGCTTGAAATATGCTCAAAAATTGTTGAATAGCCCCTACGATAGATTTATCGTTGTTGATAAGCATCGTATGCGTGTAATCCTCTTTGATAGGTATGGACGCGAGGAGAAAAGTTATCGCATGGCGTGCGCAAAGAATTATGGGTCGAAGCACCAAAAGGCCGATTCGCGCACTCCCGAGGGCTTCTTTTCGGCTCAAGGTGTGTATGATAGTACCGACTGGCTATTTACCGACGACAATGGTGTAACGAGCAAGAAAAGAGGGCAATTTGGTCCCCGTTTTATTCGTTTAAGAACTCCAGTTACATCGCAAATTGGTATTCATGGCACATGTGCGCCATGGTCAATAGGTGCGCGTTGCAGCCATGGTTGTATTCGCATCACCAACGAGCAAATCATGGAGCTTGTTGAATATGTTGAGGTGGGTATGCCTATTATCGTCAGCCCAGGGCTAAAAGATACAAAAGTGAATATGGCTGAGGGTTATGATATCCCTTGGATTAGCACAAATGGCAAACCTATATATAAGTATGTGCATGTCGATACCGTTGCCAAAGTTGACTCATTGGTAAAAGAGATTGTGGTCGATACTGCCAAAATGGTAGCCGACACTGCTGTGGTGAAAAATGTAGAGGAAATAGTTGAGGTTGTTGACTCAATAAAGGAATAAAAAAAGCATAGCGCAGACTATAAGCCGGGTTATGTCGCCGTGGTACTTTCCATAAAGGGAGATGCCACGGCGTTTCGTCATTTATCTGAACAATGTGTCGCCACATTGCTTGAAACGAGAGTTTCAGCACTCTACCCCCCGGCAATGGACGAGCAGCCCTTAAATGCCGGTATACTTGAGCTTGCAACCCATAAGGCATGCGGCACGCAATATCACTATTGCGCCCGGTGGGCTCTTACCCCACCTTTTCACCCTTACCTCTATGTAGAGGCGGTTATTTTCTGTCACACTACTCTACCGTTACCGATAGCTTCCCGTTAAGAAATATGGTGCTCTGTGTTGCCCGGACTTTCCTCACACCCCTCATGCGTGGGTGAGCGACGAAACGCCCGCGCTTGCTTTTGTGGTGCAAAGATAGTGCAAATTGAGAGCAATAACAAGAATAAATTTTATTTTAGTTATTGTATTGCCGAAATGCTACCTATCAAGGGCGAAGTCAACGGTAGTAATAATTCATTATTCATGATTCATAATGAATAATTTTTTTGCATAGTGTGTTCTTATTATAGTATAAAAACAAGGAGATGTATCACGTGATACATCTCCTTTGCTATTTATAGGATTGAATTTAATTATCGGCCGCTGGCGATGACTTTGTCTTTAATGTACTTGTTGAATGAGTCTTTTGCAAGTAATTCTTCCATAGTCAAGTGCATGCGATAGCGCCAGTAGTGGCGTGGGTTGGCAGGCACGTTGATTTGTTCTTCAAGTGGGTTTTCACGACGAATGTTGCCATCGATTGATAGCCAATCTTGAAGTGGAAGGATACAAAGCATTGCTGGCGAGTTGAGGTGTAGGCTCACAATCTTGTCACAGACCCATGGCTCTGCAAAGTAAGGCGCTTCGCCACCTGCTTGGAGCATGTTGTTGAAGAAATGTTGAGTTTTTTCGTGGTCCTCTTCCCACCATTGGCGTATGCCACCCATGTCGTGAGTAGATGTAGTACAAACAGATTGATATGGGTAGTGCCAAGTGTTGCCAAATTCTGATTTAGGATCCTTAGGCATGCGTTGAATTTCGAGTGAAAGAATTTGAAGAGCGCTCATCACTGCAGGCACGCAATCAGGAATCATACCGAGGTCTTCGGCACACACAAGCATATCGGTAGCATCGGTCAATGCAGGGAGTTTCCACATTGCTTTGCCATACCAGAAGTCGTTGTGGCGGTGGTAGAAGAAGTCGTTGTATAGACGGTCGTAACACCATTTTTCGTAGTCGTTCAATGAACGATAAACGTAGGTGTGTTGAGCCGAAATGCGTGGGTGATATTTGCCTTTTTCTTCAGGGTCTTCGATGAATAATACCTCGTCGATAAGACCAAGAAGGGCGTTGCAAATTCTTTCGTTTTTCTCGTTCTTTTCTTGTTTGTCAAAGTAGTTAACCACTTTGCGTTGAGTGTTAAACTCTTCTTTGAGTTTATAACGACCATATCCTACGCTGTTGAGGAATACGTTGCGCACCTCGTCGGTGTATTCGCCGAAAAAGTCGTGCAAGAAGTAGTCCATGATGTATGGAGTAGTTTGCAAGTCAACGTCAATCCAGAAATCGTAGTTATAGCGTAATTCTTCGGGGGTGAATGGTAGGGCAGGGCTAAATACACCGAGCAAACCATGAACAGCGTCCATAGGGATTTGCCAAATGCGGAAGAATCCGAGCACGTGGTCGATGCGGTAAGCGTCGAAATATTCCGACATTTTACGGAAACGTGCTTTCCACCATGCAAAACCATCTTTATTCATTTCTTCCCAGTTATATGTTGGGAAGCCCCAGTTTTGACCTAATACTGAGAAGTCATCGGGTGGAGCACCTGCTTGGCAATCCATGTTGAACAAGCGAGGAGAGATCCATGCATCAACACTTGTGCGAGAGATGCCGATGGGGATATCGCCTTTAATCGCTACGCCTTTGCTGTGTGCATAGTCGCGAACATGACGCATTTGTTTGTCGAGATTGTATTGGATGTAATATACATAGTTAATCTCGTATTCGTTTTCTTTTACAAATTTAGCAACATTCTTTTCGTCGTAGTTGGCATATTCGCTCCAATTCATGAAATCGGGAGTGTGGAACTTGTCGCGCAACACGCAGAATGCTGCATAAGGGGTCAACCAGTCGGCATTGCGGTTAACAAATTCTTTGAAATCTTTTGATGCTACAACTTTTGCGCCATCTTGAGCAAAGATTTCGCGAGTGAAAGCGATTTTGCCTTGGTTTACGCGTTCGTAGTCGATTTCTTTAAGTTCGTTAAGTTCTTTGCCGAGATTGTCGTAATATGCTTGGCGTTCGCTATCTTTAAGTGTGCCTAGTTCTTGAAGACGCAAATACATTGGGTGTAATGCGAATGTAGAGTTGGCATTGTAGGGATATGAATCGGTCCAAGTGTGAGTCATTGTAGTGTCGTTGATAGGGAGGAGTTGGAGGAATTTTTGTCCTGTAACTTCTGCCCAGTCAATCATCTTCTTCAAGTCATAGAAATCACCTGCTCCAAAGTCTTCTTCGGTGCGCATTGAGAATACTGGGATTGCCACACCAGCACCTTTCCAAGGTGCGAGAGGGTTGATGAAACGCATTCCGGCAACGACCATTACCTCATTTTTTTGCGCTGGAGTGAGTGTGAAAACACGGTTGTTGCCACCTTCCCAAGCTACAACTTCGAGAGTGTCTTTTTTGAGGATGATAAATTTATATTCAAAGTTTGGCTCAAGTGCTTTGAAATCGATGTTTACATTCCATTCGGGGAATGCAGAGTCGTTCATTACAACAGCCTTGCTTGCTTCCCAATTTCCGAGCGCTTCAATGCCACCACATATAGCAAGAACTTCATCGCTCTTCACCATAGGAGCTGTAACGCGAAGATTGAGAATGCCGTATTTAATATTTAGTGGTTTTTGAGGCTCTTCGCGATGGCAAATACAGTCGGTAAATGCCGAAGAGTAGTAAGGTCTGTCCCAAGGTTGGTCTTGCCAACGGTCGTGGATTTCGTAGTTTTTAGCACTTCTGCCACGGCGGAAATTATGACCTTTTCCCCATTCTTTTTTTGTGTAGCCATTTTCGTGGCGAATGAAATAATGATATTGGAAGTCGGGAGTAGAGTCGGCAACCTCTAATTCGAGCGACCATGACTCTGACCCATTAAGGTTAAGTTTTAAGGCTTGTTGTTCATCACCATTGCCGAGCTCAGGGATGTTGCCTGTTAAATATACCGATTCGCCCCAATTTGTGCGGTAGTCGATATTAAATGAGATTTTCATAATTTATATATTTTTGTTTGATTGTTAATTTATACATGATTCTCAATCATTGAATCAAACGTAAAGATAATCATTATTCAAATACAAACGGCCAAATTTTGAGAAAAAAATCAAAATTCAGCCGTTTTGATGAAATTTATTGAATTATTGCTTCTTTATCCGCATTTAGATGTGCCACATGAAGTACAAATCAAGCAACCTTCTTGGTAGATAAGTGTCTCTTGACCACAATTAGGACAAGTTTGACCTTTTGCTTTCATTCCATTAGGGAGGTATTTTTTCAATGCGCGTTCTACACCCATTTTCCAAGTGTTGATTGATTGACTATCAAGTTCAAGACTACCAATGAGTTTGAGAACTTGGTCGATAGGCATACCGTAGCGCAACACGCCAGAAATAAGTTTAGCGTAGTTCCAATATTCGGGGTTGAACTTGTCAGAAAGACCTTCGATTGTAGTTTTGTAACCACGTTTGTTGATGAATTGGAAGTCGTAGCGTTTGTTGCCGTTTTCATCAATTGCTTTGATGATTTTACCGCTTGTTACTGATTTAGGACAGAAAATACCATCTTCGTCATCGGCAAGACCAGTAAAGATTTCATAAGGTGCGCCATCGATAAGACCTACAAATGCAATCCATTTTTCTTTGTTGTTTTGGAAACGTACAACGTCGGCCTCGAGTTCGATAGGACGTTTTGCTACGTGAGGTTTGATTTCGTCAGGAGCTGGTTCGCTTTTCTTTTCGAGTGAAACCAATACACCAGCACGAGAACCATCGCGATATACAGTACATCCTTTACAGCCCGATTTCCATGCTTCAACATAGAGGTTGTTAACGAGTTCTTCGCTCACATCGGCAGGAAGGTTGATTGTTACAGAAATTGAGTGGTCAACCCATTTTTGAACACGACCTTGCATTTTTACTTTTTCCAACCAGTCAACATCATTAGATGTAGCTTTGTTGTAAGGAGATTTTGCTACGAGTGCATCGAGTTCTTCTTGAGTGTAGTCGCTCTTCACCTCAATGTTGTTGATTTTCATCCAATCAACAAATTTTGGGTGGTAAACAACATATTCTTCAAATGCGTCGCCTGTTTCGTCGATAAAGTCAACATGCACATCAGTGTCATTAGGATTAACTTTGCGACGACGTTTATACACTGGAAGGAACACAGGTTCGATACCTGATGTGGTGCGAGTCATAAGACTTGTAGTACCAGTAGGAGCGATTGTCAAACATGCAATGTTACGACGTCCATATTTCACCATGTTTTCATACAATTCGGGTGAAACTTCTTTCAAGCGATTGATGAAAGGATTGTTCTTTTCACGTTCAGCATCAAATACTTCGAATGCGCCACGTTGACGAGCCAATTCCACTGAAGAACCATAAGCGGCAACAGCGAGAGTTTGGTGTACTTTTTCTGAGAAGTCGGTTGCTTCGGGAGTGCCATAACGGAGTCCGAGAGCAGCGAGCATATCACCTTCAGCAGTTGTACCCACACCAGTACGACGACCTTTGAGAGTTTTTGTTCTGATTTTGTCCCAAAGATTGCGCTCAATTGATTTAACTTCGTCTGTTTCAGGGTCAGAGTCAATTTTTTCAAGAATCTTATCGATTTTTTCCATTTCAAGGTCGATAATGTCGTCCATGATGCGTTGAGCTTTGGCAACGTGAGTCTTGAATAGGTCAAAGTCGAAATATGCTTCGGGAGTAAATGGATTTACTACATAAGAGTATAGGTTGATAGCAAGTAGGCGACAACTATCGTAAGGACACAATGGAATTTCACCACAAGGGTTGGTTGAAATTGTGCGGAATCCGAGGTCGGCATAACAGTCGGGCACTGATTCGCGAGTGATAGTATCCCAGAATAGAATGCCTGGTTCGGCCGATTTCCATGCGTTGTGGATAATCTTGTTCCATATTTCAGTAGCGTTAACCTCTTTAGTCATCACTGGATTAGGGCTATCAACTGGGTATTGTTGAATGTATGGTTTACCTTCGATAGCAGCTTTCATAAAGGCGTCATCGATTCTCACCGATACGTTTGCACCAGTAACTTTGCCTTCAGTCATTTTAGCATCAATAAACGATTCAGAATCGGGGTGTTTGATGCTGACAGAAATCATCAACGCTCCACGACGACCATCTTGGGCTACCTCACGAGTGGAGTTAGAATAGCGCTCCATAAATGGCACTAAACCGGTAGAGGTAAGTGCTGAGTTTTTCACAGGAGTGCCTTTAGGGCGAATGTGTGACAAGTCGTGACCTACACCACCACGACGTTTCATTAATTGTACTTGCTCTTCGTCAATGCGAATGATACCGCCATAAGAGTCGGGGTTGCCATCGATACCGATAACGAAACAGTTAGAGAGCGAACCTACTTGATGGTTGTTACCGATACCCGACATTGGGCTACCTTGAGGTACAATATATTTGAAATTTCCAAGAAGACCAAGAAGTTCTTCTTTGCTCATTGGAGAATCATATTTGTTCTCAATGCGTACAATCTCGTCGGCGATACGATTGTGCATATCGGCGGGAGTTTTTTCAAAAATATTTCCATACGAATCTTTGAGTGCATATTTGCTCACCCAGACACGCGCAGCGAGTTCATCGCCACCGAAATATTCTAAAGAAGCTTCAAAGGCTTCGTCGTAAGTGTAGATTTTTTGTTCCACGATGCTTGTTTTTTTAGATAGGTTTTGAGGTTAGATTTTAATTAATGTTTGTTGATGAAATTTCACTTTGCAAAAGTCTAAAAAATATTTTATTTGACCAAATTTATTAACTATTATTTTTCAACAATTTTTCAAAGTTGTCCAAAACAAAAAGTCAAAGTGTTGAAAATTAGATATATGAGTGTTTTGTGATGGCGCGAAAGTTTTCCAAAACTAAAAACTGTATAAATTTTCAAGTATTCGATTTGTTTCTTGTGGTTGTTGCATAAAAAGATTAAATATATTACTTTTGTAGAAGAAAAAATACTATATAAATATGGATAAAAATTATTTTGTAAATCGTCGTACAGTGCGCCGTTACACTAATGAAGCCATTTCTGATGAAATTGTAGCACAAATGTTGGCAGAAGCGTCGCATGCACCCACAACGGGAAATATGCAACTTTATAGTGTAGTGACAACTCGCACCGAAGAGGGAAAAGCAAAACTTGCTCCATTTCATTTCAATCAACCTTCGGTGATGGGGTGTAATGTTGTCTTAACTTTTTGCGCCGATTTTAATCGGTTTGTAAAATGGTGCAACGCAAGCAATGCTGAGCCTGGTTACGATAACTTCCAATCATTCATGACTGCGGTGCTCGATACCACCTTGTTTGCTCAACAATTTTGCACCATTGCCGAGATGCGAGGCTATGGCTGTTGTTATCTTGGAACAACCACTTACAACGCTCCTCAAATAGCAGAGGCATTAAATTTGCCCAAACGAGTAGTGCCTATAACAACTATTACTCTTGGTGTTCCCGATGGCGAAGCATCGTTGAGTGATCGTTTACCCGTAGAAGCAATTCTTCATAAAGAATCATATTGCGATTACACCGCCGAGTCGGTTAAAGAACTTTATGCCGAAAAGGAAGCACGCGAGGATAGTAAGAAGTTTGTCGCCGAAAATAATAAAGAATCATTGGCACAAGTATTCACCGATGTGCGTTATACCAAGCAAGCCAATGAACATTTTTCAAAAGTATATCTCGACTTTATAAAAGAGAGCCTTTTTGAGATGTAAATCTATTTCATATACCTATATAATAATTAAAAATATATCAATATGAAAAGGTGTATTTTATATATAATAATGATGCTATTAGTTAAACTTATGGTATCGGCTGCATCTGCATACTATGTTGTGGGGAGTATAAATAATTATAAATCTCCAACAAATATGTCGGAAGAAGAACGAAATAAATATGCGTTGACCGATGAGGATGGTGATAGCGTATATTCATTGAAAATAAATATTCCAAAAGGTCAGTTTAATTTTGTCTTGTTTGAAGGAATTGTTGATTGGAGTTCTTCTCAAATATATAGGGCGACAGAACAGGTTGAATTGTATGATGAAACAGAAATACAATTAGAGAAAACCGTAAATAGAAATATTTCATGCTCGGAATGGACTGGGGGTGAAGTGCAACTCGATTTTGATGCAAAAACAGAAAGACTTAGAATTTGTAATTTAAGTGTCAATGCTGATGATATTTTATATTTAATAGGTAAGCCTACAAATAATGCTACTCCAACAATTACAAACAAAGCACTATTTGAAAAATATAAATATATTGATAAAGATGGCGATGGAATATATACTGGGTCAATTTATATACCAGCAAATAGTTTTGAATTTTGTTTTGCAAAAGGTCTAAATGGTGATTCCACTACATATATAGTCCCAAACGGCTCAAATATTGTCGGATTTAACTTTAATGGTAAATATTATGGAGAATCAGAATGTTCTCAAAATACGAAATATTTTGTCGAAGAAAATTGGACAAATGGTGGAAGTGTCGATTTTGTATATGATTTCAGCCAAAATACAATATCTTTCAGTTGCGATTCTTTAAGTCAAGCAAAATATTTATATTTAACTGGCACACCAACAGGTTGGACCGCTCCTAATATAGAAAACGAACTAATTTTGAGAAATTGGAGATTAGAAAATAATGAGGGAAATGAGAATGTATATAAAGGCGAATTTGATATAGACAATAATCAGCAATTAGTGTTTCGTTTTTATGATGCATTAACCGGTTGGGATGGTGGAAGTGTATATGGTTGTGAAATAGATGA
>JAFOYQ010000123.1 GCA_017424575.1 Muribaculaceae bacterium
GTGTGCTCAGGGGCAACTTTGAGACGACCA
This sequence comes from Muribaculaceae bacterium, assembly GCA_017424575.1. Classification (GTDB taxonomy): domain Bacteria; phylum Bacteroidota; class Bacteroidia; order Bacteroidales; family Muribaculaceae; genus RGIG4079. Next base: position 31 of record JAFOYQ010000123.1, read on the forward strand.
CTGACGTGATTTTTGATGAGTTCGCGAGCATATTCGGCATTGGTGCGATTGACCTCTTCGGAGTCGGTGCGATGCATAACAACATCGTAGCGCACACCACTGCCGATGAAGCTCTTTTTGATAGAAGGCAAAGCATCCACAGCACGATACATTTCGAGCAGAGGTGCGTGGTCGGTGTTCATATTCTTACAAACCGATGGGAAAGCGCACGATGGGCGTTTGCACTTAGCGCAAAGCTCTTGATTTTTGCCTCGCATCATATACATATTGGCACTCGGCCCGCCCAAATCGCTGAGATAGCCTTTGAATTCAGGGTCAGAAGCAAGAGTTCTAACCTCTTTGAGAATAGAGTCTAACGAACGAGAAACGACGAATTTGCCTTGGTGCATAGAGATAGTACAGAAGGCACACCCGCCCCAACAGCCACGATGGGTGTTGACCGACCAACGTATCATATCAAAAGCCGGAATTGTTTTGCCTTTGTATTTAGGGTGAGGCTGACGGGTGAATGGCAGTTCGTAAACGGCATCCAACTCCTCAGTTGTCATTGGCGAATAAGGAGGGTTGACCACTACATATCTATTGCCAACACTTTGAACTAATGTTGTTTGATTGAGTTTGTTGCTCTCCTCTTCTATCGTTTTGAATGTTGCAGCCGAAGTCTTTTTGTTTTTAGCGCACTCTTCGTGCGATGCTAATTCCACCACTCCATCACCTTCTGGTTTAGTATCAGATAAATAACCGACTTGGCACATATCGTGGCAATCCTGGATTGTTGCGCCAGCAGAGAGACGACGCACAAGTTCGCGCACAGGTTTTTCGCCCATACCATATATGAGAAGGTCGGCGCCCGTGTCGGCAAGGATAGAGCGATGATACGAATCATCCCAATAGTCGTAGTGAGAGAATCGACGCAACGAAGCCTCGATGCCCCCAATCACAAGAGGCACATCGGGATATAATTGTTTGATAATCTTAGCATAAGTGATTGTAGCGCGGTCGGGGCGCATGCCAGCTTTGCCATCAGGCGTATAGGCATCGTTAGAGCGAAGGCGTTTGTTGGCAGTATAGTGATTGACCATCGAGTCCATACAACCAGCCGAGATAGCAAAGAAGCGACGCGGACGGCCCATTTTGGTAAAATCGCGATGGTCGCCACGCCAATCAGGTTGAGGCACAATGGCTACGCGCCATCCTTCCGACTCGATTACGCGTCCGATTACGGCAGCACCAAACGATGGATGGTCGACATAAGCATCGCCCGAAAATAGCACCACATCCACCTCATCCCAACCACGAATCTCTAATTCTTTCTTGGTTGTAGGGAGAAAATCAGTTAATTTATAGTTCATTATTTTAGATTATTAAACTTTAGACAATAAAAATCCCATATAAAGTGGTAATGTTAATATTTTATCCACCCTACCAATATTATAATCACCTAACTTTATCGCTGCATTTACATGATATTTTTCGGGATGTTGCAAAATAGTTTTTGCCGACTTAACATTACCAGTTCTAGCCTTACACTCCAACAACACACACTCTCCATTATAACGCATAACAAAATCTATTTCCAAACCACTATCTTTCTGATAATAATAAAGTTTTCTACCCATTTTACCCAAAATATCAGCTACCAAATTTTCGTAAATAGCACCTTTGTAGGTCCATAAATTACCAGACAAAACATCACTTTGAGTGCCATCATCCAACATGCTCACAAACAAACCTGTATCTACAGTATATACTTTAAAGCAATCTTGAATTGCATTACCACCAAGAGGCAATTCGGGCATTTGTAAATTATAACACCTTTGAATTATACCTGCATCTTCAATCCATTGCAACGAGCCAACATATTCTTTGCTACGAGCTCCTTTTTTAACAACCGA
>JAFOYQ010000124.1 GCA_017424575.1 Muribaculaceae bacterium
AAAATTATGGTGTATGGTGACTATGACGTCGATGGTACAACATCGGTTGCATTGGTTTATAAATACCTCCTTAATTTTTACTCCAACATCGATTATTACATTCCCACCCGTTACGACGACGGTTATGGGATTTCTATGCGCAGCATAGATCATGCTGCCGAACTTGGCGTCAAGTTGGTTATTATTCTTGACTGCGGTATTAAGGCTATCGAAGAGGTGAAATATGCCAAAGAAAAAGGCATTGACTTCATCATTTGCGATCACCACGTTCCCGACGACGAACTTCCCGACGCAGTGGCAATCCTTAATCCAAAACTCGAAAACAGCACCTACCCATGCCCTCACCTATCGGGTTGTGGCGTAGGCTACAAGTTTATGCAAGCCTTTGCTATTAGCAATGGACTTCCATTCACCGAACTTGAAGCATTGCTTGACCTTGTCGCAGTAAGTATCGCTGCCGACATTGTGCCAATGGTTGACGAAAATCGCATCATGACTTATCATGGATTGAAGCGACTCAACAGCAACCCCAACATGGGTTTGCGCGCAATCATGAAGATATGCCAACTCCACAATCGTGAAATCTCTATCAGCGATGTTATCTTCAAGATTGGTCCTCGCATCAATGCATCAGGACGCATGCAATGTGGTAGCGAAGCCGTTGACCTTCTTGTAGCGCGCGATATCAACGATGCATACGAAAAGGCTGAGGCTATCGACCAATACAACAAAGACCGCAAAGAACTCGATAAGCAAATTACAGAAGAGGCGAATGCTATCCTCGAGGCTCGTGGCGAAATGAATTCCGATAAAAAATCTATTGTCATCTACAACAAAGATTGGCACAAAGGCATTATCGGCATCGTTGCTTCACGACTCACCGAGTTGTACTACAAACCAGCCGTAGTTCTCACCCTCACCAATGGGCTTGCCACAGGTTCATCGCGCTCGGTACAAGGCTTTGACGTTTATCGGGCTATCGACTCTGCGCGCGACCTACTTGAAAACTTTGGTGGACACACCTATGCAGTAGGTCTATCGCTTAAAGAGGAGAATATACCCGAATTTGCTAAACGATTTGAGGAATATGTTGCCAACAACATTCAACCCAACCAATTGAGACCTCAACTCGACATTGACACATACCTCTCATTTGCCGACATAACCCCCGAATTTGTTTCTACATTAAAGAAATTCAACCCCTTCGGACCTTGGAACAACAAACCTGTATTCTGCACCAAAGGTGTGTATGATTACGGCACAAGCAAACTCGTGGGTAAGCAACTTGAGCATATCAAACTTGAGTTGGTCGACAATACATCGGGAAAAGTGATAAATGGTATCGCATTTAATATGGCTGAGCACTTTGAACACATTCATAGTGGTTGTCCATTTGACATCTGCTACACCATTGAGGAGAACAAGCACCACAATGCCACTTCTACTCTACAACTTTTCGTCAAAGAAATTCGCATGTCAAAACAATAAAGCGTAGTGTCTTCAATGAGTTACATTCACGAAATTCTCGGTAAGCACTGGGGATATGATTCGTTTCGTCCCTGTCAAGAAGATATAATCAACTCAGTTCTTGATGGAAACGACACGCTTGGACTATTGCCAACTGGTGGGGGTAAATCTATCACCTTCCAAGTGCCAGCCGTAGCCCTCGACGGTCTAACAATCGTGATTACACCTCTCATCTCTCTCATGAAAGACCAAGTAGACAACTTGAGAGAGTATGGCATCGCAGCACAATATCTTCATTCGGGGTTAACGCCATCTGAACATCGCTTAGTTATCGACAAATGTCGATTAGGCAAAGCCAAACTACTCTATATCTCCCCCGAAAAACTTCAATCGAAGAAAATGATTGACGCATTGCGACTAATGGATGTGCAACTCATCGTTGTAGATGAGGCTCACTGTATCTCGCAATGGGGCTATGACTTCCGCCCGTCATATCTAAACATCAAAACTATTCGCAAACTATTCCCTTCTGCACCCGTACTTGCATTGACTGCCTCTGCCACACCCGATGTTGTAGAGGACATAATGACTCAGTTGGAGTTTCGTCAACGCAACATCTTTTCTCGCAGTTTCTCTCGCGACAACCTCTCATACATTGTGAGATATGGCGAGCACAAAGAGGGACAACTCGTAAAAATCCTCAAATCTACCACTGGCAGTAGCATCGTATATGTAAGGTCGCGCCGTCGCACTCGCGAAATTGCCGAATTACTCTGCAAAGAGGGCATCTCTGCCGACTTTTACCATGCAGGCCTTGCTCCCGAGGACAAAAATGCAAAACAAAATAAGTGGAAAAACGACAGTTGCCGAGTAATGGTTGCAACAAATGCATTTGGTATGGGCATCGACAAACCAAATGTGCGCACCGTAGTTCACTACGACCTTCCATCATCGCTTGAAGAATATTATCAAGAGGCCGGACGAGCTGGACGCGATGGCAAACCATCCTTTGCCGTCTTACTATGCGCTAAATACGACAAATCGACTCTTAGCCGCAGATTAAGCGAAAAATTCCCCGAAAGAGACTTTATTAAAAAAGTATATGAATTATTGGGCAACTTCCTCGAAGTTCCTGTTGGAGAGGGTTATAACCAATTATTTGAATTTAATTTCAACCTCTTTTGCAAGCGCTTTGATCTTCAACCCGTTGCCACTCATAGCGCACTCACACTACTCACTCAAGCACAATACATCGAGTTTACCGAAGAAATCAACACTTCTTCACGCGTAATGATTCTTCTCCACAAAGACGAATTATATTCGCTCAATCTTTCGCCTGATGTCGACAAAGTATTTCAGTTGCTCCTACGCTCCTATACTGGGCTTTTTGCCGACTATGTGTATATCAACGAGTCACTTCTTGCCAGCCGATTGAGATGCACTGAACAAGAGATTTACACAGCATTACTAACTCTTTCGCGAATGCATGTATTACACTATGTACCTCGCAAATCAACCCCATACATCTTATACACCTCATCGCGCGAATTACCCAAACATGTCTTACTTCCAATAGCAATCTACGAGGAACAGCGCGAAAAATTGGCCACTCGCATCGATTACATGAAGCAATTTGCCTTTTCTCCCGACCGCTGTCGTGTGAATATCATGCTTGAATACTTCGGCGAAAAAACAACTGTCCCATGTGGCAAATGCGACTATTGCCGCCAAAGCAAGCCATCAACAATTACTGAAGAAAAGCTCAACACACTCCGTGACTCTATTATATATATGGCATCTCAACCAGGGGGGCATAAGATGTCATACTTTATTTCTACCGCAAACGCTCGTCAAGAGGAGACAATCGAAATGATACGCACCCTCCTTGATGAAGGAGTATTAGAATTGGTTAATGATGGAGAAACCATTAAAACAAGCGATTCTTATAGCAAAAAATAATAAAATATTGCCAATTTATGCGTTTGATGCGTGGTCTTTTCAATCATTATTCCTAACTTTGCACCTGATTTACAACAGGGTTGTAAACTACGAAAATGACTGAAGCAAAAAATCTAAACATATCAATCTCTAAAGAACAATTGTCTGAGATGCCCACCGTCGCTTTTGCTGGGCATATCTCGATAATCGACAATGAAGAAGCTGCCAAAAGTGCACTCTTTTTCCTCAATAACCAAAAGATTGTAGGGTTTGACACCGAAACACGTCCTTCTTTTCGCAAAGGGAAACGATATCAAGTGTCGCTGATTCAAATTTCCACTCTCAATCATTGCTTTCTTTTTAGAATCAACAAGCTCGGATTTTTCGACGAACTAAAACAGTTTATCGAAAACCCTAATATCACAAAGATTGGACTTTCGCTCAAAGACGATTTTAATGTGTTACACAAAATCGCCAATTTTACTCCACAAGGGTTTATCGACCTTCAGTCGTTTGTAAAACAATTTTCGATTGCCGATTGTAGTTTGCAAAAGATATATGCAATTATCTTCAACGAACGCATCTCAAAGAGTCAACGACTCTCTAACTGGGAAGCCGAAGAGTTAACTCCAAGTCAACAAGCCTATGCTTCTATCGATGCTTGGGCATGCCTTCGCATTTACACCCATCTCTGCGCTGGCAAATTCTCTCCCAAGAAATCTCCTTATATAGTTTCTCCTCAAAACGATTTATTATGAAAAATAAAGCAGTAGTTATTCCATTGGCACTTCTCGCATATCTAGGCATTATGAGCTACATTGGGTATGATGGTTATGCTTCGGGCGAATTTTCTGCGCTATACTACTTTGGTGTTATCGCCGTATCGCTTTTAGTTATCATTATACTTCATTTTTCGCTCAAGCGCCGCGAACGCCTACGTCGTGAAAGAGAAGACGACATCAAAAGAAACAGCACTAACTAATTCAATGAATTTCAGAATTAGCATATCGTTATTTTTGCTCTGCATTTTATGCCAAAGTTGTTTTACCGGCATCGAAAGCACTAAAAAAATAAAGTTTGACGATTCCGACTACGAAGACGAGCAAGTTATTTCGCAAGAGCAACTTCTTCTTTCTCATATCAAACGCCAACCGTTTAACCAATGGGAAACAGGGAAAGAGTTTGTTGTTACCGACGACAAAATATCATTGATATTCAACAATAGTGATTCGCTTGCTGGCGACACTATTAAATATATAGGACATTCCACCTATACCTCTATCAACGGCACTACTGCCACACAAATTCTCTTCTCGCACAACAACTGCGACACGCTCGTCTATACATCTAATCTTTCTCCACAAGAATTGGCCATAAGCGAATCGTTTGAGATTCCGTTCACGATACAACTATCATTGGTAAACGATGTGCGACAAGCTCTTTTAGGCAAAGAATTTTACACCATTACATCACTTGCTTATGACAAGACAAATAACAACATCTCTCAACCTAAATTCCTCGCCGTAACCATTAATGATGTAACAGCTGGCAACAGTCTTTACCCCATCAAAATCTCATATACCGATAGCGAAAAACGCTCTGCAAGTGTATATATGACCATTGGCAACAAACTGCAATCGACTCGTAATTTTGATACATTATTTTCACTTACAAATCCTCGCGATAAATATCCCAAAATATCAGATACTCATTGGCATTATATCACTCACAACATCGTAATGCAAGGAATGACCAAAGAGGAGTGTCGTCTATCTCTTGGAGCGCCATTCTCTATCGACCGCATGCCAAGCAATGCTGGAGTAATTGAATTGTGGAAGTATAATCATGGTGCGAATCTCATTTTTGAAGATGGGATATTAAAAGATTATAAACGCTAATAATATGAAACTTCACTTTCTCGGAACAGGCACATCTACTGGAGTGCCACAAATTGGGTGCAAATGCAAAGTGTGCACTTCTACCGATCGGCGCGACTCTCGTTTAAGAGCCTCTGCAATTTTGTCGCACAACGGCACAAACTTGCTTATCGACTGTGGTCCCGATTTTAGAACTCAAATGCTCGACAACAATAGCCCTCACCTTGATGCGCTATTGATTACCCATATCCATTTTGACCACATTGGTGGTATTGAAGACCTTCGCCCCTACTGCAAAGAGTCTGACTTCTTCGTTTATTGCCAAGCTGATGTATCAGAGGGACTTCGCGACCGCATAGCATATTGCTTTGCCGAAAATCCCTATCCAGGGGTACCTTCGTTCCGTCTCATCGATATCGAGCCCAACAAACCTATCAACATCAACGGAATTGAGATTGAGCCAATATCGGTAATGCACTATAAACTCCCTATCCTCGGATTTAAGACTAAAAATCTCGCTTACATCACAGATGCAAAGGTTGTTCCCGACGAAACTATTGAAAAAATCAAAGGGATCGACACGCTTGTGATAAATTCGCTACGCATTGAAGAGCATATCTCACACATGACTCTACAACAAACATTGGATGTTATCGAGCGTGTAAAACCTCGCATCGCATACCTCACTCATTTGAGTCACGACATGGGATTACATGCCGAGGTGGAGAAAATTCTCCCCGACAACGTAAAAATTGCCTACGACAATCTCACTCTGTCTATTGATTAATTACTTGTGGCATCTCCTCTGGAATGTGCGAAGAGAGTATGCGCCACTCCTGCGGATATAGATTATTAGCACGATTGCCCAAGTTTTTCACAAAACCCAACGGACGATTTTTATACATCAGCAACACATAACCTCGTGGAGCATCATCAAGCACTATCGCTTCTCGTCGCAAATATGCTATTGCCATATTATAATCCAACTCATAAGTAGGGAAAGCCTCCTGATTTAACGTCCTCGACATTGCCAACGATTGTGTAGGAATAAAATCCTTCCCCTTTATTGTTGCAACTGTCACTCCACAGCTCACTATATCAAGATGCGATTTTAATAGCCCCAACTCATCGCTCCACATCGTTGGGAACGCCACAACTTCATCTTGCTCCACTATCATCGTCATCTCTCCGTCAACCCAATTTTTTATTGCGTTGAGATTTTGTGGTTTTGTATTGTTTTTATTTGATTTCTTATTTTTTGCTGGTTTGATTTTTGCTTCGCCATCATCGATTGCGTTTTTCCTCACTACGGCAACAAACAATCCCTCGCCATCAACCTTGTGGGGCATAAATCTAAAACAATGATGCGAAGTATTCACACCCGATTGAATATTCCACTCTTTGGGAACAGATATCTCTACCGATTCAGCACCTAACTCATTAATGATATAATCAACCATCTCTTCATCTTCATGTCGATTAAATGTGCAAGTGCTGTAAATCATATATCCACCAGGGCGCAACGCACACCAAAGATTCTCTATAATCTCCTTTTGACGAGCCACACATTCATCAACCAATGCTGGCGACCATTGCGATACAGCCTCAGCATCTTTTCTAAACATCCCCTCGCCCGAACATGGCACATCGGCTGCGATTATGTCAAAAAAGCCTTTTAACTTTCGATATTTTGCAGTGTCACCCTTCGATACCACTACCGATGGGCAACCCCATTTCGTAACATTCTCCGACAACACTACTGCGCGTCCAGGCATATATTCATTGGCAACCACCAACGAATTATGTGGCAATGCATCTATTGCTACGGTAGTTTTACCACCCGGCGCAGCACACGCATCAAGATATTTTATTGGAGCGCTCTTATCCTTTACAATCTCACCAATAATATGCGACAACACCATCGACGATGCATCTTGCACATAGTATAATCCTTGATGCATTGCAGGGTCAAAAGTAAATGCTTCGCGTTGCGATAAATACCACCCCGCATCACACCATTTCACTCGGTTTACACCCTTAGGCACCTCAATCCCTTTCAATTGATTTGCTCTCACCGATACCGAGGGGCTTGTCGACTCCAACGCCTCTATCAAACCCTCTAATCGAGCATCATTATAACTCCTTATTTCGGCTATAAACTGTGGATGTAAACTCATAACAACTAAGATTGCAATAATATTGATTCAATAACTCGTGGATAATGATAATATTCAAGTTCATGCACTCTCTCAGCCAAAACTTCGGGAGTATCTGATGCCATTACCTCACATCTATGTTGCGATATAATTGCACCACCATCGACGGCTTCATTAACATGATGAATTGTGATTCCACTCTCAGTCTCTTGAGCATCAATGACCGCTTTATGCACATGCATACCCCACATTCCCGCACCACCATGACGTGGCAATAACGATGGGTGTATATTAATTATGCGTCCTGTGTATTCTTTTATAATTGCGGGCTGTATTATTGCCAAAAATCCAGCCAAAACTATCAAATCTATTGATTTCTCTTTGAGTAATTCTACTATTGTTGTAGATTCGTTCCATTGCTCCTTCTGAAATGTCACCGATGGAATACCCAACTTGCCCATTCTCTCATGTATAGCGGCATTGCTACGATTTGACAACACTATTTCTACCTTGATATCTTCACGACCATCAAAGTATTTCACGATTGCCTCTGCATTAGAGCCATTTCCCGAAGCGAATATTGCGATTTTTTTCATAACACAAAGATACTTAATTATGAGAAATATTTTATACTTTTGTTGACTAATATGTATGCCTATGGTACGAATACTCTCATTTATTTTATCTCTCACATTCCTCAGTTGTAGTTTGCCTAACGATTCTACAGTTTCTATAAACAACAGTAGCGACTCAACAATCAATCTCGACACTACTACCGTTGTCACTCCTCAGCCTCGCCAACTCAGCATCATGATGATGGGCGATATTATGCCAGGCACACAACACCCACAAAAATTCCTCACCCCCGACGACGGAAAATCTCTATTTGAAAATGTAACTCCAATTCTCAAACAAGGTGATTTTATCGTGGGGAACCTCGAAGGGACACTTGTTGACGACTCGCCTGCTGCACAAAAAGCGGTTAATTCATTCTCACAATATGTGTTTATGATCCCTACACGCTATACCCAACTTTTCAAAGATGCAGGTTTTACTGCCCTTGCAGTCATTAACAACCATGCCAACGATGTGACCTCTCTTGGCATCGAGTCAACTCGCAAGGCTCTCAAAAATGCAGACATCCCTTACTCTGGGTTCAAAGCCGATGGGGGATACACCATTATTGAAAAAGATGGCATCAAATACGCACTTTGTGCATTCGGCACAAGCCCCAATGGAAATCATATTGATGACATTGCTGGAGCAACAAAAATCGTGACACAAGCCGACTCTATTGCCGACATTGTCATTGTATCATTCCATGGTGGTTGCGAAGGCACAAGCGCTCGACATGTACCCAAAAAACGAGAATATTTCGGCAACGGATTGAGCAGAGGCGATGTGTATAAATTCTCACGCGCATGTGTCGATGCAGGAGCCGACATCGTTTTCGGACATAGTCCACACCTATGCCGTGCTATTGAAATATACAACAATCGCCCCATAGCATATAGTCTTGGCAACTTTTGCACTCCATATCGCATGAATATAAAAGGGATATTAGGATACGCTCCAGTGCTTGAAATAATCGTTGACGAAAAAGGCAATTTCGTAAAAGGGAAAATCCACAGTTTCAAACAACGCCGAGGCAAAGGTCCTGCGCCCGATTCTACCAATGCCGTAGTGAAAGAGATTCGCAACCTATCACTCGAGGACTTTCCACAAACAGCTCCACACATTAGCGACGCTGGCGAAATTACAATTAAATAACACCTCCTATCATAACAAAATAAGCGACCCGATTTTTCGAGTCGCTTATTCTATTTATGCGATATTTATTACAAAGTATAAGTACCTTCTACAAGTTTACCCATTGACCACACACCACGAAGATTCAAGTCTTCATCAAGAATCATCATATCGGCATCTTTACCTTTTTCCAAAGAACCTTTGCGGTCATATACATTCATAATCTTAGCAGGTGATTCAGAAATCATTCTCAAAGCATCACGCAATGGAATGTTTGCTTGTTGAACCATTGTGCGAATAAGACGGTCCATAGTAGCAATACTACCAGCCAAAGCCGAACGGTCAGACAATTTACACACACCATCTTCGATAATTACGCGAGGATCGAAAGCAGTTTGGCTATCGCTTGCAGCAACTGCCAAAGCATCTGTGATAGCACAAGTGCGTTCTACACCTTTAATCTTATAAACCATGTTCAACATTGCGGGTGGCACATGAATACCGTCAGCAACAAGTTCCACAGTCATATCATCGTGCAAGTAAACGCTTTCAATAGTACCTTCATACTTAAACTCACGGCGTTTGTGCACACCAGTCATCGCATTATAGAAGTGAGTAGCATGAGTAAATCCAGCTTCCCAACCAGCCTTCACATCTTTATATTCAGCTTGAGTGTGAGCAATTGATGCTAAAACACCTTTTGATGTTATAAATTTACCAAACTCAACTGCACCAGGCAATTCAGGAGCAGCATCCCATCTCTTAATACATGGCCACTTATTAATAATTGGTTCATATTCTGCAGGATCAGGATCTTTGATATTTTCAGGCAATTGACCACCAGCCATTGCCATATTCAAATAATGACCTTCAAGGTGAAGACCTAATATAGGAGTGTTAGGGTCTTCATTCATTATTTTAGTACAAGTTTCAGCAGCAGCCTCAATCATAGGCACTGTTGAAGATGACAATGTTGGGAATATAGAGGTAGTACCATGTTTCAAGTGTGCATCAACAGCAACTTTGAAAGCCTCTTCAGTGCCCTCCATAAAGTCGCGACCACCACCACCATGAACGTGGATTTCAACACCACCAGGCACAAGATACATACCCTTAGCATCAACCAACTCAGCGCCAATAACAGCATAATTTGAATTAGTTACTTCTACAATCTTATTACCCTCTACAAGCACCGAACCTTTTTCAATCCAGCCCTCAGGAGTCAAAACCTTTGCATTGATAAATTGAGTTAGCATAATATTTTTTATTTAATGTTATTTTAATTTTTACTATAATTCTCGATTAGGACCAAGTAATTAATACTATATTCTAATCTTTAACACAAAGGTAGTAAATAAATGTATATACACATTAAATAATCTATTTTTATTTTCTATGCCATTATACATTTAATCTATAACTTCAATCCCTGTTCCCTATTTATCCCAGTTGTCTTAGTAGTCCTAAGAAACTATAATCAACTTCCACAGCATAAAAATAAAAAAGCCTCGACTCATTTCTGAATCGAGGCTTTCAGGATAGGGGGCGGTGACCTACTCTCCCACTTTCGCAGTACCATCGGCGCGGTAAGGTTTAACTTCTCTGTTCGGAATGGGAAGAGGTGGAACCCTTACGCTATCACCACCTTAA
>JAFOYQ010000125.1 GCA_017424575.1 Muribaculaceae bacterium
ATTGTATCGTATTTACCAATGCATCTTTATGGCGCCAGTATTGGTGGTAGCTTCAATTATTACAGCCTTATTAACTGGAATAGGGAGTATGCTTGGAGGTGGAAAATGGTGGGGGTATTATCCTGCTCATATATGGGGAAAAATAGTGTGTTGGATTACAATGGTAAAAGTGTCGGTAACAGGTAAAGAGAATATCGACCCAAAGAAACCTTATGTGTTTGTTGCCAACCACCAAAGTGCCTATGATATTTTTGTGATTTATGGATATTTAGGCCATAGTTTTAGATGGATGATGAAGAAGAGTCTCGAAAAGATTCCATTTATAGGGTGGAGTTGTAAACGAGCAGGTATGGTATTTGTTGACAATTCTTCGCCTGCAGCTATTAAAGAGACAATGGCTAAAGCTCGCACACAATTGCAAAATGATCAATCACTTATAGTGTTTCCCGAAGGTTCGCGTACATGGAATGGCAAATTGAGTCCATTCAAGAAAGGAGCATACCTATTAGCAGTTCAATTTGGATTACCAATCGTTCCTATCACTATTGATGGTGCATTTGATGTAATGCCTCGATTTAAGAAAGTTCCTAATTGGGGGCATGTGAAATTGACAATTCACAAACCTATTGTGCCACCCGAAGGGGGATTTAGAATTAAAGATGTGATGGAAGAAACATACAACACTATTCATTCGTCACTCCCCGAAAAAGATAAATAAAATATTAACTAACTAAAAATAGAACATTATGAAAAATGGAACATTTATTCAAGTATTAGTATCAATATGTGTTGTTATTGCAATTATTGTTGGTCTTATGTTTGGTATCCCCAAGTATAATGTGTGGCAACAAGAAATGGAGGGTAAGGCCGAAATGGCTCGTGCAGAGCAAAATAGAATGATTCTTGTTGAAGAGGCTAAGGCTAAATTAGAAGCTGAAAAATTGAATGCGCAAGCCGAAATTGAACGCGCAAAAGGTATGGCTGAAGCAATGGAGATTGAAAATGGCAAACTTACAAGTACTTACAACCAATATCTTTTTATACGCACATTAGAGAAAATTTCAGATAAAGGGTCATTGCCACAAATCATTTATACCCCAACCGAAGGAATGGTTCCAGTAATGAATATGAATCAAAATAAAAACGAGTAAGTAAAACTTTTTGATAAACAAATAAAGCACCTCATTGAGGTGCTTTTGTTTTATCAGAGGCTTTGAGATTACTTTTTCTTCCCTTTGTTTTCGTCGGGGAATTTGTTGGGGTATTCAAGAGCAACGCGAGGGCGCTTCATGGCGTAGATGATGAGCGCAATGCCAATGAGTACGAATGGAACGCTGAGCCATTGACCCATGTTGAGCATCATTGCATCTTCCCACACCTCTTGGTTGTTTTTTACAAATTCGATGACAAATCGAGAGCCAAATACCCACACAAAGAATATGCCGAGCAAAAGCCCTGGACGCTCTTGTGCATTCTTTTTCCAATACATCCACATTAATAGCCCAAATAGAGCAAAGTAGCACAATGCTTCATAGATTTGTGTTGGGTGAGAGGGGAGTGTAAATATAGGTTCGGCACCAGCTTGCCATGTGTGAATGTTGCGAATGAAGCAGAAAGCCCAAGGCACATCGGTTACATGACCATAAATTTCGTGGTTAAATAGGTTGCCAAGACGAATCAATCCTGCTACCATTGCCACAGCTACAGCTAAACGGTCGAGAGTCCACACAACATTGCGTTTGGCTACAAATTTTGAAAAAAGATATACAGCAATAGCAACACCTATGGTGCCACCATGACTAGCCAATCCACCTTCCCATACCTTGAATATCTCAATTGGGTTTTGTGAATATTGATCCCATTCATAAAATAAAACGTGTCCTAATCGTGCACCAATAATCGTGCCGAGCATCACATATATTAGTAGCGAACCGAGCCAACTTTCGGGCGCACCTTCGCGCTTGAATATTTTTTCTACAATTTTATAACCACCCAAAAAGCCGACAAGAAACATCAACGAATACCAACGAATGTCAATAAACGAAGTGTCGAGTAGGATGGGGTTAGCAGTCCAAGTAATAAAATTAAACATAATATATATTATTGAGTGTGATTATTCTTTTGAAAAGTATTTTTTTGTTTCTTTTTTTACTTTTGGGCTTAATCGAAGTATAGCAAACATTGTTGGGAATGCCATGAATCCGTAGAAAAGGTCGCACACACCTACGGCTTTATCAGCATCAACCACAGCAAAAACAATTAGTGATAGAATAAAGAAATAGGTATAATATTTCGCATTCTTTGCCCCAAATAGATAACTTGCACATCTATTACCATAGAACGAATAGGAGAACATTGATGACATTCCAAAGCAAATGACAATTGCCATTAAGAGGTATTTACCTCCAGGAATTGCATTGTTGAATGCCTCCATTGCGATTTGAAGTCCTTTTACTCCCTCTACATCAATATTGCCACAAAGGAGAATTGCTAATGCTGTGAGGGTGCATACTAAACCAGAGTCAATGCTTGGTCCTAACATTGCCACAAGACCTTCACGCACAGGTTGATTGTTCTTAGATGCGCCATGCATAATTGATGCTGTACCCACGCCTGCATCGTTGACCAATGCCGCACGTCGAGCTCCAATAAGGGCAATACCTATCAATCCACCCCAGCCAGCCTTAAGGCTAAATGCTTCACGGAATATGCTTGCAAATACCTCAGGCACATCACCTATATGAGTGATGATAATGTAAAGCACCATGATAAAATAAGCCCCTACCATAAATGGTACTAACACAGTTGCTACATTAGCAATGCGTTTGATACCACCTAGCACAACCACTGCAACTATTGCCGCAACGATAGTTCCAAAAATTAATTTGAACGATTGGAGATTATCGAGAGTTGTAAAAGATGAAATCATAGAGAGGATTTCATTTCCAGCAATCCATTTGGGAGTAGTAAAAGTTGCAACAGCACCCTCGGCAAGTTGATTGGCATTCATGATACACATTGTGCCAAACATACCAGCCACAGCAAAGAATACGGCTAATGGCTTCCATTTTTTGCCTAATCCTTGTTCGATAATGAACATTGGTCCACCTTGAGGATTCCCTTCATCATCTTTCCCTTTATACATAATAGCAAGTACCCCTTCGTGATATTTGGTACACATACCTACAATTGCACTTACCCAAAGCCAAAAGATTGCTCCAGGTCCACCCATAACTAATGCTATACACACACCAGCAATGTTGCCAAGCCCAACTGTGGCAGCTACGACCGAGGCAAGTGCTTGGGCTGAACTGATTTGCCCATTTCGAGCATCACTCTTTGCGCGAAGAGCAGCAATGGCATGGGGTAGGCGACGTATAGATACTGCGCCCGAATATATAAAAAGAAACAATCCACCACCAATGAGAGTTAAAAACATTGGGTAGCCACATATAAAGTCGGCGATTGTTACGATGAAATTTCCTATTGATTCAAGCATGAAATAATGATATATGTTGCTTTATTGTAATATATTCCACAAAGTTACATTATATCGCGCCAACCTGCAAATTATCAACCATGTCGTTTAGAATATTTTGCAACAAAAAACAGGCTTATTGGTTAAAAAAACACACTTGGCTTATTCCGAAAAGAATTAAGCCAAGTGTTATAAACGATAGAAACGTATGTTATTGTTGAATGAATGCTTTTTCTAGAGTTTGAGAAATGTTAATAATAAAGTCGCCCATTCGTTCAAGTTCGTTTACGATGTCCATGTAATAAATGCTGGTTTTATAATTTTTTACATTATCTTCAATAGCATCAATCTCAGTGTCGCGTAGTGCGTCACGAAGGTTGTTGATGCGATCCTCTGCATTGTATGCATTTGAGATTTCAACAAGATTGCCTTTATGAGCTGCAATGAGATTTTCAATCATTACATTATATGCATGCTCTACTGCATCAGCCATATTGTTTAGATTTATGATAGAATCTTGGTCAAAACTTTTTTTATGGGTATTTCTACGAGTTAAAATGCGACTAATAGCTTCGCCCGAGTCCCCAAGTGATTCTAATTCGCCAATAATCTTATACATTGCTTTGATTCTTTTCGAACTTTCTTCGCTGATATCTCCTGCCGAAACGGCATTCAAAAAGGCTGCAATCTCATATTCAATGTGGTCGGCAATTTCTTCATATTTTACCAATTTACCACGAAGGCTTTCAAATTTATCATAATTGCTTTCTGATATAGCCAATCGTGCATATCCAAGACCATTTTTTGAGATTTGAGCAAAGTGAATAATTTCATCAAAAGCTTGTTCGGTAGCAAGCTCGGCAGTTGCAACTGGGCCCGCTGTAATATATTTAAGACGAAATACCTCTTTCTCTTGGTTTTTTGGAGTTTTTATTATCCAAACAACAATTTTTTCAATATACTTTACAAACCAAATCAATATAAATGTATTAATTGTATTAAATAAAGTGTGCAACATTGAAAGTCCATAGAGCGCAGCTACGCTTTCGGGCGAGTTTGCCGAATTTACAACAAATCCTTCTGCGGCTGGATTTGGTAATCCAAATACCATTTCAGTGATTTTGCCTACAAGAGCAAGAAAGGGGGTAAATAGTATCAATGCCCAAATCACGCCAAACACATTAAATATAGTGTGCGACATAGCTGCTCGTTTTGCTTGAGTATTACCTACGGCTGCTGCAATATTGGCAGTGATTGTAGTACCAATGTTTTCACCAAGCACCATTGCACAAGCCATGTTAAAAGGTATCCAACCCATGCTCAACATAATGAGAGTAATGGCCATAGTCGCCGATGATGATTGAAGAACTAATGTGAGTACAGTCCCAAATGCGAGAAATATTAATACCGAACCAAAACCATAGCTTGACCATGTTTTTACAAACTCCAACACTTCGGGTGTTTGATTCAAATCGGGAACAGATTCCTTCATAAATGAAAGGCCGAGGAATAGTAAGCAGAACCCTACGATTAATTCGCCAATGTTTTGGCGTTGGTTTTTCTTTGAATTTGAGAATAGGAACCCAAAGAGCATTAAGGGCACGGCAAGAATTGAAATGTCGGCCTTGAAACCTAACCATGAGACAAGCCAAGCAGTTACTGTGGTGCCGATATTTGCACCCATGATAACACCGATTGCTTGCCCGAGAGTGAGAAGCCCAGCGTTAACAAAACTCACTACCATCACGGTTGTTGCCGATGATGACTGAATAATTGAAGTAATGCCAAGCCCAGTCATTACCCCTTTGAAAGGGTTAGATGTCATTGCCGAAAGGAAGCCACGAAGTTTGTCGCCCGAGGCTTTTTGTAATCCCGAACTCATTAGATTCATCCCGTAAAGGAACATCCCTAATGCACCTAAAAGCGTAAATATTTGAAAAAATTCCATAACTATTCTATTTTGAAGTGATTAGTCGTTCAATCTTGGTCGTTTCATATTCATAAATTTTTGAACATGGCTCATATTGATTGTCTGAATATTCAAAAAGTTGGAGATAGGCTTTATTAATTTGTGTGTTGTAATAAATATATAATCTTAATGATTGTGCATTCCCCTCTTTTGCAAGATTTATATTATCGGGACAAGAGTCAATCGTTGATAATATTGCTCCTTTCATTTCCATAGGGAACAAGAATTGTTTTATACGAAATTTCTCACCCGAAAGAATGTGTTTATGTGAGGACTTTAATGTAAAAGCGAGAATGATACCTATTATGATTAGAGTAAAACCTCCAATATTAGCATTCGTGTCATGGGGTAATATTGCTAAAATGCAACCAACTAAAATTATTGATGAGGATATAATAATGTCTTTAATTGAGCGAGTTTTGATGAATTTAGTTTTCATTTGTTATTTAGTGTTTGAAGTTAAACATAAGTTGTTGAGAGTTGTTGCATAACAACCCAAGTGAATTAGTCCTAAATAAGGATTAATTCACAAAAAAATGTTATTTGAAATAAAACACTAAATAAGAAGTTTACCAAGACTAATCAATCGGTGAATAGGCTTGATAAACAAAAAATGAATAGATGTAAAATATTTTGGTGTGGAATTTGGATTATGGCAATCAGAGAAGTTGCCACTTTTGATGAATCTTAAATTGTTCTTTAACGAATTTGTAGTGCGATTAGGTGAACTCTGTGCAGTATACGTGTAATTCGTTGATGTGCGAAATGTGAAAAGTAGATTAAAATCTTCAACCGATATGTTGGTATATGATGCCAATCCTTCGGAGATAGAGTCACCATGTTCATCGGTTAAAATAACCGACTCCGTTTTCTCTGATCCATTGAAAAATGCTATCGCAATAATAATGGATACTATGTATTTTAGCATCAGTTTCACAAAAAATCAACAACTGTGATATTTATTAAACAAAATTAGTGTAATTTTTCTAGTTGTATAGTATTAATTTTGCTAAAAATTATAAAGAATTTAATAAAAATAGGCTATTTCTCTTGAAATAGCCTATAATATAAGAAGTTGTAAATGTTTACACCAAATGAGCAATGTGTTCTTCTCTATCGCCAGGGAGTAGGTCAATAACTGGAATTTCAATCATTGTATATGCTCCTGGCTTTTGGAGCATTGATGCACGAGCCACGCTCACAAGCATTTGGGCAGTGAGGGCTGGATTATTGATGCTCATGTTAAATTCAAAGCGTTGGTTTTGAGTTTTGCCTGAAACACCTTTGCGCACCATGTTTACACCATGTCCCATATCTTTTACCTCGTCAACCGAGGTAACTTGCATCACGTGGGTTTCATCGTTAACAAAGTATGGATCCTCTTTCACAGCCTTTGCTACTTGGTCAAGAGAATAGCCATCTTCAAGCTCTACATACACCATGCGACGATGAATACCAGTGCCTAATGGAATTGTCATTGATAGAGCATTTTTTACACCCTCTTTTGATTTTACACACACGGTGTGTCCCATGCTCATGCCAGGACCAAAGTTGGTGTATGTCAATCCTTTTGGGGCTGCAGCTTGAAGCAATGTGCGCACAACTGAGTCACTACCTGGGTCCCAACCAGCTGAGATTATTGCTACGGTGCCATTGGCTTGTGCCACAGTGTTGAGGTTTTTGCGTAGGTCAACAATGCCTGAGTGGATATCAAAGCTATCAACGGTATTAATCCCCTTAGCAAGATATTCGGTAGCATATTTTTCAACTTCACGAGTGGGAGTGCATAGAATTGCTACATCAACATTGTGGAGTTGAGCGATATCTGTTACTACGCTATAATTATTGAGCTCAGCAGGGATGTTGTTTATGCTACGACGCACTACACCAGCAACCTCAAAGTCGGGAGCTTCTTCAAGAGCATCAAGCACGAATTTCCCGATATTACCATAACCTACAATGGCTGCTCTAATCTTTTTCATATATAAACTATGTGTTGTAGAGATGAAATACTTGTTTTCCATTAGGCTGTGTAGGCTCCCTCATAGAATGTAGGGAGCCATCCACTGCCATTAGGGATATTTGTTAAAATTATTCTGGTTGACGACCGTTGACGATAGCTTCTGTATCGCGAGCAATCATCAATTCTTCATCGGTAGGAATAACAACAACTTTAACTTTTGACGCAGGAGTAGAAATTACTACCTCTTTACCACGGATTGTTGCATTGAGTTCGGTATCAAGTTCTACGCCCA
Organism: Muribaculaceae bacterium; assembly: GCA_017424575.1. Taxonomy (GTDB): domain Bacteria; phylum Bacteroidota; class Bacteroidia; order Bacteroidales; family Muribaculaceae; genus RGIG4079. The sequence continues at coordinate 7,703 of JAFOYQ010000125.1, forward strand.
TGAAACCGAGTGGAGCGCACACGTTTTCACGCACGCCTGTTTGATTTTCGCCTACACCACCAGTGAATACGATGATGTCAACACCACCCATTTCAGCTGCATAAGCACCAATATATTTGATGATGCGTTGTTCATACATTGCCAATGCTAATTGTGCACGTTCAACGCCAGCAATGTCGGCAGCTTCGATTTCACGCATGTCAGATGAAATTTCCGAAACACCAGCAACACCACTATCTTTGTTGATGATGTTTTGCATTTGAGCAGGAGTGAGGTTATGTTTTGTCATCAAGTAAGTCAATGCACCTGGGTCAATGTCACCTACACGAGTACCCATCATAAGACCTTCGGTAGGAGTCAAGCCCATTGAAGTATCAACGCTCTTGCCATTAAGCACTGCAGTGATTGAACCGCCATTACCCACATGGCAAGTGATGATTTTTTGTTCCTTAATATCTACACCGAGGAATTCACACACACGTTGTGATACATAACGGTGGCTTGTGCCATGGAACCCATAGCGACGCACGCCATCTTCAGCATAATATTTGTAAGGAAGGGCATACATATATGATTTTGCAGGCATTGTTTGGTGGAATGCTGTGTCAAATACACCCACTTGAGGCACATTTGGCATCAAAGCAGTGATAGCTTCAATACCTGTCATGTTTGCAGGGTTGTGAAGAGGGGCGATATCGTAGCATTCTTTAATCATAGCCTTAACATCTTCATCGATAAGAACGCTCTTATTGAATTTTTCACCACCATGCACTACGCGATGACCCACTGCATCGATCTCGTCGTATGATTTGATGCAACCCTCTTTTTCGTCGGTGAGGTTGTTGAGGATAGCCGAAACTGCACCATTGTGATCAACATGACCAAGAGCTACTGTTTCTTTTGAGCCATCAGCACGTTTGAATTTCAAGAATCCATCTTCAAGACCGATGCGTTCAACACCACCTTCGGCAAGAGTATTGTCGTTTGATGTATCGATGAGTTTATATTTAACGGAGCTACTACCGCAGTTTAATACAAGAATTTTCATGATTAATTTTGTTTTATAAAGTTGTGAGATTATTTATTTTCTTTAAGTCCGATTGCTTGGTTGCAAGTGATAATTACTGTTTTGTAAATATCTTCGGGGAAGCAACCACGAGAAAGGTCATTTACTGGAGCTGCAAGACCTTGAAGTATTGGACCTACAGCTTGAACGCCAGCAAGACGTTGTACGAGTTTATATGCAATGTTACCTACTTCAAGAGATGGGAACACGAGTACATTTGCGCGACCATTCAATGGACTGTTTGGAGCTTTGCTATTTGCAACTCCTGGCACTAAAGCAGCATCGGCTTGAAGTTCGCCATCGAGAATGAGCTCTGGAGCCATTTCACGAGCAATCTCAGTAGCGCGAATCACTTTGTCAACACGTTCGTGGCGTGCGCTACCTTTTGTAGAGAAGCTAAGGATTGCCACGCGAGGTTCGATAGCTGCAATATCACGAGCAGTTTGTGATGCAGAAACGGCAATTTGAGCCAATTCTTTATCTGTAGGATCGGGGATAACGGCGCAATCGGCAAACACGAGCAAATCGTCAGTGCCATATTGTGAACCTTCAGGAAGTAGCATGATGAATGCGCCCGACACAACATCAATACCAGGTTGAGTCTTGATAACTTGGAATGCAGCACGAAGCACATTGCCAGTAGTGTTTTGTGCGCCAGCTACTTGGCCATCAGCGTCGCCAGCTTTCACCATTAAGCAACCGAGATAAAGAGGATTTGCAGTCATGAGGCGAGCCTCTTCCATAGTGATACCTTTGCTCTTGCGGAGGTCGAAGTAGATGCCTGCATATTTGTCGATAACCTTTTCGTCGGCAGGGTTGATGATTTGAGCCTTGTCGATATTTTCAAGTTTGAGGTCTTTGGCCATTGCCATGATGTCGGCGGGATCACCAATAAGGATTACGTCGGCAATACGTTCGGCGATAATTTTATCAGCGGCGGTTAATGTACGAGGTTCTGTACCTTCGGGAAGTACGATACGTTGGCGATTTTTTATCGCTCTTTCGGTAAGTTTTTCAAATAATCCCATAGTGAATATCTCTTTAATGTTTTATTTTTATTTTATATATGCAAATTTACCACAAAAAAGCGAGACGAGGTAAAAGAAAAAAGAAAAAAATGATGCATATATCAATAATTTTATTTTATTTCGCAGTTGTAACATAAATAATACCTCAAAAAACAACGTTAAATCGTATCATTGATAATGAAACACGAAAAATATAAATTAGAATTTAATATGAAATCAACTCCCATAACAATTTTATGGGATTATATTGCAACCGAAAATGGACTAAAGCAATGGTTTGCCGACGATGTAAAGATAAAAGATCGCGACTATCAATTTATTTGGAAGGGTTATACTCAAGAGGCTCATATCGTGGGTATGCGTAAGGGGTTGGCTATCAAGTTGCAGTGGGAGGATTCGCCCGAGAAAGTTTACTTTGAAATGCGAATACTCACAAGCGAAATGACTGATAATATTGTGTTGCAAATCACTGATTTTGCCGAAGAAGATGAACTTGAAGAATCACAAGACCTTTGGCGTTCACAAATAGATACACTTCGTCGTGTGATAGGGTGTAAATAAACAAGATGTAGTAGTTGATTGTTATAAGAGAAAGAACTCTTATTGCAATGAACAAACATCGAAAACATCAACCTCCAATTAAAGCGAGTGTGTGGTTGGCAATTATAGCCACGATAATGATATTTTTGCTTATTATATGGTTGTCGGTAGTAGATACACCTCAGATTAATTAATAGAGGTTGTGAATAGATTGTGATTCAGTTTAGTGAATTTCTATAGAAAACAAAAAAGACTTGCTCCTCGAGAAAGCAAGTCTTTTTTATTCTTTGCAAGAAAGTTTTTCTTACTTAGCAACGCGACGTTCTTTGATACGTGCTTTTTTGCCTGTAAGACCACGGAGGTAATAAAGTTTAGCACGACGTACTTTACCATATTTATTAACTGTGATTGAGTCAATAAATGGTGATTCGATAGGGAAAATACGTTCTACGCCGATGTTATCGCTCATTTTGCGAACTGTGAAGCGTTTCTTTTCGCCTTCGCCGGCAATCTTGATAACTACACCGCGATATTGTTGGATGCGTTCTTTGTTACCTTCTTTAATGCGGTAAGCGATTGTGATAGTGTCACCAGGAGCGAACTCTGGGTGTTGTTTGCCTGTAGCAAATGCTTCGTTGGCGATTTTAATTAAATCCATTTCTTTGATATTTAAAATGTTAACATTACTCGCAATATTCACGGTTCACATAACTCGCCAGAGATTGCGAAATCGGTCGCAAAGTTACAAATAATTCTTTAATTATGCAAGCGTTTCATTTTATATGATTTTATAGTTACCTTTGCAGTCATTAAATTTAGTGATAATAGTTTATGAATAACTCAAATCAATCGCCGTTGCATAATCGCATATCGCATAGCCGTGGATTGTTGGCAATCTCGCCTATTGTGGTGTTTTTGGCATTTTACTTGGTAGTGTCGCTTGTGATAGGCGATTTTTATAAAATGCCTATTGCCGTGGCTCTTATGATTGCCTCGGTATGGGCGGTGTTAATATTTAGGGGAAAGCCGTTGGCTCAACGCATTGAAATATTCTCTAAGGAGGCAGGAAGTGTCAATATACTTTATATGATATGGATATTTGTGCTTGCTGGCGCATTTGCTACACTTGCACAAAAGGTAGGGGCTGTTGATGCCACAGTAAATCTCACATTAAAATATTTGCCTCCTCAATTTGTTGTGCCTGGAATATTTATTGCTGCATGTTTTATATCGGTATCGATAGGCACGTCGGTAGGTACTGTTATAGCACTTACCCCTCTTGCAGTGCAGATTGCCGAAACGAGTGGGGGAGATGTGGCATTTTTTGTTGCAGTGGTGCTTGGTGGTGCATTTTTTGGTGACAATCTATCATTTATATCCGACACTACGATTGCTGCTACTCGCACACAGGGGTGTCAAATGAATGAGAAATTTAAGGCCAACCTATGGATTGCTCTCCCAGCGGCTATTATCACTCTTGTAGTGTATTTAATAATGGGGGCGAAGGTTGAAAATGTGGCAATTGTTGGAGATATAAACCCCTTATTGATACTACCTTATCTTCTGATTATTATTACTGCTGTTATTGGCATAAATGTTACGATAGTATTAACATTAGGCATTGTTGCCGCTCTTTTAATCGCGTTAATTGAGGGATATGCGTTGCTTGACCTTTTTGGATTTATGGGCTTAGGAATTGACTCAATGGGCAACCTTATAATTATTACGCTTTTAGCGGCTGGAATGTTAGGACTAATAAAAGCCCTGGGAGGTATAAACTACTTGTTGCAATGTTTGACAAGTCGCATAAGCAATTATCGAGGGGGACAGGTGTGTATCGCTGTTCTTGTATCGGTGGTAAATATGTGTACTGCCAATAATACTGTTGCGATTATTACGGTAGGCTCGTTATCAAAACAGATCGCAAATCAATATGGCATATCTCCTCGCAAAACAGCCAGTCTGCTCGACACATGCTCCTGTATCACACAATGTTTAATCCCTTATGGTGCACAAACATTATTGGCAACTCAATTGGCAGGCATTGCTCCAGCTCAACCATTTCAATATCTTTATTACCCTTGGGCGTTGGGATTAATGGTTGCTTTGTCTATAATTTTTACTCGTAGAAATGTGAAAAAGAGTGAAAAATAAAGACATAAATGTAACTTTTTAGCAAAAAATGCGTCTAATAGAGTGTGAATTTTTGTAATTGGGGCATAACTATTGCATATTTTATGTAGATTTGTACCCTTAAATGTGAAATTATACATTAATTAAATATAAACTAAAATGAAAAAGTTAGCAAAATCAATGTTGATGCTATTGGTGGGTGTGCTTATGTTCCCTGCTATGGCAATAGCTCAACAAATGCCTATTCCTGTTGACACAACAGTGCGCATAGGTAAACTCCCTAATGGGTTGACTTATTACATTCGTCACAACGAATATCCTAAAGGTCAAGCAGAGTTCTTTATCGCTCAAAAAGTGGGCTCAATTCTCGAAGAAGACAACCAACGCGGTCTTGCTCACTTCCTTGAACACATGTGTTTCAACGGAACAAAAAATTTCCCTGGCAACCAAGTAGTGAGTTGGTTGGAAACTAAAGGTGTGAAATTTGGTCAAAACCTTAATGCTTACACCTCTATCGATGAAACAGTTTATAACATTTCAAATGTCCCTACTGCCGACATCGCGGTTCAAGACTCTTGCCTTTTGATTCTTCACGACTGGGCATGCGACCTTCTTCTTGAAGATGCTGAAATCGACAAAGAACGTGGTGTAATTCACCAAGAATGGCGTCGCTCAATGGTGGGACAAATGCGTATCCTCGAAAAACTCCTCCCTGTAATGTATCCAGGCAACCGTTATGGCGAGCGTCTCCCTATCGGTACAATCGAGGTTATCGACAACTTCCCTTATAAAGCTCTTCGCGACTACTACCACACATGGTATCGTCCCGATCAACAAGGTATCATCGTAGTAGGTGATATCGATGTGGATCGCATTGAGGCTAAAATCAAAGAGATGTTCTCACACATCGAAATGCCTGCCGATGCTAAGGAACGTATCTATTATCCAGTTGAAGATACCCCTGGAACAATATACGCTATCGGTCAAGATAAGGAACAAGCAAGCACAATGGTTCAATTGATGTTCAAACGCGATGCAATGCCTAAAGAAATGAAAGGCGACGCTTCTTATATGTTGGTTGAATATATGAACCACATGATTACAAGCATGCTCAACACTCGTCTTGAAGATATGTCAAGCAAACCCGATGCTCCTTTTGCTGCTGCTGGAGCAAACGATGGCGAATTCTTCTTGGCTAGCACTAAAGACGCGTTCTCAGTGAGTGGCGTGGCTAAAACAAATGACATCAAACCAGTTGTAGAAGCAATCTATCGTGAAGTGCTTCGCGCTCAACGTGGTGGTTTCACTGCAACTGAATATGCTCGCGCTCGCGCCGAATATATCTCTCGTCTTGAAAAGGCTTATAAAAACCGTGCAAGTCGCGAATCGGGCTCTTACGCTCGCGAGTATGCAAGCCACTTCACAAGCAACGAGCCTATCCCTGGTATCGAATGGGAATACCAAACAATGAATATGATTGTTAATCAAATTCCTGTTGAAGCTATCAACCAACTTTTTGCTCAATATATCACTCCCGACAACCGTGTGCTTCTTGCTCTTTTCCCCGAAAAAGAGGGTGTAGCATTACCTACCGAAGCTGAGCTTGCACAAGTGATTGCAGCTGTTGATGCTGAAACTATCGAAGCTTATGTTGACAATGTGAAGAGCGAACCTCTTATCACTAACCTTCCTACTGCTGGTAAAGTAGTGGAAGAAACTCAAAATGCAACATGGGGAACAACAGAATGGACTCTCTCTAATGGTGTAAAGGTTATAATCAAACCTACAAAATTCAAAGAAGATGAAATCTTGATGACCGCTGTGGCTAAAGGTGGTACAAGTGTTGTAGGCGACGAGTTTGCAAACGAATTGATTCTTATGCCACAAATCATTAGCCAATATGGTCTTGGTAACTATACTAATGCTGACCTTCAAAAATATCTTGCTGGTAAACAAGTGTCACTCCGTCCATCATTCTCTGAATATAATCGTCAACTTTTGGGAAATACAACTCCTAAAGATTTGAACTCATTGATGGAACTCACTTATATGATGTTCACCGCTTATAATATCACTGGTGATGAGTATGCTGCAATTCAAAATATGTTTGCAGGTGTGCTTCAAAACCAAGAGGCAACTCCCGACTTCCAATTCAACAAAAACCTTGCAAAAGCATTGTATTCAAATCCTCGCAACCAAATGCTTTCGGTTGACATCATCAAGAGTGCCGATCGTCAAAAAATGCTTGACATCGTTAAGTCAATGATGACAAATGCTGCTGATTATACATTTGTGTTTGTGGGTAATGTTGATGCTGAAGCATTGAAACCTCTTGTTGAACAATATATCGCTTCTCTTCCAGGTGATGCTGAAAAAGCAACTGCAAAGGTTGAGATTAATAAATCGCTCGAAATTGGTAAAGGCACTAAAACTGATGAGTTTACCTACAAGATGGAAACTCCTCAAACAACTGCTGCTATCATCTCATTTGGCGATATGGAATATACCGACAAGAATCAAACATTGGCTTCAATGGCTGGTCAAATCCTCAGCGCACGTCTCATCTCTACAATTCGTGAAAAAGAGGGTGCAGTATATTCAATCTGGGCACAAGGTAGCATGAGCCGCATCGCTAACGAACCTATCACAATTCAATCAGTATTCCCAATGAAGCCTGAATTGAAAGAAAAAGTTCTTGGCATGATTAAGAATGAATTTGTTGATATGGAATCAAATATCAACGAAGAAGAATTCAATAAAGTAAAAGAATTCATGATTAAGAGCGCTATCGAAGCGAAAGAAAAGAACGGCAGCTGGTTGAGTGGTCTTGTTGGAGTACAACTCAATGGCGTTGATACATTCAATAATAGAGTTGAAACCCTCAAATCAATCACAGTTGACGATGTTGAAAAATTCATGAAAGATTTCAACGCTCAAGGCAACTACCGCGTAGTAACACTCGATCCTGCTCAAAAATAATTTGAAATAACATATTGATAAAAAGCCCCGCAGACTTCTGTAGGGCTTTTTTTATACGCTTTATTTGCTTTTTGCTATGTTTGTCGTAGTTATTTTAACAAAAATCTCTATAAAGCAATAAAAAATAGAAAAAGTTTACATTTTGTGATAAAAAAATTACAAATTGTTAGGAATATCGCAAAATATATTATATCTTTGTAGCCGAAACGATGCAGAGCGCATCGGTGAATTTGAAAAAAGTAATAAAGATATATACTTCATTAAAAAAGAAATTTATGAAAGCAGTTGAAGTAATCGACAAATTGAAATGTCGTTTCCCAAATGAACCTGAGTATATTCAGGCAGTAGAAGAGGTGTTATCTACAATCGAAGATGTTTACAATGAACACCCAGAGTTTGAACGTTATAACTTGATTGAACGTCTTTGTATTCCTGATCGAGTGTTTACGTTCCGCATTTCATGGGTTGATGATAAAGGCAATGTACAAAACAACATGGGTTACCGTGTGCAACATAACAATGCGATTGGTCCATACAAAGGTGGTATCCGTTTCCACTCATCGGTTAACTTGTCAATCTTGAAGTTCCTCGCATTTGAGCAAACATTCAAAAACTCACTCACTACTCTTGCTATGGGTGGTGGTAAAGGTGGTTCTGACTTCTCTCCACGAGGCAAGAGCGACATGGAGGTGATGCGTTTCTGCCAAGCATTTATCGCAGAACTATGGCGTCACATTGGTCCCGATACCGACGTTCCTGCTGGCGATATAGGTGTAGGTGGTCGCGAAGTGGGTTACATGTATGGTATGTATAAGAAAATGGCTCGTGAGTTTACTGGTACATTCACAGGTAAAGGCCTCGACTTTGGTGGATCACTCGTGCGTCCCGAAGCAACAGGTTATGGTAATGTTTACTTCTTGTTGAACATGCTTGCAACAAAAGGCATCGACATCAAGGATAAGAAGGTCGCTATCTCTGGCTCAGGTAACGTAGCAACTTATACAGCTAAAAAACTTCTCGAACTTGGTGCAAAAGTGGTGTCAATGAGCGACTCTAACGGTTCAATCTATGTGCCAGAGGGTATTAATCAAGAGCAACTCGACTATATCTTCAAACTCAAAAACATCTATCGCGGTCGTATCAAAGAGTTTGCTGAAGAATATGATTGCCAATATTTCGAAGGTGAACGTCCATGGCAACATGTTGTTTGCGACATCGCAATGCCATCGGCTACTCAAAACGAACTTGATGGCGACGATGCTCGTGCACTTTTGGCAAATGGCTGTTTCGCAGTGTCAGAAGGTGCTAACATGCCTTCAACTCCCGAAGCTATCAAAGAATTCCTTACTGCTAAAATTCTTTATGCTCCAGGTAAGGCTGCAAATGCTGGTGGTGTGTCAGTATCAGGTCTTGAAATGGCACAAAACTCTCAAAAACTCAACTGGAGTGCTGAAGAGGTTGACGCTAAGCTCAAAGGCATCATGGCTGAAATCCACAAACAATGTACTATTTATGGTACTGAAGAAGATGGTTTCGTCAACTATGTTAAGGGTGCAAACGTTGCAGGTTTCATGAAAGTGGCTCGAGCAATGATGGCTCAAGGTATTATCTAATAGTAGAATAAATTTACTTTATATAGTGAGGATTGGCAAAATTGTCGGTCCTCATTGTTTTTGATATACTCGAAAATAGTTATCTTTGCAATTATGAATACTCAGCACATATATAATATAATAGTAGCAGCGGGTAGTGGAAGCCGTTTTGGGGCTTCGTTGCCTAAACAGTATTGTTTGCTAAATAGTCGTCCAGTATTGATGCATACGATAGAAAATATGCGTAAGGCTTTGCCCGATTCGCATATTGTATTGGTGTTAAATAAGGACTTTATCGACTATTGGGCAGAGTTGTGTGAAGAGTATTCATTTGTATCACCAAGTATAGTAGAGGGTGGCGATACTCGTTGGCAGTCGGTAAAAAATGCTATTGATAAAATCCCTGCCGATGCACAAGTAATTACTGTGCATGATGGCGCGCGTCCTATAGTAAATGCAGATATGGTGGCACGCCTTATTGATGCTCTAGATTCAGCTCCTGGTGCTATTCCTGTGGTATCGGTAACCGATTCGTTGCGACAAATAAATGAGTCAGGTTCTACTCCTGTCGATCGCTCATTATATAAAGCAGTGCAAACACCACAAGCCTTTCATGCTGATAAACTTGTTGAGGCTTATTCATTGCCATTTGACGCAACTTTTACCGATGACGCTTCGGTGTTGGCAGCATTGGGATATGATGTGACTCTTGTTGAAGGTGATACAAATAACATAAAAATAACCAATCCATTAGATATTGAAATAGCACAACTTTATCTTCGTCAGCAATGAATAGATTGCGCACACTCGACATAAAATACCTCAAAGGGGTTGGACCCAAACGAGCTGAGTTGTTGGATAAACAACTTGGCATAAAATCATATTATGACCTTTTGTGCCATTTCCCAAATCATTATCTCGACCGTTCGTCGATATATAAGATTCGTGATTTACAAGGGGATATGCCTTCAGTACAATTAAAAGGTAGATTTATCTCGTTCTCTTTGCAAGGAGTAGGGGCTAAGAGCCGTTTAGTGGGATTGTTTACCGATGGCACAGGGACGATTGAGGTAGTGTGGTTTCAACGCATAAAATATATCAAAGATGCCTATCTTGTAGGTAATGAGTATGTGCTATTTGGAAAACCTACAGAGTTCAACCGCCATTGGAGCATGGTACACCCCGAAGTTGACCCTGTTGCTGCAGCTGAAGCAATGCAAGGATTGCGAGGCGTTTATCCGTTGACCGAAACTTTACGAAATCGGGGAGTGTCATCGCGCACACTGTTTAACTATGTGATGACGGCACTTTCGGTTGCTAAACAGATTTCAGAAACTCTGCCACAAGATATTATTTCGCGCTTTAATCTCATGCCATTAAATGAGGCTATTGTCGCAATTCATAACCCAAAGAATAATGAACAGTTGCAACGAGCACGCCTTAGATTTAAGTTTGAGGAATTGTTTTATATGCAACTCAATATATTGCGATACACACGTAAACGCTCTGCAGTCATTCGTGGATTTAAGTTCCCTCGTATTGGGCATTTCTTTAACACATTCTATTCACAACAACTGCCTTTTGAACTCACAGGAGCTCAAAAACGAGTGATTAAAGAGATTCGTGCCGATATGGGTAGTGGCAAGCAGATGAATAGGTTGTTGCAAGGTGATGTGGGAAGTGGTAAAACATTAGTGGCTCTGCTTTGTATGCTTATAGCGGTTGATAATAATACTCAAGCGTGTCTAATGGCACCAACCGAAATTCTTGCTACTCAGCATTTTGAAACAATTTCTAAGCTTGTTGCGCCTATTGGGCTGAATGTAAAACTACTCACTGGATCAACGCGTAAGAAGCAGCGCGATTTAATACATCAGCAGTTGCAAGATGGGTCGTTGCATATACTCATAGGCACTCATGCTGTGATTGAGGATAATGTGCAATTTCAAAATCTTGGTTTTGTCGTTATTGATGAGCAACATCGATTTGGTGTGGCTCAGCGTGCGCGATTGTGGAAGAAAAATATCACTCCACCACATGTGCTTGTTATGACTGCAACACCTATCCCTCGCACATTGGCAATGACTGTATATGGCGACCTTGATGTGTCGGTAATTGATGAATTACCACCTGGTCGTAAACCAGTGCAGACACTTTTGCGTTATGATGAACAGCGAGAGCAAGTATATCAAGCCGTGGGACGACAATTGAAGCAGGGAAGACAGGTGTATATCGTATATCCACTTATTCAAGAGAATGAAAAACTCGATTTACAAAGTCTTGAAGAGGGATATGAATTGATATGCGACACGTTCCCCTCATATCGAGTGGCTTTTGTGCATGGCAAGATGAAACCTACCGAAAAAGACTATCAGATGTCGCTTTTTGCCTCTAATCAGGCGCAAATTTTAGTGGCGACAACGGTGATTGAGGTGGGGGTGAATGTGCCAAATGCTACAACGATGATAATTGAAAATGCCGAGCGATTTGGACTTTCGCAGTTGCATCAGTTGCGCGGTAGAGTTGGGCGTGGAGCCGACCAAAGCTACTGTATATTAATGTCTAAACAGAAAATTGCTAAAGAAACACGTCAACGATTAGAGATTATGACATCGACTACCGATGGATTTATAGTAGCAGAGGCCGACTTGAAGATGCGTGGACCTGGTGACCTTGAGGGAACAATGCAGAGTGGAATAGCATTTGACCTTCGTATTGCTAACCTTGCATCTGATGGTCAAATCATTCAGATGGCACGAAATATGGCATCGGATATCCTTGACTCTGACCCTAATTTGGAACACCCAAATAATGCTTTGTTGCAACGACAACTTAATGTATTATTTGCTAAAAGTGTAAATTGGGGCTTAATAAGTTAAAATTTGAGCATTTTTGATTACAAATTTTAACCACAATTTAACATTTAATGCGCAACGAATATTTTTAGTATGAAAAAAATATAGAATTATGCAAAATGGATAACTATTTGATTTATAGTGTTGTAGGCGGCAAAATTAAGAAATATCCCCATAGATTTACATTTTTTATCTGTGCAATATTTTGCTAACTAAATGAATCATAGTACCTTTGCAATCGTTGAAAAATGAATTATTGCTTAAATCATACCTCTCTCCTCGAGTGGTTAAACTATAAAAAATGAATTTGAATAAACTAATAACAACCACAGTATCTTTCGCAATTGCCCTCTGTGTATCAGTTGCAACACAAGCACAAGACAACCGTCATGCTTCGATGCACAAAGATTATATCGCAGGAATTGGCAACAATGCTAATAAGATTAAAAACGAAGAAACAAATAAATTTGTAAAAGGCGTTCTCGGTAACGAAACTGAAGAACTAACCGTTAGCGATATAGATGAACAATTTGGTTGGGATAGCCCTCGTGTAAATTGTTATGGCGGTATTGAAATCCCTGCTACAGCTAAGATTGACGTAACAGGATTCCACATGCCAGTTCCTGGTGAACTTACATCGGCTTATGGTTATCGTCCTCGCTTCCGTCGTATGCACCGCGGTGTTGACTTGAATCTAAACACTGGCGACACTGTAAGAGCTGCATTCAATGGTCGTGTTCGTATTGTGAACTATGAAGCAAGAGGTTATGGCAAATATGTTGTGATTCGTCACGATAATGGTCTTGAAACTGTTTACGGACACTTCTCAAAACACCTTGTAGAACGCAACCAATTTGTAAAAGCAGGTGAACCTATTGGTCTTGGTGGTAACACTGGTCGTAGTTTTGGTGCACACCTTCACTTTGAAACTCGTTATCTCGGTGTAGCAATCAATCCTGCAGCGATTATCGACTTTGAAAATGCTACAGTGCATAGCGATGTGTTTACTTTCAACAAAACAACTTACCAAAACTCTCGCAACTATTCGCCAGCGGCTGCTCAAAAGTCTTACGCTAAGAAATCTTATAAATCTAAAGCGAAAAAATCAAAGTATTCGAAATCTAAATCAAAGAAATCGAAAAAATACTCTAAATCAAAGTCTAAAAAGAGCAAAGCAACAGCAAGCGCAAAGACTAAAAAATCAAAATCAAGCAAAAAACGCCGATAAATATTAATAATACGATAAAGAACGACAGCAACAATCCCAATGGACTGTTGCTGTTTTTTTTATGGAAAAACATGGCTCAGTCGGCAGAGATACTACTTTTTGTCCACCTTCCCATAATTAAATATACTTACTACAAAAAAGCGAGTCCTCTGTTCAGAGGACTCGCTTCTATGATTTCAAAAGGTATAATTTCTAAGGTGAAAAAGATTGTTTTAGGTTTGTGATGCAAATGTCCGACTTTTTTCTTGGCTAAACAAAAAAAAAGATATGTTGTTAAACATGTTTTGTGGAAATATGCGTTTTATTGGGCTTTTTTACTCCTTGAATGTCTCTAATGAGAGTGTATTACCATCATAAACGGCATAAGAGAGGTGATGAATCCAGTCGCCAAGCACTATCACTCGTGAATCGTTGTCAATCTTGTAGTCGAGCAAGATGTGACGATGACCGAAAATAAAATAATCTACTTGTTCGTTTTGGTGTTCATTGTTCCAATTGCGAGCAAAAGGAATAAATGGCTCATATTCTTCTCCTATAAATTGGGGAGCATCTTTAGCCGATTTGCGACTATGTGATGACCATCGGTGTGCGAATGGAACTGTCCATCGTGGATGAACGCTTGAAAATAGCCATTGGCAAAAACGATTGCGAAATAATGAACGGATAAAGCGGAATCCAGGTTTGAGGATACCTATGCCATCGCCATGTGATAGGAAAAAACGTTTGCCGTCGATTTCGGTTACTGAGTGTCCGTCAACAACAGTCATGCCTATCTCATTAGGAAGATAGTCAAAAATCCAAATGTCGTGATTGCCTATATACCAATGTATCTCAATCCCTTCGTCGGCGAGTGTAGCAAGTGTGCCGAGAAAACGTGTGTATCCACGAGGCACTACATTGCGATACTCATACCAGTAATCTAAAATATCTCCAAGAAGATAAATTGCTTTGGCTGTATCTTTGATAGAGTTGAGCCAACGCACCACCTTGCGCTCATAATCTATGGGGCTTTCAAGATATGAAGCACCAAGATGTAAATCGGAAATGAAATATACTTTATCGCGCATAGTGGAATTGGAATTTGAGATTTTTATAAAAAACCGAGTTCAAGTTTTGCCTCTTCGGTCATCATATCTTTGTTCCATTCGGGTTCAAAGACGATGTTGATATTAACGCTTGTAACTCCATCGACACTCTCTACCTTCATGCGCATGTCATCGACGATGAAATCGGCAGCTGGGCAACTGGGTGCAGTGAGAGTCATGTCAATATTTAACGTTCCATCATCGGCAAGGTCGATTTTGTAAATTAATCCAAGACTATATACATCGATGGGTATCTCGGGGTCGTAGACGGTTTTAATCATCTCTACGACCTTTTCTTCTATATGTAATTTTTCTTCAGCAGTCATAATACTACAAAGTTAGTAATTATCGGCGAATGTGAGAGAATCATAGTACAAAAAAAATGCTGTAACGGTGGGGTTACAGCATTTTTTATAGTGAGTTAAAATGAATTACGCATTTTTGCCGTGACAAGCTTTGAATTTTTTGCCACTACCGCAAGGACATGGGTCATTTCGGCCAATTTTAGGACCAGCAACTATTGGTTGAGGGCGTGGGCGTTCGCCTTGGTGAGCCGAAGCCGCTGCTTGTTGTGCAGCTTGTCCTGGGAGGTCTTCTTTTGAAGTGCGATATTGTGAATAGTCGTTACGACGTTCGGGCATCGCTTGTTTTACTTCGGGTTGACGAGGTTGTTGAGTTTCTTCTTCGCGTTGTTCTTTGATGAAGATTTGACCACGCAACAATGCCGACATTGCCTTTGTGTTGAGGTTGTTGAGCATGTTTTCAAAGAGGTGGAACGATTCAACTTTATAAATTACCAATGGGTCTTTTTGCTCATAAGAAGCATTTTGTACCGATTGACGGAGTTGGTCGAGTTCGCGAAGGTGTTCTTTCCACAATTCGTCGATAGTCACGAGCAATAGCGCTTTGTGCCATTCTTTAACGATTGCTTTGCAGTCGCTATTGTATGCTTCTTGTATATCTACACGAAGGTTAAAGATGCGTTTGCCATCGGTGATAGGAACCATAATAGGACCTGTTGCATTACGATTTTCAACCCAATCTTTGATAACAGGTTGAGCGATTTCGATGATGCGTTGGCTCTTGCGGTCGAGGGCTTCGTTGGCAGCTTGATAGAGACTATCGATAACTGCTTCTTTGCCCATTGTGCGATACTCTTGTTGGCTGAATGGTACTTCGATTGTGAGCACTTTGAACACTTCGAGTTTGAGGTCTTCATAGAAGTTAGGACCATCGTAAGTATTTGCAATATTTTCGATAGTATCGTAAAGCATGTTAGCAATGTCAATACCCACACGTTCACCGAGCAAAGCATGGTGGCGACGGTTGTAGATATATGTACGTTGCTTATTCATCACGTCGTCATATTCGAGGAGACGTTTACGGATACCGAAGTTGTTTTCTTCAACGCGTTTTTGAGCATTTTCGATTGCCTTAGTAACCATTTTTGACTCAATCATTTCACCCTCTTTCAATCCGAGAGTGTCGAGCATCTTCATTACGCGGTCAGTAGCGAAGAGACGCATTAATTGGTCTTCAAATGA